>JANMPI010000202.1:0-3690 GCA_031369785.1 Acidobacteriota bacterium
GACAGGGCGGGACCCGAAGGGCGGCGCGCACTTGTAAAAAGAATTCGATCCGGATCGAATTCCTGGCGGATCAGATCTCGAGGAGATCCTTGCCCACCACGATGCGGCCATCGAAATGCGCGCGCGCCTCCTCCAGCCACATGTCGTCCGTGATCGCGGGATCGTCGGGCGGGACGAAGTGGGAGAGCACGAGCGTTTTCACCCCCGCCGCGGCGGCGATGCGGCCGCAGTCGGCGGCGGTGGTGTGGGCGGCCAGAAGGTGCGGCTTCAGGTTCGCGGCCTGGGGGAGGCGCGCAGCCAGCCGGTCCACCCCCGCGGGATGGAGCGCCTCGTGCACGAGGACATCCGCGCCGCGGGCCAGCGCGATGAGCGCGTCCGACGGCGCCGTGTCCCCGGAGCGTCGAACCGATACGCGAACGCGGGCGCGACCAGCGGATGGTGCACGAGCGCGGAGGTGACCTTCACCGAGGCGTCCCGCATCACCAGGCCGCCGCGCGTCACGTCGTGGGGATGGATGAGCGGAACGAGGGGCCGGCGCCCCTCGTCGGCGATCCGGGTCTTCATGTCGTAGGCGTTCATCTCGAAGAACAGGCGGGTGAGGCGCGCCATCGGCGGCGGCCCCCAAGTGCCGACGCTCGTCCGCAGGCCCGCGGTCCACGCGAACAGGAGGAGGTTTCCGTAGTCGGCATCGTGGTCGGAGTGGTGGTGGGTGATGAAGACCTCGCGCAGATCGGCCAGCGAGAGTCCCGCGCGGACGAGCTGGCGCGCGACGCCGTCGCCGCAGTCGACGATGTAGAGGCCGCCGCCGGCGACGACGACCTGGGCCGAAGCGCTGCTGTTCGCGCGCGGCCGCGGGCCGCCGCCGGTGCCGAGGAGGATGAGACGCGTCCGGGCGTCCTGCGCCGACACCGAACGGGCCGGCATCGCCGGCCCGAGCCCGGCGATTCCGGTGAGGAATGCCCGGCGCGAGGCCTTCATCCGCGCGTCACGAACGGGCGTCTCGCCGCGCGCGCTTGCGCCCGACGACGTCCGCGATAGAGATGTCGCGCTCGCCCCGCCCGGTGCGCACGACCTCATCTCCCGCGGCGACCTCCCCTTCCTCGACTACCGCGAGGTAGAACCCGGTGCGGCCGCTGTCCATGAATCGCCGGACGATGTCCTCGCGATCGAAGCGCACCTGGAGCTTGTAGCAGGGCATCCGCGGCGACGTGACGCGGAACTCCGCGGACCCGGCGCGGAACGAGTCGCCGCTCCGCACGTCGGCCTCCAGCAACCCCTCGGTGGTGAGGTTCTCGCCGAACGCGCCCCACGGCAGGTCCAGCTCCGGCAGTTCGCCGCGCCAGCATGCATAGTGCTCGGAGGGATAGACGTAGACCGCCTTGTCCGGTCCGCCGTGCACGCGCAGGTCCGACTGCTTGTCGCCCACGAGGTTCAGCCGCGTGACACGCACCGCGCCCGCCACCGGCGACTTCCAGATCGCCGAGCGCACCTGCCGCCCGCCCCAGTCGACCCGACGCGGACGTCCGACGTTGACCGAGACGATCCGCATGCGACGCTGCAATCAGCGCGCCCCCAGCTCGGCGATGACTTCATCGAGCCCCTGTTTCCTTCCCGCCGCGAATGCCTTTCCGAAAGCGTGCGCCCCGAGGGACTTCCGCACCCGCGCCGTGCACAGCGCGATCTGCACCGCGTCGGCGGGATCGGCGAGCCGGCCCAGATGCTCGAGCTCGCCCGCGCCCACGCCGAGGAGCCGTGCCGCGGTTTCCATGTGCCCCTCGCGCTCCTCGAGCATTCCGACCGCGGCGACCAACACCGCGAGCCCTTCCCGTTGGCCCGGGCCGATGGTCTGGATCGACCGGTCGCTCGCGGTGCGAATCCCCGTGATCGCGTCGAGCAGCCGCTCCCGGACTCCCGCCGTCGTGCCACGTGCGATGTCGATGAAGGCCAGGTTCTGTGTTGCCGTCAGCACGGCGACCGGCCGGGCGTGCTCGCGGCCGTACGTCATGTTCTTCTCGTTCATCTCCGCCGCCAGCGGATAGTTCTCCTCCACCCGGGCCGCCTCGCCGCGCATGTTGCGCACGTTCGCCTCGCAACGCTGCGCGAGTTCGTCCTCGGTCTCGCGGCAGAACGCGAGCATCGTGTCGTTGACCCGGTGAAAGCCGGCCAGGTTCCTATTGCGCAGCTCGACCTGGGAGAGACGGAAATACCCCGTGCCCGTTCGCGCCCGGTCCCCCGCGGCGCGCGCGGTGTCGAGGAGATCCTGGGCCCAACGCTGCGTACGCGCCTGGTCTCCGACGTGGAAGGCGACGAACGAGCCGGTGGCGAGGAGCGGCATCCGGACCTGCGGATCGCTCTTCACGGCGGGCATGTCCAGGACGCGGGCGAACCAGTCCCGCGCCTCGCGGGAAGGCAGGAAGGGGTTGATGGCGGAGACGAATCGCGCCGCCTCGCCGGCGTGGCCCGCGGCGACGAACCAGTCGAAGGCGCGCGCAAGGTCGGTGCGCTCGGTCTGCAGACGGTCCCGCAAGGGGCCCGCCTCCGCGCCGGTCGTCTTGGCCGCCTGCTCCACCAGGGACAGCGCGGCGCCCGCACGGATGGAATCCATTTGTCCGGCCGACAGACTCAACAAGGCGACGCAGGCGAGCAGGGTCATGCGGCCTACTCTAGCGGTGGAGGGGCTCGGGTTCTAGCGCGGAACGACGTCGACCGAGGCCAGCTCACGGGATCACGGGACCGCTACTTCCAGGCGCCGAGGGCCTGGCGCGCCGCAACGAGCTGCCCGACATGGTAGGCATCATGGTCCGCGACGAGGAGGAGCTCGCGCAGGTATGTCGGCCCGGCGCCATGGGGAATGCGCGCGAAGAGATCGACGGCGGCATCCTCGGCGAGGTCCTCGAGCGCGGCGCGGTCGCGGCCGACCGCGGCGATGCTCTCGTCCCACGCCTTCTCCGTCGGCGGCGCCGCCGACGGAGGCCAGTAGTCCGCGGGCCAGCTCGCCTCTTTGTAGCCGGGGTCGCGAAGTCGAGGATGTCGCGCTGCGTGAGGCGCAGGTGCTCGACGAGCTGCCGCGGCGAGTGGGGAAGGCCCTTCGGCGTGACGCCGCGGAGCGCGGGAGGAAGGCCCTCCACCGCGGCGTCGAACCCCGCGTGCGCGTCCTGCCAGGTCAGGATCTTGCGCAGCTGCGCGCGGAGCGCGCGATCCTGGTTCAAGGGCGCGGCGTTTTCAGGTGCCAGGCCTTGGGCTGCACGAAGGCGCGGATTCCGGCGAGGCCGAGGGTCGAGCCCATCCCCGAATGGCCGCGCCCCGACCAGGGCAGGCGCGGGCTCACCCGGTCGCAGCAGTTCCAGTACGCGGACCCCGCGTTCACGCCCGCCAATAACCGCTCAGCCCGATCGCGATCGGCGGTGTACACGCTCGCCGTCAACCCGTACTCGGTGTCGTTCATCAGCGCCAGCGCTTCGTCGTCGCTCGCGACCTTCTGGATGCCGATCAGCGGGCCGAAGGTCTCGTCCTTCATGAGCGCCATCTGGTGATTGGCGTCCGCGAACACCGTGGGCGCGAAGTAGAAGCCAGGGGCGATCGATACGCGCGCCGCCGCAGAGCATCCGGCCGCCCTTCGCCTTCGCGTCGGCGACCTGCGCTTCGAGGACGGCCAGGTGCATCTCCCGCGCCACGGGCCCGATGTAGGTC
>JANMPI010000240.1:0-8517 GCA_031369785.1 Acidobacteriota bacterium
GGCCGTAGCGGCCATGGCCAGGACGATCGAGCCGGCACGAACGAACAGCTTCCGCATGGATCGCCCTCCCGTGGTGCGAAGCACGGTACGCGGCGGCGGAAGGGCCGTCAATGTTTCGAGAATCGGTCAGGGCCCGTACAGTGGTCAGTCCGAAGGAAAAGGTCACCGGCCCGAGTGGTACACTTCGCGTTCACTTCGAGGTTGCTCCGATGCCCCGGGTTCTCATCGCCGCCCCTCCCGACGTCGTCGCCGCGCTGGATCGATCCATCCTGAAGCGCGGTGGCGTCGAGCGCATCCTGGCCCCGGAGCCCGAGCGTGCGTTCGACGCCGTCCGCGCCTCGCGGCCCGACCTGGTGATCGTCGGCGACACGCCCGGCGGCGACACCTGCGCGCTCCTGCGGCGCATCCGCGCCGATCCCGAGACCCGCAACGTGCAGCTGGCCGCGATCAGCCGCCTCCCGCCTTCGCAAGCCGAAGAGGCGGAGCTGCGCCGCGCGGGCGCCAACGTGATCCTGGCCGCAGACCTGATCCCCGACATGTCGGAGGAGTCGATCGACCAGTTCCTCGACGTGCCGCTGCGGCGTGAGGCGCGGGTGCCGGTTCGGTTCGTGGTCTGGTCCCATGTCGGCCCCGACAACCCGCCCGTCGACGGCGAGAGCATCAACGTCAGCGTCCGCGGCCTCCTGCTGCAGACGCCGGAGCCGGTGGACATCGGCTCCAAGCTCGAGCTGACCTTCCGGCTGCCCGACGACGAGGTGGAGATCCGCGCGGTGGGCAAGGCCGTCCGCGAGCACCCGTGGGGCGAGAAGCAGATCGGGGTCGAGTTCCTGATCCTCCGCGACGTCGCCCGCAACCGCATCCGCGCGTACGTCGCGGCGCCGCACGGCGGCTAGATGTACGAACGGCACTACGGCTTCACCGAGAAGCCATTCAACCTGACCCCCGACCCCAAGTACCTCTACCTCTCGCAGCGCCACACCGAGGCCTTCGCCCACCTCGAGTTCGGCCGCAAGGAGAAGGGCGGGTTCATCCTCATCACCGGCGAGGTGGGGACGGGCAAGACGACGCTCGCCCGCTACTTCCTGTCCCGCCTCGACGCGCGGACGGCGACCGCCGTCGTCTTCTACCCCGCGGTGACCGCGGTCGAGCTGCTGCGCTCGATCCTCGAGGACCTGCACGTGACGCCGTCCGGCACGTCGCTGAAGGACCACGTGGACGCGCTCCACCGCTTCCTCCTCGATGCGCGCGCCACCGACCGCGAGGTGGTGCTGCTCCTCGACGAAGCGCAGGACCTGTCTCCCGAGGTGCTGGAGCAGATCCGCCTCATCTCCAACCTCGAGACCGACACCGAGAAGCTGATCCAGATCGTGCTCATGGGACAGTCGGAGCTGCAGGAGATGCTGGCCCGCCGCGAGCTGCGGCAGCTCGCGCAGAGGGTCACCGCGCGCTATCACCTGTCGCCGCTCAACCGGCAGGAGACCGACGACTACATCCGCCATCGCCTCGTCGTCGCCGGCGGCGAGGGCAAGGTGTCGTTCACGGCGTCCGCCCTCGCGGCCGTGCACCAGAAGTCGGGCGGGATCCCGCGCCTCGTGAACCTCATCTGCGACCGCGCGCTCCTCGGCGGATACGTGGCCGGCACGCGCGTCATCGACGCCCCGCTGGTGCGGCAGGCGGCGCGGGAAACGTCCGCTCCCCCGCGGCCCGCCCATCGCATGCAGCTCCTGCTCGTGGCCGCGGTGGCGCTGGCGGCGCTCGGATCGGCCGCGGCCTGGCGGGGACGGATCGCCGGCGCGGAACCCGCGCGCGCCGCCGACCCTTCGCCGGTACCGCGCACGGCCCCGCCGCCCGTCACGACGCCGGCGGAGAGCGCCCTCGCCCCGGTGATCGCGACGCTGCCACGCGCCGCCTCCTACGACGCCGCCGTCGGGCAGGTGCGCGCGCTGTGGGGCGGGAACGTGCTCGAGCGCACGGTGCTGCGCACGCACATGGACCAGGTGCGGCGGCTGGACCTGCCGGCGGTGCTCGAGATGTTCCATCCCGGCCGTTCCGACACCTGCTATCTCGCCCTCCTGCGCATCGAGGGCGACCTGGCCGTCGTCTCCACGGGATCGGGCGCCCCGCTACGCGTCCCGCTCCGCGACGTCGACCGCCTGTGGACGCGGCAGGCCGTCTTCCTGTGGAAGGACTACGACGCGCTCTCCGCCGGCGCTGATCCCGCGCGCACCGAGGCGTGGGCGCGGCAGAACCTCTCCCGCATGGGTTATCTCGGGAACGATCCCGACCTCGCCGCCGCCGTCGCGCGCTTCCAGCGCGACGCCGAGCTCGCCGCCGACGGCGTCATCGGCGCGCGCACCCTGATGACGCTGTACAGCCGCGCGCCCTATCCTCGTCCACGCCTCGGCGGGGGAACCTCGTGAGCCTGATCCTGGAGGCGCTCAAGAAGGTCGAGCGCGAGCGCGCGACTCCCGAGCAGCGCGGGTTCCTCGTGCTCGGACCGGCGGCGTGGACGCCGTCCCGATCGAACGCGGGCATGATCGCCGGGATGGTCGTGGCGGCCACCGTCGCCGGGGGCGCGGTCTACCTGCTCACGCGGCCGGATGCCGCGCCGCCGGCGGTCGCGCCCTCCGGCGAGCGCGCGATGACGCCGCAAGCCGAGCCCGTGCCTCCGGCGACCGCCGCCGCGGTACCGCCACCGCTGATGGCGGCCCCGCGCGCGCGACCCGCCGCCACTCCGCGATCCCCGGTGGCGGGCTCGACCCGCTCGCTCGTCCTGAACGCGATCAGCGAGCAGGGCGGCGTTCCCGTCGCCGTCGTCAACGACCGCGTCGTCCGCGAGGGCGACTTCTTCGACGGCATCCGCGTGCTCCGCATCGGCGCGGCCGAGGTCGAGGTCGAAGTGGACGGCGGCCGGCGCATCCTGCGGTTCTGATCGTGGCCTCTCATCTCCGCGGGCACACGCCGCGAAGCCTCTGCACGGAATGGCCCGATCTCGATCCCGGCGTGGCCCGACGCGTTCTCGCCCGCGCGCTCTTCGAGGACCGCGACGATCTGGCGGGCGTGCGGGGCTTGAGCCACGCGATGCGCGATGCGCTCCTCGCCGGGTGCGACCTCGGCCGCCTGGACATCGTCGACCGCCGGTCGAGCGCCGTCGATCCCTTCGTCAAGTACCTGTTCCGCGCCCGCGACGGCCAGGTGTTCGAGGCGGTCCGCATCCCGCTCGAGCGGCCGCGCTTCAGCGTCTGCGTCTCCAGCCAGGTGGGATGCGCGCTCGAGTGCGCGTTCTGCGAGACGGGGCGGCTCGGCTTCACCCGCAACCTCGAGGCCTGGGAGATCGTCGAGCAGGTGCTCGCGATCCGACGCGAGTCGCCGGAGCGGCCGGTGACCGGCGTCGTCTTCCAGGGCCAGGGCGAGCCGTTCCAGAACTACGCGAACGTGATCCGCGCCGCCGAGATCCTCCGCGATCCCTGCGGGCTGCGCATCCGCGGCGATCGCATGACCATCTCCACCGTCGGCATCCTTCCGATGATCGAGCGCTACACCGACGAGGGCCATCCGTATCGGCTGATCCTTTCCCTCACCTCCGCGTTCGACGAGCGACGGGCGCCGCTCATGCCCATCGGCCGGCGATATGCGGTCGCGGACCTGGCGGCGGCGATGCGCCGTCATGCCGCGCGACACGGCGGGCCGATCACGCTGGCCTGGGTCCTCATGTCCGGGATCAATACCGGCGCCGAAGAGGCCGCGGAGCTCGCGCGACTCTTCGCAGGCGCCCGCCTGCGGGTGAGCGTCATCGACGTCAACGATCCCTCCGGCCGGTTCCGGCGCGCCGGCGACGAGGAGCGGGGACGGTTCCTGTCCGCGCTCGCCGACCACGGGATCGGTTTCGTCCGCCGTTACTCGGGGGGGCCGGACATCCATGCCGCCTGCGGGATGCTGGCCGCCTCGACCCTCGGCGGTTCCGTCTCCGCGACCTGATCAGGACGCGGGAAGTCCCCGCACGATCTCTTGGAAGGCGGCATCGGATCGCAGCGACGCCAGCTCGGGGTCGCCCGTGAGCTCGGGGCGCGGAATGCGCAGTCGATGAGCAGCTGCGGCAGCGCCGGTGGCGGATGCCGGGTGAATGCCGCGATCGACTGATTGGCGGCGGCGGTCACGGCCGCGGCAAGGGCAGCGCGTCGAGGGCGCGGGCGCAGAAGTTCGCGATCTCCGCCTGCTCGCTCATCGGCGTGTCGATGAACGACGCCCGCTCGAGGGCGCGCCGCAGCATCTGCACCTCGCTCGCCTCCAGCACGACGCGCACCCGCTCTCCGTCGCGCTCGACCTGCATTTCGCCTCCTCTTAACGGAAGATGTCGCGGAGCGTGCGCCCCACGTCGCGCACCAGGTCCTGCACCACGCGGCGCGCCTGCTGCCGTAGGTTACCGCGATGGACCGGGCACATCTGCTTCGGAATGGCGTCGCCTTCCTTGAAGTACTCGGTGTAGACGGGGCAGCCGTCGACGGGCCGCAGGTACGAGATGCGGCAGAGCGAGACGTCCTCCAGGGTCGGTGGAGGGCGGAACTCCTCCGCGGGCAGCGCGGTCGTGCGCATGAAGTCGGCCCAGATCGGGAGCGCGATGCGCGCCCCGTACGCGTTGGCCCCGATGGAACGCGGCTGGTCGTACCCCACCCAGACTCCGACCACGATCGACGAGGAGAACCCGACGAACCATGCGTCCTTGAAATCGCTCGTCGTCCCCGTCTTTCCCCCGAGCGGGCCGCGCACCCCCATGCCGCGCGCCGCCGAGGCCGTGCCGTAGTCGACGACGTCCTCCAGCATCGTGAGAGCCTGGAACGCGCTCTCCTCGGACACGATGCGCTTGCGTTCGACCTCGTTCGCGAAGGCGACCGACCCGCTCGCGTCCACCGCGCGAATGATCGCGCGCGGCGTCACCGCGAAGCCGCCGTTTGGGAACAGCGCGAACCCCGCGGTCAGCTCCAGAGGCGTGACGAGCCCCGTGCCGAGGGCGAGCGAAGGCACGTCCGGCAGGTCGCGCAGGCCCGCCTTCCCGGCCAGGTCGCGCACCGGGCCCGTCCCGATCTTCATCTGCAGCGCGACCGCGGCCTGGTTGTTGGATTCGAGGAGCGCCTCGCGCAGCGTGGAGGTGTCCGGCGAATCGTCGGAGACGTTCCGCGGCGTCCACTCCTGCCGCCCGGGCGCGCTGACCGCGTGGAGGTCGGTGAGCACCGACACCGGTGACAGGCCCTTCTCGAGCGCCGCCGCGTAGACGAAGGGCTTGAAGGCCGATCCGGGCTGGCGCCGGCTGCGGACGGCGCGGTTGAACGTGGAGACGTTGAAGTCGCGGCCCCCCACCATGGCGATGATGTCGCCGGTCTCGGGGTCGATCGCGACCAGCGCTCCCTGCAAGTCCTTCGCCCCGATCCGCTGCAGGCCCTGCACGAGCGCCCGCTCCGCGGCCTGCTGCACCGCGGGAACGAACGTCGTGTAGACCTTCCAGTCCGGCGGGTGGTCGTTCCCCACGTGGTCGCGGAACTGCTGGCGCAGGAAATCCTTCGCGTACCCGGACCGCGAGCTCGAGCCGCCGGGCGAAGAGGTGATGCGGAGAGGCGCCGCCTCCGCGGCTTTCTGCTGCGCGCCGTCGATGAAGCCTTCCTCGCGCATCCGCGCGAGGACGACATGGCTGCGCGCGCGCGCGCCGTCGAGGTTCGTCCACGGCGACAGCGCCGACGGCGCCTGCGGCAGTCCGGCCAGGAGCGCCGCCTCGCCGAGGGTGAGGTTCTTCGACGGCTTCCCGTAGAGGCGCCGCGACATCGCTTCCGCGCCATAGGTGCCCGACCCGAGATACACGCGGTTCAGGTACATCTCGAGGATCTGGTCCTTGGTGAGCTGCTGCTCGATCATCAGCGCGAGCACCGCTTCCTTCGCCTTGCGCGAGTAGGTGCGGTCGTTGGACAGGAAGAGCGTCCGCGCGAGCTGCTGGGTGAGCGTGCTGGCGCCTTCCACCGAGCTCCGGACCAGGTTCCTCTGCATCGCGCGGGCCACGCCGAGGAAGTCGATCCCCGAGTGGCGGTAGAAGCGGTGGTCTTCGACCGCGACCACGGCGGCGCGGAGGTGGGGCGACATCTGCGCGATCGGAACGTCGCGCCGGTGCTCGTCGAGCGGAAACCAGGGCTTGCCGTCGGCGCCGTAGAAGACGGTGTCGCCGACGCCGCGAGTCAGGCGATGCACGGCGAGGGCGTGCCGTCCGGTCCAGAAGAGCGCGACCGACCCCGCGATCACCCACGTTAAGAGGAGGAGGCGGAGGGCAATGCTCGCCGGCGATCCCGCCGCCAGTCCGGAAGCCTGACCGGCCTCCGCGAGCCGTCGGCCTCCGTCCGCGAGGGTCGACCGCGCGCCACGCAGGGGGTTCCGCCAGGCCATCGGGTTCCAGCGTAACAGCATCGCCGGCGGCCGCCGGCGGGGCCGCAGCGTAGAATCGAAGCGTGAGCAGCGCCCCCGTCGGACCGATTCCCGTGCCTGCGGGCTGTGTCATCGCCGACGCAAGCGTCGTGGGGCTGACCATGACGAGTCCGGAGCGCCTGGAGCCGGGCGCGCTGGTCGAGCTCGACCTCATCCTCGGCGCGCGGCCGATCGCGACCATGGCCCGCGTGATCGCCTGCGCGGAGGACGCCGCCGGCCGCCATCGCGTCGAGCTCGGGTTCGTGGCCATGGCCCAGGTGGATCGCGACACGCTCGCCGATTTCCTGCAGGCCGTGGGGCACGATGTGATGCGGGTCCGCGAGCCGCGGCGTTGACCGCGGTCTCCGACCTCCCGACGCCCGCCGTCCTCATCGACCTCGACCGCGTGGAGCGCAACGTCGGCGCGATGGCGGACCGTGCGCGCGCCGCAGGAGTGAAGCTGCGGCCGCACGCCAAGACGCACAAGTCTCCCGACATCGCGCGCCTGCAGCGCGCCGCCGGGGCCACGGGGCTATCGGTGGCCAAGACGTCGGAGGCGGAGGTCTTCGCCGACGCCGGGTTCGATGATCTCTTCGTGGCCTTTCCCGTGGTGGGCGCGGACAAGGGGCGGCGCCTTCTCGCGTTGTCCGATCGCGTGCGTCTCGCCGTGGGCGTCGACAGCGAGGAGGGCGCGCGGACGCTGGCCGCGCCCTTTCACGCTGCGGGCCGGACGCTCGACGTGATGCTCAAGGTCGACGTCGGCCTCCATCGCGTCGGGGTCGAGCCCGCGTCGGCGCCGGAGCACGCGCGGCGCATCGCCGAGATTCCCGGCCTGCGCCTCCGTGGCATCTTCACTCATGCCGGCCATGCGTACTCCGGCGAGAGCCCCGCGGACGTCGCGGCGCTGGGACGGTCGGAGGGCGAGATCCTCGCTTCCGTCGCCGCCGCGCTGCAGGGTGACGGCCACGGTCCGCTCGAGGTGTCCGTGGGATCGACGCCGACCGCGCGCCACGCCATGACGGCCGCCGGCGTCACGGAGTGCCGGCCCGGCAACTACGTCTACCACGACGCGTCGCAGGTCTCCCTCGGGACGTGCGGCCTCGACGACTGTGCGCTCACCGTCCTCGCGACGGTGGTGAGCGTCCCCGCGCCGGGGCGGGCGGTCCTCGATGCCGGCAGCAAGACCGTCTCCAGCGACCCGCTGCGCCCGCACGGCGCCGGTTTCGGCTGGATCCTGGGCACGAAGAGCCGGCTCGCCCGCCTGAGCGAGGAGCACGGCGTCATCGACGTGGCCGCGGGCGACGCCTTCCACGTCGGCCAGCAGGTCCGCATCCTCCCCAATCACGCCTGCGTGGTCTCGAACCTCCACGACGTGGTCCTCGCCGTCCGCGGCGACCGCGTGGTCGGCCCGCTCCGCATCGCCGCCCGTGGGTGCGTGCAGTAGTCCCCCATTACTTGACTAATCATCTATTGCCATGTAACGTAACTGGGTGACCCGGACGCCCAGCCTGCTCGAAGTCGAGCTGCACCAGACCCGCCCGTTCCGCTCGCGGGTCGAAGAGGGCGTGGTCGGCCTGTTCCGCACCGCCGAAGTCGTCCGCCGCGTCCTCGGGACGGTCGTCGAGGACCACGGGATCACCCTCCAGCAGTACAACGTCCTCCGCATCCTGCGCGGCGCCGGCAAGGAGGGCATTCCGACCCTCGAGATCGGCGCCCGCATGGTCGAGCGGGCGCCGGGCGTGACCCGGCTGCTCGATCGCCTCGAGGCCAAAGGCGTGGTCCGCCGCGCGCGGTGCCGCACCGACCGGCGCCAGGTCCTGTGCTGGATCGAGCCCGCGGGCGCGGACCTGCTGGACGACCTCGAGCGGCCGATGCGCGACGCGTCGCGGCGGCGGATGGCCGGCCTCGATCCGCGCGCGCTCGAAACGTTCATCACACTCATGGAGGCGGTGCGTGCCGATCCCACGGCCCGACCGCCCGTTACGGTCAAGAAAGAAGGAGACATTCGATGAACCGCACTCTCGCCATGGTGGCCCTGGCCTCCGGCCTCGCCGCCTCCCCCGTCCTCGCCGATAC
>JANMPI010000348.1:0-3969 GCA_031369785.1 Acidobacteriota bacterium
ACGCTGCCCGCGCGCATCAACCGCGAGAAGGACGGCGTCCGCGTCTCGACCACGGAGAGCGGGACGGTGCGCATGGCCGAGCCGCCGGCCCTCGTCCCCACCCGCGGGACGGTGCTCGTCATCGACGACGATCCCAACGCCTGCGACCTGATGATGCGCGCGCTGGCCAGGGAAGCCTTCCGCGTCCTCGTGGCCAGCAACGGCCCCGACGGGTTGAAGATGGCGCGCGAGAACCATCCCGACGTCATCACCCTCGACGTGCTGATGCCGGGGATGGACGGCTGGGCGGTCATCCGCGCCCTGAAGGCCGACACCGAGCTGTCGGCGATCCCCGTCATCATGATCACGATGGCGGACGACCGCAGCCTCGGCTACGCGCTCGGCGCCGCGGACTACATCACCAAGCCCATCGACCGCGACCGGCTGGCCGCAAGCGTCGCGCGCTATCGCACCGGGAACGTGCCGGGCTCGGTCCTGATCGTCGAGGACGATCCCCCGACGCGGGAGATCATGGCCCGGACGCTGGCCAGCGACGGCTGGACGGTGACGGAGGCGGAGAACGGCCGGGTGGCGCTGGAGCGGCTGGCGGAGTCGGCGCCGGACCTCATCCTCCTCGACCTGATGATGCCGGAGATGGACGGGTTCGAGTTCGTGGCCGCGATGCGGGACAAGGAAGCGTGGCGGAAGATCCCGGTGGTCGTGGTGACCGCGAAGGACATCACCCCGCAGGACCACATGCGGCTCGAGGGCAACGTCCGCAAGATCTTCCACAAGGCGACGTACACGCGCGAGGAGCTCGTGGGCGAGATCCGCTCCGCGATGCAGCCCCCGTCGCCGCGCGCCGCCGCGGGCTGATCGTGCGCCGGGTGCTTGTTGCCCCCGCCCTCGCCGCGGCGCTGCTGGCCGCATCGTGCGCGGGCCAGTGCGGCGCCCGCGGGGGATTGCCGCCGCCGCGGCCGCCCTCCGTCACCGGCCCCGACGGCCAGAAGTACCACCTCGTGGACAAGGGCGCGTACAAGGCCTTCTACGATGCGTGGGGCCGGCTGCAGCGGATCGAGTACGACAGCAACGGCGATGGCAAGCCCGATTACATCGCGCTGCACGGCGGCCGCCACAACCCCTACCAGATCGACGTCGACAGCGACTTCGACGGCCGCACCGATCGCTGGGAGCGCTACGACGACGACGGAAAGCTGGTGAAGATCGGGACCGCCAGGGCGCCGGGCCTGGCCCCCGACCTCTGGACGAGCGTCCCCGCGCCGGGCCAGTCCGAGCGCCGCGAGCACGACGAGGACGGCGACGGCGTGATGGAGCGGATCGAGATCGCGCGCGACGGCCGTGTCGCCGAAGTGCAGGTGGACGGCGATCGCGACGGCCGGATCGACCGCTGGCAGCGGTGGGAAAAGGGGCGGCTGCTCGCCGAGGACCTCGACACCGACCGCGACGGCCGGGCGGATCGCACCGTGCGCTACGACCCGCGGGGCCGGGTCCTCGCCCTCGAGCCCATTGCGCCGCGCTGACGCGGACGCCGGCCGCCGTCTCGCCTTCCGCATTCCCGTACTGCTGGTGCTGGCCGCGGCCCCGCTCGCCCTCGGCTCCGTGCACGAGCCCGCGTTCATCCCGCTCCTGGTCATCGGCTCGACGGTAGGTCTCGCGTCGTGGGCGCGGGGGTACTGGTCGCGCGCGCACGGGATCCCCGTTCCCGCCGTCGCCGGCGGGCGCCTCCTCATCGCACTGCACGCGCTCGTGCTCCTGCAGCTGCTGCCCCTGCCTCCCGCGCTGCTCCGCGTGGTGAGCCCGGGCAGCCTGGCGTTCTACGAGTCGATGTCCCTGGTCCCGATCGGCTGGAGGCCGATCACCGTGAACCCGGCCGATACCGCGCGCGGCTTCGCGTTCCTGGGCGGGATGACGCTCCTGTACGGCGCGGTGTTCCGCGAGTTCGAGGAGGAGCGGTGGCGCCGCCGGCTGGCGGGGACGGTGGTGCTGACCGCCTGCGCGATGACGCTGGCCGCGCTGGTGCAGGCGGCCTCGGCGGACCCCACGCGCATCTACGGGCTCTGGAAGCCGCGGTGGGACTGGGGCGTCTTCGGCCCGTACGTGAGCCGCAATCACTTCGCGGGATATCTGGCCATGGCGGCCCCGTTGGCGATCGGCTTCGCCGCGGAGTCGGCGCTCGCCGTCCGCCGCTCGTGGTCGAGCCGGCGCTTCGGGTGGGTCGCGATCGGCGAGCCGGCGGGCATCGCGGCGATGCGGCGCGCCGCGGCGGCGATGGTTCTCACGGTGGGGCTGCTGGCCTCGCATTCGCGCGGGGGTCTGCTCGCCTTCGGCGCGGGGTCGCTGGCCGTGCTCGCGTTCCTGCGCCGCGGGCGCGCCCTCGCTCTCGCGCTCCTGGCCGGCGTCATCGTCATCGGTCTCGTGTCGGTGGACGTCGGCGCGACGCGCGCGGCCTTCGCCAGCCGCGGCCTGGGGCGAACCCGCTTCGCGCTCTGGCAGGACGCGATTCGGATGTTCCCGCACTTCCCGCTGCTCGGCGCGGGCTTCAACGCCTTCGGCACCTCTTACACGCAGTACCAGACGATCGAGCGCTACGAGTGGTACGGCGAGGCGCACAACGAGTACCTGCAGGCGCTGCTCGACACCGGGATCGTGGGGGCCGCGCTCGTGGCCGCTCTCCTGGCGCGCCTCCTCCGGTCCGGGGTGCGCGCGGCGGCGATTTCGCCGCTCGATGCCGGCCTCCTCGGCGCGCTCCTCGCGTGCTGCGTGCACAACGCGGTCGACTTCAACTGGCAGATCCCCGCCAACGCGGCGACGTTCGCCGCCCTCGCCGGAGTCGCCATGCGCCGCTCCACGGCGGCGGCCGGTCCCGCGACCTTGACCGCGCGCGACCCTCTGCCTAGAATCGACCCGCTCACGCCCCGATGATGGCGCCTCCCGCCGAACAACCGAGTCTCACCGTGCTCTCCGGCTCACTGGGAGGGACGGTGTTCGTCGTCGACGACTCCGTCGACAACGTCCTCATCGGCTCCGACGCCTCCTGCCGGTTTGCGCTCCCCGTGGCCGGCATCGACCCCATCCACGCGCGCCTGTGGATCGACCTCGAGGGCATCACCGTCTACGACACCGACAGCCCCCGCGGCATCTACATAAATGATGATCGCGTCGAGGGGCAGGCCCGCCTGCGCAACGGCGACATCCTGTGGCTCGGCCCTCCCGGCGAGGACGAGTCGGTGATGCTGCAGTGCCGGATCCCCGGCGGGACGAGCACCGCGCAGGCGAAGGCCGCGGCCGCGCCCGTCGAGCCGCCGTTGGTCGAGCCGACGATCGCGATGATGGCCAGCGACCTCGAGCCGGAGCCGACGATGGCGATGCCGCCGCTGCCGGTTGCCGCCCGCGAGCCCGAGGTCATACCGGAGCCGGAGGTCGTTCCGGAGCCGTACGTGACGGAGGTCTTTTCGCTCGACGACGCGCCGGAGGCTTCGCCGGCGAGCCTCCTCGCGCCGGACGCGATCCAGCCGGAGCCGACGGTGAGAATGGCGCCCGACGATGCCTTCATCGATCCCGAGCCCACGGTCTCGATGCTCCCCGACGACGAGGAGCTGTCGAGCCTCGATCCGGAGCCGGACGCGACGGTCTCCATCCCCGCGCCGGTCAAGAGCCCCGCGCCCGCGGCCGGGGGATGGGACCCGCTCGCGGGCGGGATCACCGATGCCGCCAATGCCCCGTGGCTGGCCGGCGCGCCGGCCGCTCCCGAGCCGTTCGACCCCGCGGCCACGCTCGCCGCCGGGAGACCGTCCGCGCCGCCGGTCGCCGCGCCACCGACCGCGCCGCCCGCACCGCGGGTCGCCGCCGTCGCGAGCACCGCCGCCGGCGCCGCCGCGGCCGCGAGAGCGATCGCCCCGTCACGACCGGCCACACCGACGCCCCTGCGCGCGCCCGAGCGCCCGCCGGCGCAAAAGCCGCGTCGCGAGC
>JANMPI010000250.1:0-10013 GCA_031369785.1 Acidobacteriota bacterium
GTACTGGCTGCGCCAGTCCACGTCCTCGCGGAGCGGCGGCTGCTGCTTCTTGTCCAGCAAGAACGAGCCCATCACGAGATCGTCCATGTTCGTGCGCATGAAGCACAGGTACGCGTCGTTGGGCGTGCAGACGATCGGCTCGCCGCGGACGTTGAAGGACGTATTGATGATGATGGGCACGCCGGTGATCTTCTCGAAGGCGGCGATCAGGTCGTAGTAGAGCGCGTTCTGCTCGCGGGTCACGGTTTGCAGCCGGGCCGAGTTGTCGACGTGCGTCACGGAGGGGATCACGCGCTTGCCCTCGCGCACCTGCGCGACGAGCAGCATGTACGGGCTCTCGCAGTCGATGTCGAACCACTCCGCGGCCTTGTCCTCGAGCACCGACGGCGCGAAGGGGCGGAAACCCTCGCGGAACTTGATCTTCACGTTCAGCGTGTCGCGCATCTTCGGGTCGCGCGGGTCGGCGAGGATCGAACGGCCGCCCAGCGCCCGCGGGCCGAACTCCATCCGCCCCTGGAACCAGCCGATGACGTTGCCCTCCGCGATCAGCCCCGCGGTCTCGGTGAGCAGCGCCTCGCGGGCGAGCCGCCGGTAGGGGATCGCGTGCGCGTCGAGATAGCGCGCGATCTCGTCGTCCTTGTACTCCGGGCCCAGGTAGGCGTGAGCCCAGGCGGGCCCGCGGGGCTGCTTCTCGACCGTGTTGTACAGGTAGTGGGCGACGCCCACCGCGCCCCCCGCATCTCCGGCCGCGGGCTGCACGAAGAGGTTCTCGATCGGGGTCTCGCGGATGACACGGCCGTTCGCCACGCAGTTGAGGGCAACGCCGCCGGCCATGCACAGATTGGCCATCCCCGTTTCCCGGTGGATGTAGCGGACCATGCTCAAGACGACTTCCTCGCACACCTTCTGCACCGACGCCGCGATGTCGAACTCGCGCTCCGTCATCCAGGTCTCCGGCTTGCGCGGCGGGCCGCCGAAGAAATCGCTGAAGGCGCCGTTGGTCATGGTGAGGCCGTAGTCGTACGCGAAGTACTTCATGTCCAGCTTGAACGAGCCGTCGTCTTTCAGGTGGACCATCTCGCGCATGATGCGGTCGAAGTGCACGGGCTTGCCGTACGGCGCCAGGCCCATGACCTTGTACTCGGCGCTGTTCACCTTGAAGCCGAGGTAGTAGGTGAACGCGCTGTAGAGGAGGCCGAGGGAATGGGGGAAGCGGATTTCCTTGAACAGGGTGATGTCCGACCCGCGCCCCACGCCGAAGCTCGCCGTCGCCCATTCGCCGACGCCGTCCACGGTCAGGATCGCCGCCTCCTCGAAAGGCGACACGAGGAACGCGGACGCGGCGTGGCTCATGTGATGCTCCGCGAACAGGATCGGCCCCTTGTAGGGGCGCAGCTCCTTGCGGATGAGCGAGGGCATCCAGAGCTTCTCGTGGATCCACAGCGGCATCGCCTTGCGGAAGGAGTTGAACGAGCGCGGGAAGGTGGCGACGTAGGTGGCGAGCATCCGCTCGAACTTGAGCAGCGGCTTGTCGTAGAAGCCGACCGCGTCGAGCTGCTCCGGCCCGATGCCCGCCTCGGCGAGGACGTATTTCACGGCCCGGGACGGGAACGCCGAGTCGTGACGCTTGCGGCTGAGGCGCTCCTCCTGGCAGGCGGCGATCACCACGCCGTCGCGCAGGAGCGCGGCCGCGGAGTCATGGTAGAAGCAGGAAAGTCCGAGGACGTGGGTCGGCATCAGAACTGGTGGCGGGCGGCCGCCGTCGGCCCGAGCGGGTTCGGCTCGTGAGCGCGCCAGAAGCTCGGCTCCGCGCGTAGCGACCGGTCGAGGGGGTCCTTCCGGAGCAGGCGCATCCCGATCCCGATGACCGACACCGTCGTGAAGTACACGATGGACAGGATCACGCCCGTCCAGATGCTCCCCACGAACTCGAAGCCGGTCTTCCACTTGCGATAGGCCGCGGAGTGCGGCGCCACCCGGCGGAAAACGAGCTCGACCACGAAGACGGTCGTGGCGAGGCCGAGGAGCACCTTGTTGTGGAGGGGCAGTCCCGCCGCCCATTCGAGAGGAGTGCGCAAACCCCAATGGTACGTGGCGCTTCGCCGGCCGGTCAAACCCTCGGGCTAGAGCCTCGGGAGCATGGGCGCCAGCCCACGGTTGTTATTCGGGCCCTAGGGCGCAGGGGTCCGGCGATCCGCGTGCGGCGCGGCGAGCGGGGCTTCGATGGGAAGCGCCACCGTGAAGCAGGTGCCGAGGTCGATCTCGCTCGTGAGATCGATCCGGCCGCCATGGTCTTCGACGATCTTGCGGGTGATCGCCATTCCCAGACCGACCCCGCGCGGCTTGCCATGGGTGAAGAAGGGCTCGAAGATCCGCGGCAGCAGCTCCGGCGGGATGCCGTGGCCCGTGTCGCGCAGGTCGATCTCGACGTGCCCGTCACGAGTGCGGGACCGTACGGTCAGCGTCCCGCCCTGCGGCATGGCGTCGACGGCGTTGGTCGCGATGTTGAGGAGCGCGCGGACCATGCGGTCGGCGTCGACGATCACGACCCCGCGATACCCGAGGTCGGAGGCGAAGGTCACCCCGCGGTCGCCCAGCTCGCGGTCCACCAGGCGCTCGAGCTTGGCGATCAAGTCCTCCAGGGTCACGCGCTTACGCCGTAGACGGGGCGTTCCGCCGCTGGTGAACTCGAGGATCTCGTCGATCATCGCGGTCATGCGCGCCGTCTCCTCGAGGACGAGCCGCGCGCACTCCTTGCGGCGGGCGGGCCCGATGTCCATCTCCTCGATCATCGACGCGTAGCCGCGGATCGACGTCATCGGGTTGCGGAAGTCGTGGACGATGGTGGAGATCATCCGGCCTACGGTGGTGAGCCGCTCCGAGCGGATGCGGTCCTGGAGGAGCTCGAAGTTGTGGAGCGTCGTGGCCGCGAGCCCGGCCAGGACGTCGAGGAGGTCGCGCGTGTCGTCCGACAGCGGGGGAGGGTCGACCAGCAGCACCCAGCCGAACAGCGCGCCGGCGCGCTCGATGGTGATCGCGAGCACGCCCGGGGGAAGGCGCGTGGGGAGGCCGGTCGACCGGCGCGAGCGATGGTCGCCGAGGAGCGCTTCCACCGCCTTGCGGACTTCCACGCTGAAGGGCGCGGCGGAGGGCGCGGACCACCACGGGCGCTCGTGGGTGTCGACCTGGGCGACCACCTCGGCGCGGGTGACGCCAGCGATGTTGCACGCCGCCTCGCTCACCAGGGCGAGGACGCGGTCGGGCTCGGTGGCGGTATCGAGGCCGCGGGCCAGCGCGTGCAGGCTGTTGAGCTCGCGGCTGCGGCGCTCGAGGCGGCGGTGCTCCGCGAGGAACGCATCGTCCACCTCGCCGGATCCCGGGCCGCCCATGATCGGCTTGTAGCATAATCCGCGTCATGGCGCAGGAGGGTGGGAAGCCCGAGCGCGAGATCCGCTCCGACTTCCTCCGCGGGCAGCTCCGCCAGTGGATGGACGACGTGGTCGCGGCGGGGAAGACCCGCGATCTCTTCGAGCTCGAGATGTGGCTGCGGAGCTTCGAGCGCTTCTTCCGCATCAAGAACCAGCCGCTCTCCGAGAAGGAGACGCGGCAGCTCGCGCTCCGCAACTGGTCGGAAGAGCTGCGCCTCGTCGACAACGTCATCCTGCGCGCGATCCAGCTCTGCTCCGCGATCCTCACCGAGGAGCACGTCAACCTCGCGCGCTTCGACAAGTACGTCGAGGGCTACCTGAAGAAGGACGACGCGGTCGACCCGTACATCGAGAAGCTCATCCGCCAATCGACCCCGGAGGCGTCGCTGACCCTCCTGCGCGACTCGCTGGAAGACGTCCACGTCGTGCTCTCCGAACTGACGCGCCTCTCGCGCGTGCAGTACGGGACCTTCACGTCGATCGGGAAGATGCTCTACCGCGAGATCCGGCGCGGGCACCTCCTCGCCCTCATCATCGACAAGAAGTTCAAGCCGATGCACGACCGGATCCACAACCCCGCCATCGCCGCGGTGGTCCGCGGGATCCCCGATCCGCTGGTCCGGAAGCAGGCGGCCAAGGTCTTCCTCGAGTTCTTCCGCATGCTGCACTACCTGGAGTTCGCGAATCCCGCGCAGGCGAGCGACGAGACCCTGCGCAACACCATCCTCGTCTTCTCCCTGATCACGTCCGAGATGCGCCTCCTCCTCGCGTACGTCGAGCGGCGCGCGATCAAGGCCACCCAGGCGGGCACGCCCCTCCACGACCTCTACGACTCCTTCGTGTACTGCCTGCCCCTCGAGCTCAAGAAGGTGGTGAACACGGAGCTCCTCGACATCTCGGCGGCGCGTCAGCCGGACATCGTGCGCGCGCGGGTCGAGAACAGCCACGGGATCCTGAAGGACTGCTTCCAGCAGTCGGTCGTGCAGATGGCGCAGGCCCTCGATACGACGGTCGAAGGGCGGCACATCTTCCCGGACTTTACCGCCAAGCTGGAGCAGTCGGTGCAGCTGCGCGACAACCTGGCCCGGCTCATCGGCGCGGTGCGCGTCTTCCAGTCCGGGCGCGACGAGGCGACGGCGCACAGCATGAAGGCGCAGATCTCCGCCTTCTACGACCACAGCATGAAGGACCTCATGTACCGCGACTGGTCGGGCTTCGAGCTCTTCTTCATCGAGATCCTGAAGTGCACGAGCCTCCCCGCGCTGCAGCAGATCGGCCACCGGTTCGAGACCTTCCTGATGACGCTCTACCGCGAGGTGCAGAAGCGGTCGATCCTCCAGACCGCGCCGTTGGGCGAGGCCGTCCTCACGCTCGACGCCTGACCGCGAGCTCGGGATGATGAGCCGGCTGTCGAGCGTCGCGCCCGGTGAGGGCCGCACCGCGGGCCTGATGCTGGCCCATTCGTTCTTCATGGGCCTGGCCACTGTGTTCTTCGAGACCGCGGCCAGCGCGCTCTTCCTGTCCCGCTTCGGGTCCGCGACCCTGCCCTACGTGTACGTCGCCGCCGCCCTGCTCAATACCGCGGCCGGCATCGCGTACGCGCGGCTGGCCGCGCGCACTCCGTTCGCGCGCCTCATGGGCGGGACGCTGTGGCTCCTCGTGGTCTCGGTAGTGGCGCTGCGCCTCGGCCTCTCGATGACCGGCGCGGCCGCGCTCACCTTCTTCCTCCTCGTCTGGTATCGGGCGATCTCGATCCTCACCGACCTCGAGTACTGGGCGGTGGCGGCGCGGCTCTACGACGTCCGCCAGGCCAAGCGCCTCTTTCCGCTGATCGGGACGGGCGAGGTCGTCGCGCGCGTGGGCGGCTCGTTTGCGGTGCCGCTGATCGTCGGGCGGGTCGGAGTCGAGAACCTGTTGACGCTCTCCGCCGGCGCGCTCGTGGCCTGCCTCGTCCTGGTCCGCGTGGTCCTGCGGGCGGTGGGCGAAGAGGCCCCGCGTCCCGCGGGAGAGCCGGTGCCGCGCCGCGGCCTGCGCGCACTCTTCGCGGACCCGTACGTCGCGACGCTGGTGGGCGTCGCGGCCTTTGGCGTGCTCGCGAAGTACCTCGTCGACTTCGCGTTCCTCGCCGAGATGCGGGCGCGGTTCGCGGACAAGGCGGCCCTTGCCTCGACCTTCGCGCTTTTCTCCGGGGGCACCCAGGCGCTCAGCCTGCTGACGCGGTTGGTGGTCGCGGGCCCGGTGCTGCGCCGCTTCGGGGTGCGCACGGGACTGCTCGTCCTCCCCGTGACGCATGTAGCGTGCACGGTGCTGGTGATCGCGGCGGGATGGGTCCCGGCGGCCGGCGCGGCCATTTTCTGGCTCGTGCTCGCCAACCAGGGGATCTACAAGACCCTCAAGCACCCGATCGACAACCCCTCGTTCAAGGTCCTGTACCAGCCGCTGCGGCGCGACGAGCGGCTGTCGACGCAAATCACCATCGAGACCCTCGTCACGCCCATCACCATCGGCCTCGCCGGCGCGCTGATGCTGCTGTTCACGCGCGTGCTCCCCTACGACCCGACGGTCTTCGCGTGGGCGATGCTCGCCGCCTTCGCGGCCTGGGCGGTGATCGGCCTCCGCGCCGGTCGTGAGTACGCGGCGGCGCTCCTGCGCGCGCTGCGCGGCCGGATCGTGGACGACACGCCGTTCGTCTACGGTGACGCGCGCAGCCTCGCGATCCTGAAGGGCACGCTCGCGTCCGAGCGTCCTGGGGACGTCCTGTTCGCGGTCGGCCTCCTCGAAAAGGCGGGGGACCCGGAGACGCCCGCGATCGTGGTGCGCCTTCTCGATCATCCGTCGCCGGAGGTGCGGCGATCGATGCTCGCGCGCGTCGAAGAAGCGCCGACGGCCGCGGCGCGGCCCGCGGTCACGCGTCTCGCCGCCCGAGACGGTGCCCCCGCGGTGCGCGCCGCCGCGCTTCGCTGCCTGCCCGTCCTCGCCGGCGCGGACGCCTGGCCGGCGCTCGAACGCGCCCTCGAGGACCCCGACCCCGACGTTCGGCGCGAGGCTCTCGCGGGATTGCTGGCCGGCGGCGCTCCCGCCGCGGACGCGCGGCTCGCCGCCCTGGTGGGCTCCGAAAGCACCACCGAGCGTGCGACGGCGGCGCGGCTTCTCGGAGATGGCTCGCCCACGGACTCGCGCGTGGCGCTGCTGCGGACGCTGGTGGGGGATGCGCGGGCCGAGGTCCGGCGCGCCGCGCTGGCCGCCGCGGGCCGCCTGCGGGCGAACGACCTGTGGCCCGTGGTGTCGGCGAGCCTGGCCGACCCGGCGTGCCGCGCCTCCGCGGTGGCCGCGCTGGTGGCCGGCGGGGACGCGGCGATTCCGGAGATCGAGGCGCTCTTCGCCTCCGGCGCTCCGGGCGCGGTGCTGCGCCAGGCGGCGCGCGCCGCAGGGCGGATCGGCTCGCCCATGGCGTCGGAGGCGCTGTGGCGGCAGACCGGCCACCCGAACCGCCGGGTGCGCGACGCCGTGCTGGAAGCGCTCCGCGCCACGGGCTGGACCGCGCCGCCGGAGAGCGAATCCACCATCGAGGAACGCGTACGTGCGGAGGTGCGCGACGCGGCGTGGGCGACCGCCGCGCTCCGCGACCTCGGCCGCGCGCCGGACGTGGCGCTGCTGCGCGATGCCCTCGAAGGGGAGATCGACGGCGCGCGGCGCCGCGTGCTCAGCCTTCTCGGGATCGGCGGCGACCCGGCCGCGCTGGAGCGGGTCCGCGACGCGCTCGCTCACGGCACGCGCGAGAAGCACGCCTACGCGCTCGAGGTGCTGGACGTGACGCTGCCCGCGGCGCTCCGCGCGCTGGTGCTCCCACTGGTGGACGATCTCGACCCCGCGGATCGCGCCGCGCGCCTGGCCGACGACTTCCCGCACGCGGAGGCTTCTTCCGAGGACTGGCTCCGCCGGCTCGCGGCGGGGGCCGGGTCCGATCCCGCGTCCTGGACGACCGCCTGCGCGGCGCGGGCGGCCGTGCGCACCAGCGGGCATGGGCAACTACCCGGAGGAATGACGATGCTGACCATCGAGAAGGTGATCTGCCTCAAGGCGGTGCCGATGTTCGCGGAGGCGGCGGAGGAGATCCTGGCCGACGTCGCGGCCATCCTGGAGGAGCGCGAGGCGCGCGCGGGCGAGGTCATCATCAACAAGGGCGATCCCGGCGACAGCCTCTACGTCATCGTCCACGGGCAGGTGAAGGTCTACGACGGCGCGCGGACGATCACGCTCCTCGGCGAGCACGACATCTTCGGCGAGCTGGCCCTCCTTGACCCCGAGCCGCGCGTCGCGTCGGTGGCGGCGGTGACGGACACGCGCCTCTTCCGCCTCGACCGCGAAGGGTTCGCGGAGCTGATGGCGGGGAACATCGAGATCGTCCGCGGCGTGCTGCACGTTCTCTGCGAGCGCCTCCGCCGCCAGTCCGCCGCCGTCCCCTACACGGACGCGAGATAGCGGCGTCCCGTGCTATAAACCTCGGTTTGCGCATCACCGTCGCCATCCCCTGTTACAACGAGGCTCCGACCATCGCGAAGGTCGTCGCGGACTTCCGCGCCGAGCTCCCCGAGGCCGACATCCTGGTCATCGACAACGCGTCCACCGACGAGAGCGCGCGCAATGCGCTGGCCGCCGGGGCCCGCGTGGTGCGCGAGAAGCGCCGCGGCAAGGGGTTCGTCATGCAGACGATCCTCGAGACGGTGGAGAGCGACGTCTGCGTGGTGGTGGACGGCGACGACACGTATTTCGCGGAGGACGTCCACACGCTCCTCGCCCCGGTGACCGGCGACCGTGCGGACATGGTGGTCGGCGACCGGCTGCGCGACGCCAGCTCGTCGGCCCTCAACGATCTCCATCGCTTCGGCAACCGCGCGATCCTCGCCATCATCAACGTGGTGTTCCGCACCTCGTTCCGCGACGTGCTTTCGGGCTTCCGGGTGATGAACCGCGGCTTCATGCGCAGCGTGCCGCTCATCACCGGCGGCTTCGAGACCGAGACCGAGCTCACCCTGCAGGCCCTCGAGAAGGGGATGGTCATCCTCGAGGTCCCCATCCGGTACCGAGCGCGGCCCACGGGGAGCTTCTCCAAGCTCTCCCCGTTCGCGGACGGGTACCGCATCCTCATCACGATGGCGGTGCTGCTGCGCAACCATCGCCCCCTCTACTTCTTCACGTTGATCGCGACCGCGCTCCTCGCCGCCGGCGTCGCCTATGGCGTCGGCTGGGCCACCAACCGCCTGCCCGACTACGGGACGCTCACTCACACGCTGATCCTTTCCGGTCTCGCGCTGGTCGCGGCCGGCTTCGTCCTCGTCGGCGTGGTGCTGAACGCGGTGAGCGCCGGATTCCGCGAGATCGTGGCCCTGGCGCGGAGGCCGCGTTGATCACGGCGGCGACCGCCATCCCATCGGCGCAGCTGGAGTCCGTCCCCTGCGCGATCTGCGGCCGCGACGAGTACGACATCGTCGTTCCCTCGCGGCGCGATCCCACGCGGCCGGTCGACCTGCAGACCGTCTTCCGGTCGTCCGGGGACGAGCCGCTGCAGGACCAGATGGTGCGGTGCCGCCAGTGCGGGCTGTGCTACGTGCGCCCGCGCCTCAAGTGGGAGCTCATCCTCGAAGGCTATCGCGGCGGGACCGACGAGAACTTCGTCTCCCAGATCGCGTTCCGCGAGCGCACCTTCCGGAAGTGCCTGGACCGGATCGAGGGCATGGCGCGCCCGTCGGGAAAGCGCGTGCTCGACGTCGGCGCCGCGGGCGGATCGTTCCTGGCCATGGCACGCGAGCGCGGCTACGAGCCGCAGGGGTGCGAGCCGAGCACGTGGATGTGCGCCTTCGCCCGGGAGCACTACGGCCTCGAGCTGTTCCCGGGCACCGTCTTCGACATGCCGGTCAAGCCGGGGACGATCGACCTGCTCACGCTGTTCGACGTCATCGAGCACACGCCCGATCCGCAAGCCGTGCTGCGGCGCGCGCATGAGCTGCTGACCCCGGACGGCGTGCTCGCCATGTCCTATCCCGATTACGGGAGCCTCGCCGCGCGGATGCTGGGATCGCGCTGGCCCTTCCTGCTCACCGTGCACCTCTACTACTTCACGCCGGCGACCATGACCGCGATCCTGCGCCGCACCGGCTTCGAGCCCCTCGGCTACAAGCCGCACCTGCAGATCCTCGAGATGGGCTACGTCGCGCAGCGCGCGGCGCCGTACCTCGGCCCGCTGCGGTCCGCGGTGACCGGCCCCGTCCGCGTGCTCGGCCTATCGAGCATGCCCTTCCAATACTGGGTGGGGCAGACGATGGTCGTGGCGCGGAAGTCCGCGCGTCCGGCGTGAGCGGGGATCGCGGGCCCGTCGTCGTGCTCGGTGGCGGCGTCGCGGGCCTCGCCGCCGGCTACTACCTGACCCGCGCCGGCTTCCCGGTGACGGTGGTCGAGCGGGCGCCCGTCCTCGGCGGCCTGTGCGGCAGCTTCGAGAGCAACGGCTTCACCCTCGATCACGGGCCGCACAAGCTCTACTCGGTGGTCCCGGGCATCCTCGACGAGATCAAGGCACTCCTCGGCGAT
>JANMPI010000274.1:0-2654 GCA_031369785.1 Acidobacteriota bacterium
CATGTAGGCGATCACTTCCAGCATGCGCGCGCCGTGCCGTTGCCTCCGCCATGCGCCGGGATCGCTGGCCCGAGCCTCGCCTTCCAGCGCTTGTAGCGCGGCCAGGGCATCGTCCACGCGGCCGGCGTTGATCAACTCCACGACGACCGCGCCACGCAGCGCCAGGCGCTCCGCGAGCGGGAGGGGCCGGGCGAGCTCGCGCGCAAAGAGGTCGGCGCGCCGATCGTTCACCACCAGGGACAACGCCAGCGGATTGACCAGGTCCGCGCTCGCTCGGAGGAGAGCGGCCATGGCCTGGGTGGCTTCGCGTACGCCGCCTACGGCCCCCGATTCCGCAGCGGCCAGCGCGGCGAGGGCGAGCAGAACGCCGCCGATCCATCCCGCCGTCCGCCCGCCCCCTCGGCCCACGCCGTCATCGTACACAACACGCCCCTTGATTCAGCCATCATCTCGGGGGAGAGTCGGTGAATGTCCCGCCGCCATCACGAGACTGCGAGCGCTCGCTTCGCGACCCTGTTGCTCGCCGGGCTGCTCGCGCCGCTGGCCGCAGAGCGCACGGCGCGCGCCCAGAGCGCACCCGCCCTGCCCACGTTCCCGTCCCAGGTCGAGCAGATCACGGTCGATGCCGTGGTGGTCGACGAGAACGGCCGCCCGGTGCCGGGCCTCACCCGGGAAGACTTCGTGGTGCGCGAGGACGGGCGCGTCCAGGAAATCACCAACTTCGAGGCCTTCGTCGTGGAGCCGGCGGACGCGCCCCTTCCGCCACCGGCGGTGGCGACCAACGAGCCCACGGCGCGCGGTAACCCGGGCCGCGCCTTCGCGATCCTCGTGGATGACGTCCGTATTGCGCCGGCGCTCACCCACGTGGCCAGGGACGCGGTCGTCTCCTTCCTGAACCGCTCTGTTCGCGAGGGCGACCTCGTGACGCTCCGGACCTCGAGCGGCAGCGTCTCCTGGACCGCCCGCATCCCGGAGGGTATCGAGGATCTCCTCGCCGTGCTCTCGCGCGTGAAGGGTGGCGGGGTCGAGCCGCAATCGGTGGACAGCATGACGGAATACGAGGCGTTCCAGATCGCCAACCGCGAGGATGCGCCGTCGATGTCCGGAGGAGGCACCACGTTGCCGACGGGCGGCGTCTCGGGGCGGGCCCCCGCGCAGCCGACCGGGGGGGCGGCGATTCCGGGGACCGGGCTCGGGGCGACGAAGGAGCGCGTGAAGAGCCGCTGGATGGACTCGCTGCTGTGCACGCCCGGCAATTGCGACAGCCTGGTTCGCGCGCGAGCGATGGAGCTCGACGCCCAGCGGAAGAGCCGGACGCGGATCACGCTCCAGGCCGTGCGCCGGGAGCTCGCCTCCCTCCGCCTCGACCGCGGGCGCAAGTCGCTGCTCCTCCTTTCGGAGGGATTCCTCGAGGACTACGGAGCGGATTTGCGGGAGGTCGCCGCAGCCTCGCGCGAGGCGAACACGGCGATCTATTTCCTGGACGTACGCGGGCTCGTGGCCCAGCCGGGCTTCGGCTCCGCGGCCGACGTCGCGCGTTTCACCTTGCCCGATGCGCGTGACCAGGCGGCGCTGCGCTTCGAGGACTCGACCCTCGCCGCCGCCGGCGCCGAGAGCCTGGCCGACGATACCGGCGGGTTCTCCGTGCGCAACACGAACGACCTGCCCGCGGGCATGGAGCGCATCGCGAAGGAGTCTCGCGTGTTCTACCTTCTCGGCTTCCTCCCGCCGGAGGGAAAGTCGGCTCGGGAGTGGCGCAAGCTTCGCGTCGAAGTGAGGAAGCCCGGCCTGACCGTGAGGGCGCGGCGCGGGTACACGCTCCGCTCCGGTTGGGAGCTCGATGGGCGCGCTCCCAAGGGCAAACCGAAGGCCGGATCAGACCGCGCGGTCGGCGGGGCCCTCGACTCCGCGCACGACGTCACCGGCATCCCGCTGCGGGCGATGGCCTACGTGCTCGAGCCGCGGCCCCGGGACACCGTGCACGTCAAGGTCGCCGTCGAGCTCGATGCGAGCCACCTGGCCGTCCGGTCCCGTGTCGGCGTGCCGGGCGCGCTCCTCGACGTGAGCGTCGTGGCGGTCAGCCGCGATTCCGGCCGTGGGTTCCGGCACGACGACACGATCGCTCTGCCACTTCCGGCGGGAGAGACTCCGAGCTGGCGTGCTTTCGTCCGCGAGTTCGAGCTCCCGGCGGGGGTCACCCAGGCGCACGTGGTTGTGCGTGACGCGACGAGCGGCGCCATGGGCTCGGTCTCGCAGCGCTTCGAGGTGCCGCTGCCGGGCCAGTTGCGCATTTCGACACCGATCATCACCGACCGCGTGGAGCCCGCGCAGAGCGCCGACGGACGCCCGCAGCTCGCCTTGGCCGTCCACCGCGTGTTTCCCCCGGGAGGCGGCCTCTACGTCCAGTTCGAGGTCTTCGGCGCCGCCCGCGATCACGCGCAGGGAGGGCCGCGGGTGACCGCGGGACTCGAGCTCTGGGACGCGAACGGCCGGCTCACCACAGAGTGGATCCGACCGCGATCACGGTGGACAGCAGCGGCCGCGTGGTCCGGCAGGTCGGTCTCTCGCTCGAAGGGATGGACGAAGGGTCCTACGATCTCGTCCTGGACGTGCGGGACGAGGTCGGGGGCGCCCGCCTCAAGCAGCGCGAGTCG
>JANMPI010000323.1:0-3597 GCA_031369785.1 Acidobacteriota bacterium
TGCGCGTGCGGCCGGAGCCGACGACGGCCAAGGTCGAGACGACCGCGGCGCCGTCCGCGCCCGGGCAGACCGCCCTCGAGATCGACCACAAGCCCGTCGGTTGCATCGTCGCCGAGCAGTATCCGAAGCTCGACGCCTGCCTCGAGCCGGAGAGCAACGTCGGCCGCGCGTACGTGCACTTTCGCGCCCTCGAGAACGGACCGTGGTACTCGGTGGAGCTGAAGCGCGACGGTGACTGCTACTCGACGCTTCTGCCGAAGCCGAAGCGCACCACGCACGAGATCCAGTACTTCGTCGACGTCATCGACCGCGGGATGACGGAGCGGCAGCGGCCCGACGACGCGCCCGACGGCGCGTACCGCGCGCGGGTGGTGGCGAGGGAAGGCGACTGCAACCTCGGGAAGGTCGCGCTGCGGCTCGCCCGGTCGGCGGCGCCGATCGTCGTCGGCGTCGCGCGCGACGCGGGCGGCGCGATCCTCGACGTCGCGGCTGCGCATGCCGCGGAAGGCGCCGCCCTCCTCGCCGGGTTCTCGACGGATGGCGTCGTCATGGCGGCTACCGGCGCCGCGCCCGCCGCGGCCTCGGCGGCAAGCTCGTCTTCCGGCGCCGCGAGCGGCGGCGGGATCAGCGGGACGACGATCGCGATCGTCGGCGGCGTGGTCGCCGCGGGCGCCATCGCGCTCGCCGCGAAGGGGGGCGGCGGCGGCAGCGGGGGAGGAGGCGGCGGGGGCGCCACCCCGCCCGCCACGCAGCCTTCCGCACCGGGCGTCCAGCCGGGGACCGGCGACATCGCGTTCCGCCTGCAGTGGACGACCGGCGCCGACCTCGATCTCTACGTGCAGGAGCCGAACGGCAACGTGCTCTACTTCGCCAATCCCGCCTCGCCGTCCGGTGGCCGCCTCGACGTCGATTCCAACGCGGCCTGCTCCAACCTGCGGACCAACCCCGTCGAGAACGTCTTCTGGCCGACCGGCACCGCGCCGCGTGGGACGTACGTGTACTGGGTGCAGCATTTCGGCTGCGGGCCCGCGTCGCCGTTCACGCTGCAGGTGCTGCGGGGTGTCGGGGGCGCCGTCGCCGCCACCCAGTCAGGGAACCTCAATCCGGGAGGCCAGAGCCAGCGGTTCTCGTACCAGTTCTAGAGCGCCTCCAGGAAGACGCTTAGTGACGCGGCGCTATCTCGAGGATCAGGCGCTGGATCTCGTGAGCCAGGGCGTGGTCGGCCTCGCGCGGGCAGAACGACGCGGGAAGAGCCAGCTTGCGGCGATCGCCCACTACCTCCACGCCGGCAGCGGATGTCACCTCTTCGATGTCGGAGAAGGCAATCCGTGTCCATCGATACGAAACACCTCGCTCCGTCACCCGGACCGCCCCTGGCACGAGGGTGTCGAGCGCTCCGCGCAGCAGCCTCCACGCGAGCGAAAGCGCCGCCGCGGCCATCAGCGCGAGGAGAACGCGGTCGAGCGGATCCTCGATCGCGCCGCGGTAGACGCTGAGCACTCCTTTGTAGCCGCCCACGGCCAGCAGGACGAGCGTGCCGAGAGCGAGGATCCCAGCCTCGATCATCGGCGTCCACGAGCGATGGGTCGAGACGATCGCCTGTCCCCGGAAGATCGGCTCGATCCGCAGGCCCCACTCCGGTTGCAGGGGCGCCGCCACCGTCGCTGCGCGATCGCCACGGAGCCGCGGGTGGAGCGGCTGGTCTACCGCGTCCGCCGCTCGCACCGCTCCGCCGAGTGATTGGGAGGGGAGGCGCCACGCGCGCGCGAGCGCTTCCATCTTCTCTCGTGCCTCCTCCGCCGACTGGACCTCCCAGAGGCTGATGTCCCCATGCTTCGCGGGGACTACGACGTACTCGATGGTGGTGCCGTCTTCCGTCTTCCGCCTGCGCAGGTGCATGGAGAGCGGACCGAGCTCGTCCAGGCTCCCCGAGCCGCAGGGCTTTCCGTTGCGGACGACGGAGTAGGTGCGCTGTTCGACGTCGACGTCGATGACCGCCGCGTCGCGTTGCATCCGGAGGGTGGCCCACAGCGCGAAGGCGGCGGGAGGTGTCACGAACACGATCATCGTGATGTCGGCGCGGCCCGTGGTCAGGAACCGCCACACCGCCCACGCCGTGGGAAGGGCCGCGATCGTGGTGAACACCCAGCGCGCGGTGCGCCTGGAGCGGGCGATGTCCGGGAAGAAGCGCTCGACGGGCATGAGGGCGGATTCTAGTTCGTCTGTATCATCCATTCGCCCATGACCTTGAACGTCGTGCGGGCCCGGCGGTGAGATCCCTACCCGATCGACGATTGCCGGAGCCGTATCGCCGGTGGATCGACGGCGCCGTCGCGCTGCCGCCGGAGGTCGTGCTCGTCCCGCGGACAATCGACGTCGCGCACGACGCGCTCGTGCTGGCCGGCCTGACGCTGCCCATGGGCGCGATCGGCGCGTTCTTCCTGTTGATGGCGTCGCACGTCCGGCCGGAGACGGACGGCTGGGTGCCGCTCCTCGCCACTTTCTCGATCGGCCTCGCCCTGTGGAGCGTCCCCATCCTCCTGGTGCGGCGCCTCGCCCGCACCATCCTCGCGTCGCGCGAGCGCAAGCGGGGCGCGCTCCGTCAGGGCATCTTCGTCGGCCCGGAAGGCGCGCTGGTGAGGATGGAGCCCGACCGCTGCCATCCGATTCCCGCCGAGCGCTTCGTCTCCGCCAAGCTCATCCCCGCGATGCGGGCAAGCTCGCACAACCCGCTGGTGGCGGTCGAGACGCGCGACGGAACGATCGAGATCTTCGCGGACCGCCTCGACGGTCATCCGGGCCGCATCGTCCAGGCGGCGCGCGAACGGTGGCCGGCCGACAAGCAGCCGCCAAGGCGATTGAAGCGCAAGGTCGCCATCGACGTGACGCGGACGGCGGGGGTGGTGCGGTCGGCGAAGGCGTTGGGTGGATCGATCGTCGCGTTTCTCGTGGGGCTCTTCGCCCTGCGGATCGGCGGCGCGTCGTGGTCGAACCCGGAGGTGAAGGTCACCGTGGTCGGCCTGCTGCTGCTCATCGCCGCGGCCGGCCTCTACATGATGTTCGAGTACGTGCGGATGAGGGCCTTCTACCGTTGCCCGCGGTGCCGGGCGCGGCCGGAGCGGGTGCCGGAGGCGCTTCCGGCGGTGCACTACTTCTGTGCGGCGTGCAACGTCGAATGGGAGTCCGGCCTCCAGGAAAGCGATATCGACTAGAAGGTGGGGCCGGGAAGCCTCCGGCTCTCGGGACGCAGCGACCACGACGCCATCACGATCCCGAGGATGACGAGCGGAGTGACGATCTTCGCCACCGGATCTCCGACCGCCGCATGCGACGCCGTGGCGCCGGTCAGATCGAACAGCATGCCGGCGTATGCCCACTCCTTGAGCCGCGCCAGACGCGGCGCGAGCACGACGATCCCGCCCAGCACCTTCCAGACCCCGAGGATGGTCGTGAAGTAGACGGGATAGCCGAGGTGGGTCATCCCTTCGCGGACCTGCGCCGGCTGGAGTACGTCGGCCACGCCGCCGGACAGGACACGAATGCGGTGAGCGCCGTCGTCACCCAGTAGGCGATGTGCCGTGTCTTCATCATGTCCGC
>JANMPI010000338.1:0-1549 GCA_031369785.1 Acidobacteriota bacterium
CGTGAGGAGCAAATAGCCAACGATCACGGCCCCGGCGGCGCGTGGTCGCGCGAAAAGGAGTATCCAGAAAAAGGGGGCGGCCAGCGTCGGCTTCACGAGCGCGAAGAGGACGAGGAGCACGGCCACGGCTTCGGCGCCGGCGCCTCCCTGTAGCGCGAGGCCGAGCCCGGTCAGGATCGCCGGCAGCACGAAGATGCCGAGCTGCCCCTGGCCGATCGAGTGCCCCGTCGACCAGAGCGCCGCCGGCACGAGACCCGCGACGACGCGCGTGCGGGTGTGCGCCCCCGGGGCGGCGAATCGCACGGCAAGGGCGGAGAGCCAGACGAGGGCGCTGACGCAGAGGCACGCCCACAGCTTCCGCGCGGGCTCGAGGTCGAGCCAGCCCAGGAGCGGCCACAGCGCGGCGTAGCTCGCGGGCGGGTAGATGGCATCGCGCATCTCGTCGTACACCGCCATTCCTGCGAACCACCGCGCCACCTCGCCGTGCCGCAGCTTGACGTCGTACGCGCTAAGCCAGTCGACGTCGGACAGCAGGCGGTGAAAGCCGCTGGGCAGCCACGTCGCCGCGGCCGCCACGAGGACGATTGCGGCCGCCCACGGCACGGCTCGATCCCGGGTCACCGCCGTATGCCCGTGACCGCGGCGCGCGCCGGGGGTCGCGCGCGTAGCGCCGCGTCGGCGGCGGCCAATCCATGGGCGGCCAGGACGTTGGCGGGGTCGAGCGCGAGCGCGCGGCGGAAGCTCTCCGCCGCGCGGTCGGGCTGCCGCAGGCCCAGGAAGCTCACTCCGAGGTGGACGTGGAACCGCGGCTCACCGGGCTCGATCTGGGCCGCGCGCGAGAACGCGTGAGCGGCCCGACCGTACTTGTTGGGCAGCTCATCCGGGGACGGCCGCCAGTATTCCGGCCAATCGAAGTTGGGGAGGGCCATCGCGGCCAGGCTGCCCTCCGCGATCGGAGCCGCGTGAAGGTCCACCCCCGAGTGGAGGTAGTCCTCGCCCCGCTCGTCCCACGTCGCCGCGCGGCGGCTGGCACAGCCGGCGAGGACGAGCACCGCCGCCACGGCCATCGTCGCGCGCGCCATCATCATGCGGTGAGTGAAAGCTTAGACTGGAACGTGAGTTCCCGCGGCCTCTATCGGGCGCCCGCGCTGGTGCCCCTTTCCCGCGATCACCACGACGCGCTCGTCCATGCCCTCTGGCTGCGCCGGCGCGCCGGCCGGCCCGATGCCGCCGGCGCCTTCCTCGACTTCTACCGGCGCGAGCTCGTGGGCCATCTGGCCGACGAGGAAGACGTGGTCCTCGTGGCCGTGGAGGGTGTCGATCCGGCCGGAGCGGCGCGGATCCGGGAGGAGCACGCCGGGTTGCGGGGACGCGTCGCCACCCTGGAAGAGGCGGTGGCCTCCGGAGCCCCGCTCGGCGATCCCATGGAAGCCGCCGGCCGGCTCCTGCACGACCACGTCCGCTACGAAGAGCGAATCTTCTTCATGAGCCTGCAGGCGGCGCTGTCCGGCGCGGCGCTAGACGCCCTCGGCGCGGCCCTCGAGGCCCG
>JANMPI010000354.1:0-18984 GCA_031369785.1 Acidobacteriota bacterium
CGACGCCTCCCTCCTGGGAAACGAGCGCGCGCAGGAGGTGCTCTGGGCTGACTTCGGGGTGGTCGCTCTTCTCGGCCTGGGCCTGCGCGGCCGCGATCGCCTCCTGGGCCTTGACGGTGAACTGGTCCATGCGCATGGTGACGCCCTCCACCCCGAATATAGGCCTTTGGGGCCCGGGTTGGTCATCCCTGGGGGGGATGTCTCCTCATGGACCACAGCAGAAGCGGGGGGGTGGCCATGGTCGTCGCCACCACCATGAAGACGGCCGCCGCATAGGTGCCGCTGTCCACCACGGGCCGCCCCCGGAGGATCAGCTGGGCGCCGATCCCGGCGAAGATCAGGCCGACCTCACCCCGAGGCATCATCCCGAATCCCACCGTCAACCCGGAGACGCCTCTCGGGGCAACCAGGGCGCACGCCAGCTTCCCGAGAACGGCGGCGACGGTCAGTGCGATCGCGAACACGATCACGGCACGACTACCGAAGGCGCCGATGTCGACGAGCATCCCCATGCGCACGAAGAAGATGGGGACCAGGAGCTGGGTGAGCGTCTCGAGGCTTTCGTGGAGGGGTCGCTCGCCGCGCTCAACGTGGCTCTCGAAGTGGACCTCCTCGAGGACCAGCCCGGCGGCAAAGGCCCCCACGATCGGGGCCAAACCGGCGCGCACGGCGAGGAAGGACAGGCCGAAGCAGAAGCCGAGGGCGAGGGCGAGCACGACCCCCGTCGAGCGCAGCGCCAGGGCGGAACGAAACACACGAGGCGAGAGCAGCGATCCGATGACGAGCGCTCCGACCAGGAAGCCGAAGGCCTTGAATACGATCATTGCGATGGGGCCCACGCCCAGCGCGTCGCCCGTGCCGGCGGCGGTGATGACGCCGGAGACGATCGCCAGCACGAGGAGCCCCAGCACGTCGTCGATGACGGCGGCGCCGAGGATGATCCGGGCGAACGGGACCCGGAGCGCGTCGGCGTCCTTGAGGACGCGCGCCGTGATCCCCACGCTGGTGGCGGCGAGCATGGCGCCCAGGAACGCGTGCAGCATCCAGGACTCGTCAGGGCGGAACAGGAGGCCGGCGCCGTAGCCCAGGAGCATCGGGGTGACGACACCGACGACGGCCACCAGCGCGGCACGCCCGCCGACCGCCATCATCTCGCGCGGCGTGGACTCCAGGCCGACCTGGAACAGCAGGAGGATCGCTCCCAGCTCGGCGAGCACGGTGAACGTCTCGCCCTGCGCGACTTCGCCGAGGCTCGGACCGCCGAGCAACGGTAGGTTGCCGAGCAGCATGCCGACCGTCAGCTCGCCGAGGACGCTCGGCTGCCCGAGGCGCGCGGCGCCTTCGCCCGCCAGCTTCGCCGCGACGAGGACGAAGGCGAGGACGAGGAGGATGCCGGGCACGGCATCGGAGCCGTGTCCAGCCGTGGCCATCAGCAGGGAAACAGTCGGGGCCACTCGCTCCTCTCTCGGCTCAGATCACAGCGCCGATACGATGAGGACGCGCGCCTCCCGGGACTTTGAATTGACCCAGAGGCGCGGGACGCCCGCGGGAATGACCGCCGAGTCACCCTTCCGCAGCTCGTGTTCTTCTTCTCCAAGGGTGAGCCGAACCTCGCCTTCCATCACGAAAGCGAACTCCTCCCTGGGCTGGGCGCGGGGCCGCTTGCCGCTCCGTCCTTCCGGTTCCAATGTGATCAAGAGGGCGGTCAGCTTCTGGCCGGCGATGCCGAGGCCTTCGATGTGGGCGCGCGACCACGAGCTGCTGGCATGCGGGCGCTCGTCTCTGCGTACGATGAGGGCCTGCCCCTCTTGAGGGCCAACGAACAGATCGCGGAGTGTGACCCCCAGCGCCTCCGCGATTTTCTCCAGCGATCCGAGCGAAGGGGAGACCACGCCGGTCTCCAACTGGGAAATGAAGCTCGCCGAGAAGTCAGTGGCCCCCGCGAACGCCCGCACCGACATCCCCGTCTTGGCCCGCAGCTGGCGCACCCGCGTTCCAAGGGCCACGGGAGCGTGCGCCGGCAAGTCCTTTGGCAGGGGGTTGCTCACCCTGGACATGTGTTCAGTCCCACTGTACAGTTGTTCGCTGCCGACGCTGACGCGCCTGAGTCGAAGCATTGTACGCGGCGAGAGCCGTCCTGATTCCCGAGGTGCCCATGTTCGTTCCATGCCCCCGTGCCGCCGTGATTCTCCTGGTCGCCCTCGCAGGTTCCGTCGCTTGCGGAGGCGGCGGGTCTCCCACCGGCCCGGGTCCGAGCCCGAACCCGTCCGCGACACCGAGACCGGCACCCACACCGACCCCCGACCCGCGGATCGGGCTCGCGCCCGGACCGATCACCCGCTTTACCATCAAGCCTCGAATCGTCGAGCCCGACGTCCGTGACCCGGTGCAGGACGTCCAGGGACGCTTCATCCTTTTTCGCGAGGAGCGGGTCGACGTCGACGGAACGCAGAAGAACGCGAGCAACGAGATCTGCGCCTGGATCAACCCGCCGCTGTACCTGGTGAACGACCAGAATATGCCGTTCGACACCTCCAACGGCGTCGTGCTTCGTCGGGGAAGCAGCCAGCCGTTCCTGCTCAAGCTGACCATCCAGAACCGGGGAGCCTTCAGCGTCCGGGGGTCGATCGACGGGGTAGACTCCAACGTCCTGCAGTTCGTCGTGCAGTAGGGCGGGCGAAGGCGCCGCTACTACCCGCCTAGTGCTGCGCACGCTGTCATCCTCGGCTAACATCGGCGCGCATGCCGGCCCGCCCGTCGGCCCCGATGGTCGCCGCCGCGATCGCCTTCTTTGCGAGCGGAGCCGCCGCCCTCGTCTATCAGGTCGCCTGGCAGCGCATTCTGGCCCTCCAGACCGGGGTCGGGATCTACTCCATCGCGCTCATCGTCGCCGCGTTCCTGGCCGGGCTGGGGGTCGGGAGCGAGCTCGCGGGCCGGCTGAGCGCGCGACTCGGCGCGCGGGCCGCCCTCCGCGCTTTTGCCGCCGTCGAGCTGGCAGTGGGCGTCTTCGGCCTCGCCAGCAGCCGCATCTATTACGACTGGCTGTACGTGCACCTCGGCTGGCTCTACGCGTCGGCGGGCCGGGCGGCCGTTCTCCACCTGGCGAGCCTGGGCCTGCCCACCGCGCTCATGGGCATGTCGCTGCCGTTCCTCGTCCGCGCGATGGTCGTGGACGGGCGCACCGCGCCCCGCACGATCGGACTGCTGTACGGCATCAACCTCCTCGGCGCCTCCGCCGGCGCGCTGCTCACGCCGTGGGTGCTCATCCGGATGTTCGGGATCGGGGGCGCGCTCGTGGCGGCCGCGGCGGCGAACATCGCGGCCGGACTGCTGGCGCTCGTGATGCCGGCCTCGGCGGGCGCGGCGGTCGAGGCCGACGCCACGGCCGAGCCGAGGGCGGCGATCGGTCACCCGCTCCTCCTCTGGGTCCTTCTCTACGCGCTCTCCGGGTTCTGCGCGCTGGCCCTGGAGATGGTCTGGTTCCGGATCATCGACGTGACGGTCAAGGCCACGGCCTTCACGTTCGGGAGCGTGCTCGCCGTCTATCTCGCCGGCTCCGCGCTGGGGACGTTCGCGGGCGTCGCCACCGTCTTTCGCATCACGCGGCCGGTCACGGTGTTCGTGGCCTGCCAGTGCGCGATCCTCGCCTACGCCGCGGCCACGCTCTTCGCGGTGGGCGCGCTCCCTCCTGATCACGCCCCCCTCTCCTGGATCGCGGAGCTCGCGCGCTCGCCGCGCTCGTACGAGCAGGGGGCCCGCTGGGATCTCGGAAGCGTGGCTTTTCTCTATGGCGCGGTTCCGGCCGCGCTCTACGGAATTCCCACCATCCTCATGGGGTACTCGTTCATCGTGCTCCAGCGCGCGGTGCAGGACGATCCGCGAACGAGCGGGCGCAAGGTCGGGATGCTGCAGGCCGCGAACATCGCGGGATGCGTCGCGGGCAGCCTCGTCGTCGGCCTCGGGACGCTGACGTGGATCGGCAGCGCGGGGTCGATTCGAATGCTGGCCGTCGTGGGCGCGGTGCTCGCCCTGGTCGGCGCGCGGATTGCATCACGCCACTTGCTCGTTCCGGCGGTGGTGCTGGTCGCCCTCGCCGCGGCCGTGCCGGGCAACGATCGCCTCTGGCCGCGTCTTCACGGCCTCGCCGCCCCGGGGGTGATGGTGGACGAGGATGCGACGGGCGTGGTCGCGCTCGCCCCCGAGGGCCCGGGCGTGTGGCGACTCTTCGTGAACGGCCGCAGCCACAGCACGCTGCCTTTCGGCGGCCTGCACACGACGCTCGGCGCCGCGCCGGCCATCGTTCATCCCGCGCCGGAGCGGGTGGCGGTGGTGGGGCTCGGCTCCGGCGATACGGCCTGGGCGGCGGCCTGCCGGCGCGCGACCCGCAGCGTGCGCGTCTTCGAGATCTGCGCGCCGGAGCATCGTCTGTTGCGCCGTCTCGGCGCCATGGGCGGCAGCGGACGGCTCGCCGCGTTCCTCGACGATCCGCGCCTCGACCTCGTCCTCGCCGACGGCCGCAACGCCCTCGAGCGCGGCGACGAGACGTACGACCTCATCGAGATGGACGCGCTCCCGCCGAGCAGCCCGTACTCGGGGACGCTGTACTCCGTCGAGTTCTTCCAGATGTGCGCGGGGAGGCTCCGCCCCGGCGGTCTCATGTGCACCTGGGCGCCGACGATCCGCGTGCGGGCGAGCTTCGCGGAAGCGTTCCCCTACGTGCTGGAGATGGCGGACGGGCGCGTGCTGGTGGGCAGCCGCTCGCCGCTCCCGGCCGATCCCGCGCTCTGGAAGAGCCGGCTCGACCAGCCGGATGTGCGGGCGTACCTGGGGATGACGCGCGCCGATCGCGTGTGGGCGCACATGGCGGGCGCCCGCCCCGCCTCGCGCGGCATCGCCGGCGAGACCAACCACGACCTCGACCCGAGGGACGAGTTCAACGCGCGGTAACGGCCTCCGGCCACGCGAAGTCCGGCCGAAAGATGAGGATCGAATAACCGACGCGGCCCACCGGCTTCTCGCGGCGGAGCCGCTCCATCATCGGCCGGTCCTCCTCCTCGAGATAAACGCCCTGGAGGTTCGTGGCGCTGATCGCGAGCACGTCGCCCGGCGCGAAGGCGCGTACGACGTCGCGCGGGAGCGGCAGGTAGCTTGGCAGCAGGTCGCAGTCGATGCCGTAGTACGCGGGATCGGCGGTCCCGAAGTACGAGAGCTTCAGGCGCGGGATCCCGTGCTCCTCCATGTACGGCTTCAGCCCGCGGAGGTCCTGGCCCCAGTCGAGGCTCGAGTCGACCAGGATGCGGTAGCCCCGCGACGGACCGCCCACGGATTCGTTGAAGTACGAGAGGTAGTGGGGATGGATGAAGAGCGCGGCGCCGAGATGCCAGAGGGCGAGGATGCCGACGAGGATGGCCGGCCCGCGGCGCGCGGAGGCCGCCGCCCACGCCGCCGCGCTGCCCGCGGCCACGAAGAGGAACGGATACAGCGGCAGCAGGTGCCGGTGACCGATGTTGATGCCGCGGGTCAGCGAGATCCCCGCGTAGAGAGCGACCGGAATCCACAGAAAGACGTTGCCGCGCGCGCTCACGCGGCGTGACCAGGAGAGCCACCCCGCGAGGGCCAGGAGCGTCAGGAGCGCGATCGGCGTCTTCACCGCGAAGCTCACCGGGAAGAAGCCCGCGAAGCCGTCGTCGGAGTGCGCGCCGAGAAGGAACGACGGCCGCGCCTGCTGGTGCTTGAAGAACCTCACGAAGCCCCAGAGGTACGTCTCGGGAAGGAGGTGCGCGCCGCGGGCGATGTCCACCGCGCCCGCGAGCGCGCGGTCGTCCGGCCGCAGCCGGTCCCAGGGGATCGAGGCTTCGAACGCGGGGTCCGCGGTCGCCGGGTACCGGAATCCGTAGGCCGCCCACAGGCCGGCGAAGGCGATCACGGCCATGGCCGCGATCGCGGCCGCCAGCCGGCCCAGCTTCGACATCGGCCGCTCGCTACGGAGCGCGACGATGACTGCGAGCACCAGGAGGATCGGGAACAGGATGAGGGCCGAGAACTTCGACGCCAGCGCCGCGGCGAGCGCGAGGCCGGCCACGGTCACCCTCGCGGCGGTGAGACGCGTCGTGACCCTTTCGAACGCGGCCACCGTCGCGAAGATGAAGAGCGCGGCGGCCATGTCGGTGGTCACGAGCTGGCCATGGGCGAGCACGTCGGGGCTCGTCACCGTGAGCAGCAGGCTGAGCGCCGCGGCGGGAAGTCCCCATCGGGCCCGCGTCCACAGGAAGACGACCGTGGCCAGCGCGGCGGCGAGGAGCAGGATCATCGCGCGGCTGCGGAGGAGGAGGCGGTCGCCGTCGTTCCATCGATAGAGGAAGCGCCGGCCGACCTCGTACGGGCGGCCCATTTTCCACGCGGGATCGTCGGCGGGGAAGCGCACGTCCATGGCGGTCAAGGGGAGGGCGGCGAGGCGCCCCACGAGCGGCGGGTGGTCGGCATTGAAGCGGAACTCGCCGAAGCGCAGCGCGCTGTAGCCGGCGGAGACGTGCACGACCTCGTCGTAGACCGCGGACGTCGTGCGCAGGCTGGAAAGGCCGAGGACGAAGAGGACCGCCAGCCCGGTCGCAAGCACGGCGGCGTCGCGGCCCCCGCGGCGCGGCACGGGCGTCTCGGGCATTGCCCACTATACTCACCCGCTTGCGGCCCTGGCGGATCGGCACGGAGTGGCGCGTCGCCCTCGTCGTTTCCGTGGTGGCCATCGCCGCGGTGCTGCTCGACGTCACGCCCCTGCTGCGCGGGCCGGCCCCCTACCCGCCGGAGTGGCAATGGGATCTCCGCACCGCGGAGACGCGCGGATGGCCGGCCGTCGTCGTCATCGCCGCCGCCCTGATCGCGCTCGCGGTCCGGGCTCCGCGTCCGGCAATCGGCCTCTCCTCCGCCGTGGCCCTCGGATGGCTGTTCCAGCTGTCGCTGGCCGGCCTCGAGCCCGCCGGCGCGGCACGGACGCTGATGGAGCGCACGCTGTCGCGCACCTCCACGTCGTACCTGACCGTCGCCGCCTCCGACGACGCGCGTGACGTCGCGGCGTTCCTCGATCATCACGCCGAGCTGCTGCCCGGGATGCAGAAGGCAGCGAAGCATGCGGCCACGCACCCCCCCGGACCCATCCTCTTCTACCGCGCGCTCGTCGGTCTCTTCGAGGCCGCGCCCGGCGCCGGCGATGCATTGCTGGCGGCGGCCGGAGTCGATCCCGAGGCGGGTCGGCGCCCGGGGGCGGTCCGCGCCGCCGCGCTCGCCGGGCCCCTGCTGATCACGCTCCTCTGCGCCGCCGCGGCGTGGCCGCTCCACGGACTCGCGCGCCGGGGAGGGATGGATGCGGCGAGCGCCGTGCGGGTGGCCGCGCTGTGGCCGCTCCTCGCTGGTCCCGCGCTGATGGCCCCGCATTTCGATCAGCTCCTCGCCTTGCCGGTGACGGCGGCGGCCGCGCTGCTCGCGTCCGCGATCGCCTCCACGGGCCGGAGCGCGGTCGCACTCGCGGTCGCCGCCGGGCTGTGCGCGGGGCTCGCGATGCAGATCTCGTACGGGGCGGCCGCGTTCCTGGCGATCGCGGGCGCCGCCGCTCTCGCCCTCGTGGCCACCACGGGCGCCCGGGCCGCGATTGCGGTTGGCGGCGCCATCGCCGCCTGCGCCTTCGTCCTCGCGCTGCCGATGGCGTGGGGCCACGATCCGATCGCCGCCGCGCGCACCGCGCTCGCCATCCACCGCGAGGCCTACACCGCGCCGCGGTCCTACGCGACGTGGCTCGTCTTCAATCCGCTCGACCTCGCGCTCTTCGGCGGCGTCCCGGTGGCGGTGGTCGGCCTCGCGCGCCTGGCGCGATCGCCCGGGGCATTCGCTCGCCTGCGGGTGACGGTCGCGGCCGCGCTCGTCCTCCTCCTCGTGTCGGGCACCGTGCGCGGAGAGCTCGGGCGCATCGCGATCCCGCTGATGCCGGTGCTGCTCCTGGCCGCGCTGGGCCGGGACGGCGCCGCGGAAGCGCTGGGGCGGGAAGAGGCGGGGCTGGCCGCGGTTCTTCTCGCCGCGCTCACCCTGGCCATCGCCGCACGGTGGTCGGTGGCGTGACCGCGGTCGCGTTCTTCCTGAGCGGCCTGGCCGCCCTCGTCTACCAGGTGACGTGGCAGCGCATCCTTGCCCTCCACAGCGGCGTCGGCATCTACTCGGTGGCGATCATCGTGGCCGCCTTCATGCTCGGCCTCGGCGCGGGCAGCCACGCCGGCGGCGTGATCAGCGCGCGCCTGGCTCCGGGCCGCGCCTTGCGCGCGTTCGCCCTCATCGAGCTCGGGATCGCCGCCTTCGGCGCGACGAGCGTCACGCTCTACTACGACCTGCTGTACGTGCACGCGGCGTGGCTGTACGCGCCCCTGTGGCGGGCGGCGCTCCTCCACCTCGCCGCGCTGGCCGCGCCCACCTTCCTGATGGGCATGTCGCTTCCATTCCTCGTGCGGGCGATGGTCACCAGCGCGCCGACCGCGGGCGCGACCATCGGCCGCCTGTACGCGGTCAATCTCGTGGGCGCGGCGACCGGGGCGGCGCTCACGCCGTGGGTCCTGATCCGCCTCTCGGGGATGCGGGGGGCCGTGCTGTGCGCGGCGGCCGCCAACGTGATGGCGGCGATCCTCGTCGTCGCGGCGCGGCGGCGCGCCGAAGTGGAGGACCCCACGGGCGAACGACCGGAGGCGGCGCGTGTCGAGGCGCTGTCCCTCCCCGGCTGGGCATTGCTCTACGCGCTCGGCGGCTTCTGTGCGCTGTCCCTGGAGATGCTGTGGTTTCGCCTCGCCGACGTCGCGCTGAAGGCGACGTCCTTCACCTTCGGCACCGTGCTCTCCGTCTATCTGCTGGGGATGGCGGCGGGCACGCTGGCCGGCGTCCCGATCGCGCGGCGCGTGCGCGATCCGCTCCGCGGGTTCCTGCGCTGCCAGGCGGGCATCCTCGTGTGGGCGGGAGCGGCGGTGCTCGCGCTCGCGCAATTGCCGTCGCGCATCCCGCCGCTGCCCACGCTCCTCGAGTACTGGAGCGCGCCGCGCCCGTTCAATCTCGGCACAGACTGGAGCGCCGGCATCCTCTTCCTTCTCTACGTCGCGGTCCCGGCGTTCCTCTACGGCGTTCCCACCTTCCTGATGGGACTGTCGTTCGTGCTGCTGCAGCGCGCGGTGCACGACGATGCGCGCACCAGCGGGCGCAAGGTGGGCCTGCTGCAGGCCGCCAACATCGCGGGCTGTGTCGCGGGCACGCTGGTGGTCGGGCTCGGCGCGCTCGGGTGGTGGGGCACCACGGGCACGCTGCGCGCGCTGATGGTGGCGGGCCTCGCCTTCGTGGCGGTGATGGGACGCGCGAGGCCGCTGGCCTGGGACACGCTGACCCTGGGGGGCGCGCTGGTGGCCTTGGCAGTGGCGCTCCCCGGCCAGGCCGGCCTGTGGCTGCGCCTGCACGGAGACGCCGGCGGAGACGCGATGGTCGAGGAGGACGCGACGGGGATGGCGGCGATGATCCCCGGCGGCGGACGCTACAGCCTGTGGGTGAACGGCCGCACCAACAGCTCCCTCCCTTTCGGCGGCTTCCACACCCTTCTGGGCGCCGCTCCCGCGATCCTGCATGACGCGCCGCGCGAGGTGGCGATCGTCGGCCTCGGGTCAGGCGACACCGCGTGGGCCTCGGGCTGCCGGCGCGAGACGAGCCGCGTCACGGTCTACGAGATCTGCGCGCCGCAGATCGCGCTGCTGCGGCGCCTCGCCCGATCCCCGCAGCCGCCGGGCCGGCTCCTTTCTTTCCTGCAGGACCCGCGCATCACTACCGTCGTCGAGGATGGGCGCAACGCGCTGGCCCGCAGCGCTCCGCGGTTCGACGTGATCGAGATGGACGCGCTTTTCCCCAGCAGCCCGTTTTCCGGAAATCTCTACTCGCTCGAGTTCTTCCGTCTCTGCGCGCGACGGCTGCGGCCGGGCGGTCTCATGTCGGCCTGGTCGCCCAAGCCGCGCGTCACCGCGACCTTCATGGCCGCGTTTCCCTACGTGGTCGAGATGCGGCAGGGCCAGCTGCTCGTGGGATCGAACCAGCCGATCGAGATCCTCGCCGACGCCTGGCGCGCCCGCGCCGCGTCGCCGGAGGTGGCGTCCTACCTCGGCGTGAACAACGCGCGCAAGCTGGCGGAGGCGCTGGCCACGGCGCGCGTCGCGGAGGCGGTCGGGGTGGGCCCCGACGACCTCAACCGCGACCTGTTTCCGCGCGACGAGTTCAAGGTCGGCTCGGACGACCCGTGACCGCGGGCTCGCCCGCGGCCAGCTTCCGCAGCACGAAGCACTTCAGGTAGTAGGTCTCGGGGACGCCCAGCAGCACCGGGTGGTCGCGCCCCTGGCGGCGCTTCTCCACCACCACCACCGACGCCCGCGCGTCCACCGCGGCGGCGACGAGGATCTCCTCGAGGTCGGCCTCGTGGACGTGGTACGAGCAGGAGCAGGTGATGAGGATCCCGCCGGGATTCAGGATGCGCAGCGCGCGAAGGTTGATCTCCTTGTAGCCGCGCCGCGCTTTTTCCACCGCGTCCTTGCTCTTTGCGAACGCGGGCGGATCGAGGATCACGGTGTCGAAGCGCCTGCCCGTCGCGTCGAGCTCGTGGAGCACGTCGAACACGTTGCCTTCCTGGACGGACACATTCGTGATCCCGTTGCGCTCGGCGTTCCGGCGCACGCGGGCGATCGCGTCCGCGGAGACGTCGACGGCCAGGACTTCTTCGGCCTGCGCCGCGACCTGCAGGCCGAACCCGCCGTTGTAGCTGAAGGCGTCCAGCACGCGGCCACGCGCGTAGTCGCGCGCCATCGCGTGGTTCTCGCGCTGGTCGAGGAAGAGGCCCGTCTTCTGGCCCTTCCACAGGTCGGCCTCGAAGCGCAAGCCGTTCTCCGTCACCTCGACCGTCTCCGGCACTTCGCCGTGGAGCAGCCCGACGCGCTGCTCGAGCCCCTCGAAGGTGCGCACGCGGGGATCGTTGCGCTCGAGGATTCCCTTCGGGGCGAGCGCCTGCACGAGATGCTGGACGATCGCGTCCTTCAGCGCCTCGGTGGCCTGGGAGAGGGTCTGGAGGACGAGGTAGTCGCCGTAGCGATCGACGACGAGGGACGGAATCCCGTCACCCTCGCCGTGGACGACGCGGTAGGCCTCCGCGCCGCGCGCGATCGTCGTCCGCCAGGCGACGGCGGCGTCGAGGCGCTCGGCGAGGAAAGTGGGGGACAGCGAATCCGACCGCGTGAGCATGCGCAGCCGGATCTCCGATCGCGAGGAATGGAACGCATGACCGAGCGGGCGGCCCTGCTGCGAGACCACGCGCACCACTGCGCCGTCGCCGGCGCCGTCCGCCTTCGCGATGTCGGAGCGGAAGATCCACGGGTGCCCGTAGACGATGCGCGCCTCGCCCTTCCGGCTGACCGTCACGGTGCTCATGGATGCAAGTTACCGCGAGTCCGGCGTCCGTGCTCGTCCGGGGGCTACGGCGATGCTAGAGTCGCGGAGTGGAACGACCGCTTCTCATCGCATCCGATCACGCGGGCTTCGAGATGAAGGAGAAGCTGAAGCGCGCGCTCGACGGGATGCGGGTCCCGTACCGCGACCTCGGGGTGGCCACCGCCGACCCCGTCGACTATCCCGACCAGGCGCGCAAGGTCGCGCAGGCGGTGAGCCGCGGCGAAGCCGACCGCGGGCTGCTCGTCTGCGGCAGCGGGCAGGGAATGGCGATGACGGCCAACCGGTTCCGCGGCGTGCGGGCCGCCCTCGCCGCCGACGAGGAGACCGCACGCCTGAGCCGCGAGCACAACGACGCCAACGTCCTGGCCATCGGAGGGCGGCTCATCGACGCCGCGCTTGCGGAGCGCATCCTGAAGGTCTGGCTGGAGACGCCGTTCGCGGGCGGGCGTCACGCGGCCCGCGTGGCGAAGATAGAGGGGTAGCGATGGAGAACCTGAGCCGCGTCGATCCCGAGGTCGCCGATGCCGTGCGCAGCGAGACCCGCCGGCAGGGATCCCAGCTGGAGCTGATCGCGTCCGAGAACTTCGTCTCCGAAGCGGTGCTCGAAGCGCTCGGGACCGTCTTCACCAACAAGTACGCCGAGGGCTATCCGGGGAAGCGCTACTACGGCGGGTGCGAGTTCGCGGATGTCGTGGAGACCCTCGCCATCTCACGCGCGAAGCAGATCTTCGGCTGCGACCACGCCAACGTGCAGCCGCACTCGGGGACGCAGGCCAACACCGCGGTCTACATGTCGGTCCTGAAGCCGGGGGACACGATCCTCGGAATGAACCTGTCCCACGGCGGCCACCTTTCCCACGGCCATCCCCTGAACTTTTCCGGCCGTTTCTACAACGTGGTCGCCTACGGCGTGCGCAAGGAGGACGAGCGGATCGACTACGACGCGATGGCCGCCCTCGCCGCCGAGCACCGCCCGAAGATGTTCGTCGTCGGGGCCAGCGCCTACCCCCGGATCATCGACGTCCCGGCCGTCCGCAAGGCCGCGGACGCCTGCGGGGCGGTGATCATGGCCGACATCGCGCACATCGCGGGGCTCGTGGCCGCGGGGGCGCACCCGAGCCCGGTGCCCCACGCCGAGTTCGTGACCACGACCACCCACAAGACCCTGCGCGGTCCGCGTGGCGGGATGGTGATGTGCCAGGAAAAGTGGGCGAAGGAGCTCGACCGGCTCACCTTCCCCGGCATCCAGGGCGGGCCGCTCGTGCACGTGATCGCGGCCAAGGCGGTGTCGTTCAAGGAAGCGCTGGCCCCGGAGTTCAAGACCTACCAGCACCAGATCGTGGCCAACGCGCGGGCGCTCGCGGAGACGCTCATCGGCGAGGGGTGGCGGCTCGTCTCCGGCGGCACGGACAACCACCTCATGCTGATCGACGTCTTCTCCCGCGGGATCACCGGCAAGGTCGCCGAGAAGGCGCTCGAGCGCGCGGGCATCACGGTGAACAAGAACACCATTCCCTACGACACGAATTCGCCGATGGTGGCCTCCGGCATCCGGGTCGGAACCCCCGCCCTCACGACGCGGGGCATGAAGGAAGCGGAGATGACCGAGGTCGGCCGCCTGATCGCGCGCGCCTTGAAGGCGGTGGACGACGACACCGCACTCGCCGCCGTGCGCCGCGACGTCCAGAAGATGTGCGACGGCTTCCCGCTCTACGCGGCGCGGCTCCGGGAGTACGACCGGGCGCTCGCCCGCGCCTGATTCGGTCCCGGCAAAGCGAAAGGGCCGCCGCCGGCGCCCCGGCCCGTGACCGGGGGTCGCAGTAACATCGGGGCCGCGTGGCGAGCACTTCCCCCAGGACGGTCCCGGCGTTCTTCGGCCCGCGCGGATCGCTCGCGCGCGTGCTCCCGCAGTACGAGGAGCGCCCGTCGCAGGCGAAGCTGGCGGGCGCGGTCGCCAAGGTCCTCGAAGGCGGGGGCGTGCTGCTCGCCGAGGCGGGGACGGGAACGGGGAAGACGCTGGCCTACCTGCTCCCCGCGGTCGAGCTCGGGCGGCGCGTGGTCATCTCCACCGGCACGCGCAACCTGCAGGAACAGCTCGTCGAGAAGGACATCCCGCTCCTCGCGCGTGCCCTCGGGCGCGACTTGAGCGTGGCGGTGATGAAGGGGCGTGGGAATTACCTCTGCCTGATGCGGTTCCGCTCCTTCGCGCAGGCCGGCAGCTTCCGCCGCCTCGACGAGCTGCCCATGTTCCGCGCCGTGGAGAGCTGGGCGCCGGACACGGAGAGCGGCGACCGCGCCGAGATCGACGGCCTTCCCGACACCGTCGATTTCTGGCGCGAGATCTCCGCGTCGAGCGAGAACTGCGTCGGCGCGTCCTGCTCCGACTTCGGGGAGTGCTGGGTCACGCGGATGCGCGAGCGCGCCCTGGAGGCGGACATCATCGTCGTCAACCATCACCTCCTCTGCGCCGACCTCGCGGTGAAGGACTCGGGCTACGGGGAGGTCATCCCCGACTACGACACCGTCATCCTCGACGAAGCCCATCTCCTCGAGGACGTGGCGACGCAGTACTTCGGCCTCGTGGTGTCGTCCCATCGCCTGGAGGACCTCGGGCGCGACGTGGACCGCGAGCTCGCCGCCGCGCGCCTCCTGGCCCCCGACGTCCGTGCGGAGTGCGACGGGCTCAGCGCGCGGGCGCAGTCGTTGTTCGCCCTCGTCGGCGCCACCACCCGCGGCCGCCGCCTGAACCGCGGCTGGATGAGCCCGCGGGTGGAAGAGCAGGCGCAGGCGGTGCTCGGCCGCCTCGAGGGGCTGCGTACGGCGCTCCTGGCGCTCTCCGACCGGCCGGAGGCGGTGACGGCGGTGGCCGCGCGCGCGGACACGCTCCGCGCCGACCTCGCCTTCGTGCTCGCCGCGGAGGACGACGCGCACGTGTACTTCGTCGAGACGCGCGGCCGCGGCGTCCACCTGCGCGCGACGCCCATCGACGTGTCGGCGCGCCTGCGCGCGTCGCTCTTCGACCGGATGCGCGCCGCCGTCCTCACCTCCGCCACCCTGGCCGTCGACGGAGGATTCGGCTACCTGCGCGAGCGCCTCGGCATCGACGAAGCGGAGGAGCTCCTCCTCCCGTCGCCCTTCGATTTTCCGCGCCAGGCCGTGCTCTACGTTCCGCGGCGGATGCCCGATCCGCAATCGCCGGGCTTCGTGCCCCGGGCCGCGGACGAGATCGTGCGCCTGCTGCGCGTGAGCCGCGGGCGCGCTTTCGTGCTCTTCACCTCCTACGCCAACATGCACGCGGTGGCGGAGCGCATCGCGGGCGAGGTCCCCTATCCCGTGCTCGTGCAGGGCGAGGCGCCGCGCGGCGCGCTGCTCGAGACCTTCCGCCGGACGCCCGGCGCCGTGCTCCTCGCCACCGCGTCCTTCTGGCAGGGGGTCGACGTCGCCGGCGAGCAGCTCTCGTGCGTGATCATCGACAAGCTGCCGTTCGCGTCGCCGTCCGACCCCGTGGTGGAGGCGCGCATCGATCGGATCAAGACCCGGGGCGGGAATCCCTTCGTCGACTACCAGGTGCCGGTGGCGATCCTGATGCTGAAGCAGGGGCTCGGACGCCTCATCCGCTCCGCGTCCGATCGCGGCATCCTCGCCGTGCTCGACAGCCGCCTCGTCGAGCGCCACTACGGGCGGCGCTTCCTCGACAGCCTTCCCCCGGCGCGGCTCGTCCACGACCTCGCGGAGGTGGAGGCGTTCGCCGAGCGCGAGCAGGGTCATGCCGCGCCGTGACACCGTCGCCGGGGCGCTGACCGCATCCATCCTCGCCGCCGGGGTCTGCGTAGCACTCCTCGGCATGGCGGCCCTGCGTCCCGGGCCGGACGGCGGGCGCTCCATCACCGGCGCGTGGAAGCATCGCCTGGGGGACGACTCCGCGTGGGCGCGACCCGATTTCGACGATGCGCGCTGGGACACCATCCGCGTTCCCACCGGATGGGGGCCGCGCGCGGGGCGCGAAGAGAGTTTCGCGTGGTTCCGGCGGACGGTGACCCTCGCGCCGGGCGCCGTTGCCGATCCCGGCGGCCTCGCGCTCACCCTCGGCAAGGTCGACAGCGCGTACGAGGTCTACGCGGGCGGCATCCCGCTCGGCGGTGTGGGCAGCCTGCCGCCGACCCCGCGCCTCGAATACGACCGGCACCGCACCTATGCGATCCCGCCGGCCGCGGTCGGGCTCGACGGCCGCCTCGTGATCGCGGTCCGCGCCTGGAACGCGCCGGAGACCAACTCCCGTGTCCCCGGCCTCGTCGAAGGCCCCTTCATCGTGGGGCCGATGGCCGACCTCACGCGCCGCGAGCTGCTCTCCGAGATCCCCGAGCTCCTTCTCGCCGCCGTCTTCCTCGTCACCGGGCTCGGTCACCTCCAGCTCTTCCGGCGCCGGCCGGATCTGCGCGAGTACCTGTGGTTCGGCCTCGTGGCGGTGGGCGCCGCGGCCTACACGTTCCTGCGCACGCAGTGGAAGTACGTCCTGTTCGACGACTTCTCCGCGCTCAAGGAAACCGAGCACGCGCTGCTCTTCGTGATGGCGCCGCTCTACATCGCATTCCTGTTCCCGTTCCTCTCCTGGCGCATCCATCCGCTACTGCGGGCCTACCAGTGGCTGAACGTCCTCGCCGCGGTGCTGAGCCTCGCCATCCCCGGCCTGTGGCTGAACCTCCGCATCCTCACCCTGTGGGAATACGCGGCGCTCGTCTTCACTCCCTACGCGCTCTCGGTCGTCGGCCGCGCGTGGTGGCGGGGCCATCCCGAAGGCCGGACGATCGGCCTCGGCGCGCTCGTGCTCAGCATCTGCTACGTGAACGACACGGCACTCGACCTGGGATGGATCGTGAGCCGGCGGCTCATCCCCTTCGGCTTTGCCACCTTCGTCTTCTCCATGGTGATGTCCCTCGCGAACCGGTTCACGCGCGCGCACGGAGAGATCGAGTTCCTGCGGCGCGATCTCGAGCAGCGCGTCCTCGAGCGCACCGCCGAGCTGCAGCGCGCGAACGCCGCGCTGCAGGAGCGGACGCGGGAGCTGGCGGAGGCGAGCCGGGCCAAGACGCAGTTCCTCGCCAACGTGAGCCACGAGATCCGCACGCCGATGAACGGGATCATGGGCATGGCGCGCCTCCTCCAGGAAAGCCCGCTCGCCGCCCCGCAGCGCGAGTTCGCGGAGATCATCGTGAGCTCGGCGCGGTCGCTGCTGCGCATCATCGACGACATCCTCGACACCGCGAAGATCGAGGCGGGCGTCTTCGACCTCGACAACGTCGACTTCGAGCTGCGGCGCATGGTGGGAGACGTGGTGCGGCTGATGGCCCCGGAGGCGGAGGGGAAGGGCGTGTCTCTCACCGCGACCGTTGACCCCGGCGTTCCCGAGGCAGCCCACGGCGATCCCGGCCGGCTGCGGCAGGCGCTGCTCAATTTCGTGGGCAACGCGGTGAAGTTCACCGAGCGCGGCGAGGTGGCGGTCCGGGTGGAGGCGGTGCCGAGCGCGGGCGATGGCCACGTCATCCGCTTCGAGGTGCGTGATACCGGCGTCGGCATCGGGCCCGCGGCGCTGGCCCGCCTCTTCACGCCGTTCTCGCAGGGCGACAGCTCCACGACGCGGCGCTTCGGCGGCACCGGGCTCGGCCTCGCGATCTCCCGCCGCCTCGTCGAGATGATGGGCGGCCGCATCGACGTCTCGAGCGAGGTCGGGGTGGGCAGCACCTTTTCCTTCACCGCCAAGCTCGCGCGCGCGGAGGGCACCGCGACCGGCGAGCCGGCATCTTCTCTTCCCGATGCGCCGGAGGCGCGGGCGCCGCGCCGCGGGCGCGTGCTGGTCGCGGAGGACAACCCCGTGAATCAGACGGTCACGGTGCGGATGCTCGAGCGCCTCGGCTTCGCGGCCGACGTCGTGGGCACCGGGCAGGAAGCGGCGGCCGCCGCGCGCCGCCAGGTGTACGACGCCATCCTCATGGACGGCCAGATGCCCGGCATGGACGGCTACGAGGCCACGGCGCGGATCCGCGAGTTCGAGGGGCCGGTGCGCCACACGCCGGTCATCGCGCTGACCGCGAGCGCGATGCGGGCGGACCGCGAGCGCTGCCTGGCCGCGGGGATGGACGACTACGTGGCCAAGCCGATGTCGCCCGAACAGCTCGAGGTGGTCCTCGCGCGATGGGTACCGAAATCGGGCGTGGTCGCGCAAACGGCCGCCGCCCCCGCGCCCGCGGTCCCGGAAGGCCCGATCGACTGGACGATGGTGGCGGACCTTCTCGCGCTCACCCCGCCCGACTTCCTCGTCGACCTGCTCGGCCTCTTCTTCCGCGACGCCGCCACCGCGCTCACCGACCTCCGCATCGCCTGGCGAGAGGACGACCTCGTCTCCTGGGCGCGCGTCGCCCACAAGCTGCGCGGCAGCTGCGCGACCCTCGGGGCGCGGGCCATGATGGATCTCTGCGCCCGAATGGAAGACCTCGACGACGCGACGATGCTCGCGACCGGGGAAGCGATGCTGGAGACGCTGGAAGCGGAGTTCGCCACCGCGAGGACGCTGCTTTCCGGCCACGTTCGGGCGCCCCTCGATGGCGGCGGGGCTCCGGGCGCATGAAGGTGATCGGGATCCTCGGCGGGTCGAGCGACCAGGCGACGGCGGAGTACTACCGTCTCCTGAACCACGCCGTGCGCGCGCGGCTCGGGGGCTGGAACACCGCGGAGGTGATCATCAACTCGCTGAACTTCGCGCTCGCCGAGGCGTGGGTGCGCAACGGGCGATGGGACGAGGCCGGGCGCAGCCTGGCCGCGCGCGCCGCGTCCCTCGAGCGCGCGGGGGCGGAGATCCTGATCTGCGTGTCGAACACGCTGCACAAGGTGGCGGACGTGTTCACCGCCGGCCTGGGCATCCCGTTCCTGCACATCGTCGATCCGACCGCGGAGGCGATCCGCGCCGCGGGGCCCCGCCGCGTCGGCCTCCTCGGAACGCGGGCGGCGATGGCGGCGGACTCGCATCTCTCGCGGAGGTACGCCGAGCGATTCGGGATCGAGGTCATCGTCCCCGACGACGCCGCGCAGGAGATGGTCGACCGCGTGATCTTCGACGAGCTCTGCCGCGGCTCGTTCCTTCCCGAGTCGCGCGAGCGCTACCTGCGCGTCATCGAGACCCTGCACGCGCGCGGTGCAGAAGGCGTCATCCTCGGCTGCACCGAGATCCCGCTCCTCGTCCGGCAGGCCGACCGGCCGGACCTGCCGATGTTCGACACCGCGGCGCTCCACGCCGAGGCCGCGGTCTCGCTCGCCCTCGCCTGACGTCAGTTGCTCGCCGCGTCGGCGCCCAGCCGCAGGGCGAGCACCCCGGCCGCTGCCACGAGCGCCATGCCGCAAAGCGCGAGGCCGTCCGGGACCGAGCGCAAGAGCGCCCACTCCAAAAGCCCCGCGAACACTACCGCAGAATAGATGTAGGGACCGACGCGCGCCGCG
>JANMPI010000367.1:0-10224 GCA_031369785.1 Acidobacteriota bacterium
CTCGGAGTGCGTCTTGTAGAGGATGAGGGGGATGGGAGAGGTGATCTCGTGCTTCAGGTCGGAGGAAACCTTCTGGTACGCGCTCTCCGCGTAGGAGACGACCCGCGCGAGGTGCTGCTCGAACTCCGGGTAGTAGTACACCTCGAAGTGCGGGCTCTTGTAGACGCGCCACGCGAACGTGTCGTACGACACCTTGTTCTTCCCGAAGTAGGGGACGAACTGCGCAGCGGCGGGCGTGGCCGCGGCGAAAAGCGCGAGCAGGCTAAAGGCGGCGAGAGCGCCCGTCTTCTTCTGGTGCATGTTCCCTTTTTCCTATCGCAGGAGGACGCGGGTGCCACGCACCTTCTGCGGCGAGATCACGCCGAGGAAGTTCGGGAGCAGGCGGTCCATGAGCTCGAAATAGGAGGACAGGGGCGAGATCTTCTGCTCGTCGCCGTACATGACCTCCTCGGTGAACTTCTCCTTGTGCAGGGTCTCGCCGGTGCGGCCGTCCACGAAGTGGAAGTCCGCGGAAAGGCTGAACCCCTTGCGCTCGAGGTAGCGGTTGCCGCGCACGAGGCGCGGGCGGTTCGTTCCGGGATCGCGCACGACGCGCTCCTCGGACTGGAACCCGGACCGGTTCTGGGCCACGAAGCCGACGCGGCCGGTGACGATCAGCGGGTTCTGGTACTCCTCGCCCACCTTCCGCCAGAACTCCGCGTCCTGCAGCATGCGGTCGGTCTCGAGCCGGAACTGATCCTTCTCGGCCTTGGTGTAGTGGCCGCCCTGGCCGAGCTTCTCGAGCGCGCCTTCGACCGCTTCCAGGAGCGGCGGGCGGTCGGGCTCGAGGATCTGCAGCCGGGTGTTCGAACGCAGCTGGTTCTGGATGAGGCGCGTCGTCTCCGAGCCGAGGTCGACGTCCTCCTCGTCGAGATCGGTGACGAAGCCCGCCACCAGCACGCGGCGGAACCCGCTCACGTCGATCTTGCTCTGCAGCGGCGTCTCCACCGGGACCTCGACGACGGTCGCGCACCCGGTGGCGAACAGCGTGGCGGCCGCGAGGGCGGCGCCGCTACGGAGTCTTCGGCTTGTTCTTCTTGCGATTTCGCTTGTCATCGGCTTCCCGGAAGAGGTCATAGTTCTGGAGGATGTAGACGCTGGTGGGCGCGATCTTCAGGGCCTTCTCGAAGGCCTCGCGCGACTTGGCGAACTCGCCCTGCTGCTCGAGCGCGACCCCGAGATCGTTGAGCGCCTCGGCATTGTCGGGGTCGAGCGCCACCGCGCGCTCGAAGCGGAATCGGGCCTCGTTCCAGAGCCCCTTGCGCGCGACCTCGATCCCGAACGAGAGCTCGTCTGCGCTGGAGGCGGATGGGACGCGGCCTCCGGCGAGGAGCATGGCGACGAGCGGGACGACCATCAGCATGGCGCCCTCCGGCAATGGCCTTTGATTTGGATGCTACTCTCTTGTGAGCCGTGACAGTCCATAGCAACCGGGATGCCACGGCTTCCAATCCCGGGCGACCACAACAGGATACGGCGAACGCAACCGCGCCGGATGCTCTTCACTTTTCTTCACGTCCGCTGTCGCCGCGCCGGGACACCGCGTGATGCCGCACGGTGACGCTTGGACCTTGACAGGGGGGTCGACCTCCGTACAATGAGGCCCCCTCGCGAAGGGGCCCTCTTCGAAGGGAGGACGCAGGCGCAAGACTCGACACGTCACCTCCTCACCCTGAGCCTCATCCCCGGCCTCAATCCGCGCGCGATCGCGAAGCTCTCGGCTCGTGCGCCGGTCGCGGAGATCCTCGCGCATCCGGACGAGCACGCCGACCTCATCCCGGCGGCGGGGCGGATCACGCTCGCCAACGGGCGGGCCCTGGAGCGCGCCGACCTCGAGTCGGCGGCCGCGGCCCGGCTGGGAATAGCGCTGCTGGCCCTCGGTGACCCGCGCTATCCGGTCCTGTTGCGGCGCACCTGCGATCCGCCGCCCGTCCTCTACGTTCGCGGCGTGCTGGCCGCGGAGGACGAAGCGCGCACCGTCGCCATCGTCGGCTCGCGCGCCGCCACCGCCGCCGGCCGCACGATCGCACGCTCCATGGCGCGAGACCTCGCATCATGGGGAGCGACAATCGTCTCCGGGCTCGCCCGCGGGATCGACACCGCGGCCCACGAGGGCGCGCTGGACGGGGCCGGCATCACGATCGCGGTCCTCGGATGCGGCCTCGACCGCACGTACCCGGCCGAGAACGAGCGGCTCGCGGGGCGGATCGCGGAGCGTGGCGCGGTCGTCTCCGAGTTCTCCCTCGGGACGCCGCCCCTTCCCGACCACTTCCCGCGGCGGAACCGTGTCATCGCGGGCTGGAGCCAGGTCGTGGTGGTGGTGGAGGCGGCGATCCGCAGCGGCGCCTTGAATACCGCCCGCTGCGCCGCCGACGAGGGGCGTGACGTCCTCGCCGTCCCCGGCCACCCGACGATGCCGCAATCGGCGGGCACGAACCAGCTCATTCGGGACGGCGCCGGGCTCGTCCGCTCGGCTCTCGACGTCGCCCAGGAGCTCGGGATCGAGCCGCCTTCGGTGGCCCCGCCGCCCAACGATCCCCTTCTGGGTGCGTTACTTGCCGACGCCCCGTCCACCCTCGAGGAGCTGCGTGCGCGGAGCGGCCTTGAAACGGGCGATCTCCTGGCGCGTCTCACCGAATTGGAGCTCCGCGACGTCGTCCGCCGTTTGCCGGGACCCCTGTTCGTCCGTCACCATTGATCGCGTAGACGGAAAGAAGAAGAGAGAGAGAGAGAGAAGGCACACACTGGCCAAGAACCTCGTCATCGTCGAGTCGCCCGCCAAGGCGAAGACGATCAACAAGTACCTCGGCAAGGACTTCATGGTGAAGGCCTCCATGGGGCACGTCCGCGACCTGCCCAAGAAGACCCTCGGCGTCGACGTCAAGAAGGGCTTCGCCGCCGAGTACGAAGTGCTGGCCACCCGCAAGAAGGTGCTCGACGAGCTGAAGGCGGCGGCCAGGGACGCCGACACCGTCTACCTCGCGGCCGACCCCGACCGCGAGGGCGAGGCCATTTGCTGGCACCTCGCCGAAGAGCTGAAGACCAAGGGCAAGAAGCAGAAGATGCGCCGCGTGGTCTTCAACGAGATCACGAAGCGCGCGATCGAAGAGGCGTTCAAGAATCCGACCGACGTCGATGAGAAGAAGGTCGACGCCCAGCAGGCCCGGCGCATCCTCGATCGGCTCGTCGGCTACAAGGTGAGCCCCATCCTCTGGGACAAGGTCCGCCGCGGGCTCTCCGCCGGTCGCGTGCAATCGGTGGCGCTGCGGCTCATCTGCGACCGCGAGCGCGAGATCAAGGCCTTCATCTCCGAGGAGTACTGGTCGGTGCTCGCGCACCTCGAGGCCAGCAACCCGCCGATCTTCCCGGCCTCGCTCGCCAAGAGAGACGGCAAGAACGTCGAGATCGTGAACGCCGATCAGGCGGCGGCGGTGCGCGCCGACCTCGAGCAGGCCGCCTACGTCGTGCAGAAGGTACAGCCGAAGGAGCGGCGGCGGAATCCCGTCCCGCCCTTCATCACCTCCAAGCTGCAGCAGGAGGCGTTCAAGAAGCTGCGCTTCGGCGTGAAGAAGACGATGCAGGTGGCGCAGCGCCTCTACGAGGGGATCGATCTCGGCCCCGACGGCAGCGTCGGCCTCATCACCTACATGCGCACGGACTCCACCCGCATCGGGGACGACGCGCTGGTCGCGGTGCGCGAGCGCATCGCCACGACCTACGGCGCCTTGTACATGCCGGAGAAGCCGAACTTCTACCGGAGCAAGAAGGACGCGCAGGACGCGCACGAGGCCATCCGCCCGACGTACTTCGACCGCGACCCGGAATCGATCAAGCAGTACCTGTCCAAGGACGAGCTCGCGCTCTACAAGCTCATCTGGAATCGCTTCGTCGCGTCGCAGATGAAGCCCGCGGTGTACGACGAGATCGCGGTGGAGATTGCCGCGGGGCCGTACATGCTCCGCGCCAAGGGGTCGGTGCTGAAGTTCAAGGGCTTCCTGGCCGTTTACGAGGAGACGCCGGACGAGCGCGTCCCGCAGAAGCCGGCGAGCGACGAGCCGGCCGGCGACGATACGGCCGCCGCGGACGGGTCGGCCCAGGTCCTGCCCCCGCTCGCGGAAGGCGATCGGCTCGCCTTGAAGAAGCTGGACACCGATCAGCACTTCACCCAGCCGCCGCCGCGGTTCAGCGAAGCCAGCCTGGTGAAGGAGCTGGAGGAGAACGGCATCGGCCGCCCGTCGACCTACGCGTCCATCATCGCGACCATCGAGGCGCGCGAGTACATGGAGAAGCGCGACGCGAAGCTGTATCCGACCGAGCTCGGATTCCTCGTCACCGACCTGCTCGTGAAGCACTTCCAGGACATCATGAACGTCGAGTACACGGCGGCCATGGAGATCGAGCTCGACCAGATCGAGGAGGGGACGGACAACCTCCTGAACACCCTCAACCAGTTCTGGAAGAAGTTCAAGAAGGACCTGGACACCGCCGCCAAGGACGAAGACAAGGGCGGCATGGAGAACATCAAGGGCAAGGAAGAGCCCACGGACGAGAAGTGCGACAAGTGCGGCTCGGGGATGGTCAAGAAGTTCGGGCGCTACGGCACCTTCCTCGCCTGCTCCGGATATCCCGACTGCAAGAACACCCGCCAGATGGCCGGCGGCGAAGGGGACGGCCCCGAGGTCCACGAGGACGTGGCCAAGGAAGTCTGTTCCAACGATGGACAACCGATGGTGCTCAAGAAGGGTCGCTTCGGGCCCTTCCTCGCCTGCACCAACTACCCCGACTGCAAGGTCACCAAGCGGCTCGTGAGTGGCGAAGGGGGCAAGCTGCAGGTCGAGGTCCTGGCCCCCATCGAGGAGAAGTGCCCCCAGTGCGCCAAGGACCTCATGTGGCGGCGGGGCCGCTTCGGCGCGTTCGTGGCGTGCAGCGACTATCCGAACTGCAAGTACATCAAGAAGAAGGAAGCCAAGGAGATCGGGCTTCCCTGCCCGGAGTGCGGGGAGGGGCAGGTCGTGGAGCGCAAGGGCCGCTGGGGGCGCTCGTTCTACGGCTGCCGCCGCTATCCGGAGTGCAAGTTCACCGCGTACCACCGGCCGCTCGCCGAGGCGTGCCCGGACTGCGGCCGCACCTACCTTCTCGAGAAGGAGACGAAGAAGGAAGGCAAGGTCGTGTTCTGCGGCAACGAGGCCTGCCACTATCGTCGCGAGGCGGCCTGAGCCGTACGGACACCATGCCCTCCCGGGTCACTATCGTCGGCGGCGGCCTCGCGGGGAGCGAGGCGGCGTGGCAGGTCGCGCGCCGCGGCATCGGGGTCGACCTCTACGAGATGCGGCCGGTGCGGCAGACGCCGGTGCACCAGACCGGCGACTTCGCCGAGCTCGTGTGCTCCAACAGCCTGCGCGGCAACGCCCTCGACCAGGCCGCCGGCCTGCTGAAGGAAGAGATGCGGCGGATGGGGTCGCTGGTCATCCGCGTGGCCGATGCGGTGCGCGTCCCGGCCGGCAGCGCGCTCGCCGTCGACCGCGGCCTCTTCGCGCGGCGCATCACCGAGGAGGTGGAAGCGCTGCCCGAGGTCACCGTCCACCGCGAGGAAGTGCCGCGGATCCCCGGGGACCCGGTGACCATCGTCGCCACCGGGCCGCTCACCTCGGAGACGCTCGCGGGCGAGATCGCGGCCTTCGTGGGACGCGACCATCTCTACTTCTACGACGCGGTGAGCCCGGTGATCGACGCCGAGACCATCGACCTCGACCGCGTCTTCCGCGCCTCGCGCTACGGCAAAGGGGGCGACGATTACCTGAACTGCCCGCTCGACGAGGCCGAGTACCGCGCGTTCTACGAGGCGCTCACCACCGCGGAGAGCGCCACCCTGCACGCCTTCGAGCACGAGTTCTTCTTCGAAGGATGCCTGCCCGTCGAGGTGATCGCGAGCCGCGGGTTCGACACGCTCCTCTTCGGCCCCATGAAGCCGGTCGGGCTCAGCGATCCGAAGACGGGACGGCGGCCTTTCGGCGTCGTCCAGCTGCGCCAGGACAACCTCGCCGCGAGCCACTTCTCGATGGTCGGATTCCAGACCCAGCTGAAGTGGGGCGAGCAGGCGCGCGTCTTCCGCATGATCCCGGGCCTCGAGAAGGCGGAGTTCGTGCGGCACGGGATGATCCACCGCAATACCTTCATCAACTCGCCGTCTACGCTGGAGCCGACCTTCGAGGCCCGCCGGAGGCCCGGCTTGTTCTTCGCAGGGCAGATGTCGGGGGTCGAGGGCTACGTCGAGTCCGCCGCTTCGGGGCTGCTGGCCGGACTTGGCGCCGCGGCCCGCGCACGAGGCGGAGAGCCGGCGGCGTTTCCGGAGGACACGGCGATGGGGGCGCTGGGGCGGTATATCGCCAGAAGCAACCCCGAAAACTACCAGCCCACCAACATTGCCTTCGGACTTCTCCCGGAGCTTTCCGAACGAATTCGGGATAAGAGCAAAAGGAGGCAAGCGGTCTCGGCTCGGGCGCTGGCTTCGCTAGAGGAGTTCCGACGCCGGATCGACGATCCCGACGTCCGCGAGGTGGTCGCCCAGGGATGACCCGCGAGGTCGCCGCCTTCCTGCGCTACCTCGACCGCGAGCGCAACGCATCGCCCCATACCGTCCGAGCGTACGCCGCCGACCTCGAGCAGTTCGAGTCCCACGTCGCCACCGAGCTCGGACGTCCTCCGGCCCTGGAGGACGTCGACCATCTGATGATCCGGGCCTTCCTGGCCCGCCTCCACGAGGCCGGCCTCAAGAAGGTCTCGGCGGCCCGCAAACTTGCGACGCTGCGCACTTTCTTCCGCTACCTGTGCCGCGAGGGGATCCTCGACCGCAACCCGGCGCGGGCTCTTCTTTCGCCGCGCATGGAGCGGAAGATCCCCACCCACCTCGAGGAGAGCGAGGTTGCCGCCCTCATCGAGGTCCCCGGGGAGACCGACACCGCCCGCCGCGCGAGGGCTATCCTGGAAGTGTTGTACGCGACGGGAATCCGCTGCGCGGAGCTGGTGGGCCTCGACCTTGGGGATGTCGATCTGGAGGCCCGAACGGTGAGAGTTCTGGGCAAAGGCAATAAAGAACGTATCGTTCCTTTCGGCCAACCGGCCCTGGGCGCGCTCAAGGCTTACTTTCCTTCCCGGCAGAGGGCCCGACCGCGATCGGCGGCCGTCTTCGTCAATGCGCGAGGTGGGCGATTGACCGATCGGTGGGTCCGACGGATCGTCACCGACCGGGTCAAACAGGTTGCCATGACCCGCCATCTAAGCCCGCACTCCCTGCGGCACAGCTTCGCCACCCACCTCCTCGAGCGCGGCGCCGACCTCCGGTCCATCCAGGAGCTGCTCGGCCACGCCAGCCTCTCGACCACGCAGCGCTACACCCACGTCGACGCCCGCCATATCCTTGACGTCTACAAGAAGGCCCATCCCCGGGCCTGAGGTCCGTCGGGCCAAACTTCTCGGCCTCCGTCCTCGTCCTAGTGGGTTAGGAGAATGGGACCCACCGACGAAGAGCTCGTCGCCGCTTTCCAGGGCGGTGACGCCCTGGCCTTCGACGAGCTCGTTGCGCGCTGGGACCGCCGGATCCACGGCGCGATCTACCGCATCGTGGGCGCCGACGGCGATGCCCGCGACCTGTGCCAGGAGGCCTTCCTGAAGGCCTATCGCGGCCTCGGCACCTTCAAGCGCGAGGCGCGGTTCTCATCCTGGCTCTACCAGATCGCGCTCAACGTGTGCCGCGACCGGATCCGCCGCCGCCGCGGCAAGACGGCGGTGAGCCTCGACGATCTCGAGGACGCGCGGGACGGCGGGCTGCGCACGCTGGCGCCGAGCCCACTCGACCTCCTGGAGGCGCGGGACCTCCGGCACATGGTCGAGGACGCCATGGCGACGCTGCGGTCGGAGGAGCGCGAGGTCGTGATCCTGAAGGAGTACCAGGACCTGACGTTCCCGGAGATCGCGGAGGTCCTCGACGTGCCGCTCTCCACGGTGAAGACGCGGCTTTATCGAGGGCTGGCGCAGCTGCGCCACGCGCTCGAGGGACAGGGAGTCAGGGGCGCGGTACCGGTGCCGGCGCCGATTGCGTGACGCGGACACGCGAAGGAGACGTGATGGGGTGCGAGGAATTCCGGGACCGGATGCTCGACGTTCTCTACGGCGAGGCCGACGAGTCCGCGTCGCGGGCATGGGAAGGCCATCAGCAGCAATGCGCCGCGTGCCGGGACGAGATGGGGGGGCTGCGCGGCCTGCGGCGCGACCTGCGGTCGTGGAGCGACACCGGCCCCCGCCGCGGCGCGGTGATTGCGCGCCTTGCCCCGGCCTGGCTGCCCGTGGCCGCCGCCCTCGCGCTTGCCGTCGGCGGCGCCATGGCGCTCGCCGCGTCGCACCAGCGCGTGGAGCGGATCGCGCGGGAGATGCAGGCGCAGGGCGAGCGCCACCGCGCGGAGATCGATGCGCTCAAGGCCGAGCGGGTGGCCGCGCGCGACGCGGAAGCGACCCTCTCCGAGGTGCGCCGCCTGCTCCGCGAGAGCGAAGCGCGCCAGGCCCTCGTGCTCGACGCTTCGCTGCGCGGCTTCGCCGAGCGCACGGACGCGCAGCGGCGTGACGATCTCGCCCAGGTGAGCGCCGGCTTCTCCTACCTCGAGGGCCGTACCGGGCTGCAGGTCGCGCGCACGACGGAGCTCATGGGGCACGTCCTCCAGGCCTCGCAGCAGAAGTGACGCGCGTGCCTCGATGCGCGCGCGCCGCGCTGGCCATGGCGCTGGCCGCGCTCTCCGCCGCTGCCTCCGCCGCCCCGCCCGAGGCCCCCTCCAGGCGAGCGGAGCTCGACGCCCTCCAGTCGACGGTGGAGGCGGCGGTGATGAAGGTGAGCCGACCCTCCGGGCTCATGTTCGGGCGCCAGAGCCGGGCCTATCACCTGCAGGGGTACGGCGCGTTCGTCGTCCTCGCCCCGCGGGCCTTGCCGCGCGGCCCGCGCGTGGCCGGCGCGGAAGCGCGCGCCTTCGCCGACCTCGTGCGCCGCCTGGAGGAAAGCGTCGGCGAGGTGCGCGACCCCGCCGAGCGGCGGCGCCTGCAGGAGATGGTGGCCGCACTCCGTGCCGGCGGCCCGCCGGCGCCGCCGATGAGCGTGGCGCGTCGCACGCACCCGCCGCGCGACGCCGCCTCGATGCAGGAAACCGCCGAGGCCTTTCGCCGCGAAGCGGAGCGCGCGATGGAGCGGGCGGAGCGCGACGTGCGCGTGCGTCTGCGCCTGCCGGAAGATGGCCGCGAGCCGCTGCCGTCCGAGCCGGTGATCGCGCCCGTGCCGCCGGCGCCCCCCATGCCGCCCGCGCCGCCGGGCTGGTCCTTCGCGTTCGATGAGCCGCTCGTCGACGAGATCGCGCCCGAGCGCGTCGTCGCCGACGTGCGTGGCGCGATCGTGGCCGGCCTCGGGGCCTATCGCGGTGCGCTGACCGTCCTCGGTCCCGACGAGTTCGTCGTGGTGGCGGTCGACTTCGTGCCTCGCATGGCCGATCACGCGCGGCCGCGGACGGTCGTGGCGCGGGTCCGTAAGCGCGATCTCGCCGAGCACCGCGCGGGGAGGCTCACCGCCGAAGCGCTCCACGCGCGCATCGCGTTCGACGAGTACTGATCGGTCGGGAAGGCTAGCCGCCCGCGAGCGGCGGCACGCGCCCGGCGAGCAGGAGCGAGCTGCCGAAGGGCGGGCGACGGGCGACCGCGGTCTCAATCCGGAACAGCGCGCGCAGGAAGCGATGGACGAGCGGGCTCGGCGGCTCGAACCCGTGGCGCACGCTCGCGTTCGCCGTTCCCTTGCCCCGCACGAACAGGTTCCGCGCCACCACGATCGGCACGAGGAGGAACCCCCAATACCGGATGTCGAGGACCGTGAGTGCGGTCACCCGGAATTCCGCGGCGAGGGTCTCCTTGTCGTACCGGCGCACGTGGCCGGCGGCGACGTCATAGGGCCCGTACAGCATCTGGCTCGCCGGCACGTTCATGAGGAGATGGCCGCCCGGCTTCAGATGGCGGAGCACCGCGCGCACGAAGGGCGGGGTGTCGGGGATGTGCTCGAGAACGTCGAACAGCAGCACGGCATCGTACGAGCCGAGCAGGGTCGGATCAGGCTGCAGGACGTCGTAGCACAGCGTGCGGCCGCGGCCGCCGCCCGCATGC
>JANMPI010000380.1:0-30804 GCA_031369785.1 Acidobacteriota bacterium
GTCACGCCGATCGGCGGAGACGGGAAGCCGCTGACGCTGGCGAACCCCCAGGGCGGGACGGTCGAAGCCACGACGGTGATCCGCCTGTGACCGATCTCATCCGCTACTCCGCCGCGGCCTGCCAGACGGACCTGCCGAACCCGATCGAGCGCCGCCAGATGCGCGCCAACACCGACCGCATGCTGTCGATGATCGATTCCGCGGTGGCGGGGAGCGCGCCCTTCCTGCCCGTGCGGCTCGTGGTCTTCCCCGAGTTCGCGCACTCCGCGCCGGTGTTCGTATCGGTGGCCGAGCTGCTCGAGAAGCTGGCGGTCCCGATTCCCAACGAGCACACCGACCGGCTGGCCGACAAGGCGCGCGAGCACGGCGTCTACATCCAGAGCGGGACCATGCTGGAGTCGGACGCGGCGTGGCCGGGCGTCGTGTTCAACGCGACGTGCCTCATCGGGCCGACCGGCATCCTGTCGAAGTACCGCAAGGTCAATCCCTGGATCCCGTACGAGGTGCACGCGAGCCCGCACGATCTCCCCGGGTACGCGGAGCCGCTCTTCCCGGTGGTCGACACGCCCATCGGTCGGATCGGGGCCGCAATCTGCTACGACTGGATCTTCCCCGAGGCCATCCGCCAGCTCGCCGCCAACGGCGCCGAGGTGCTGGTGCGCGTGTCCGCCTACATGGACCCGTGGGGCGCCACCGCGCCCATGGACTGGTGGACGATCGTCAACCGCTGCCGCGCGCTCGAGAACACCGCGTTCGTGGTGGCCGCGAACCAGGGCGCGAGCCTCAAGCACTATCCGCCGTATTCGTGGCCGGGCGGCAGCCAGGTGATCGACTTCGACGGCCGCATTCTCGCCGAGGCGTCGCCGGGACCGGGCGAGCGCATCGTCGTGGCGCCCATCGACATCTCGGCGCTGCGCCACGAGCGGGAGGCACGCGTCGGCCATCACATGCTTTCGCACCTGCGGACGGAGGCCTATCCCGTGTACGGCGGCCACCGCTATCCTCCGTCCCTGCCCGGGCCCGCCGGCGAAGCGGCCTTCTCCTACGAGCGCAACCAGCGGCTGATCGCGGCGGCCAAGAAGGGCGTGCGGTGACGGCGGCGCTCCTGGCCGCCGTCCACACGTCGCAATACCAGCTCTTCAAGCTGCGCATCCTCGAGCTCGTCCCGGTGAGCAAGGACGCCGCGCACGTCTACATCGGGATGACCTGCCTCCTGTTCGCGCTCCTCCTCCTGCGCATCCCGCTCCGCTCGTACCGCGCGCTCCTCCCCGCGATCGTCGTCGCGCTGGCGATGGAGGTGTTCGACCTGCGGGACGACCTGACCAGCGTCGGCCACCCGCGATGGGGGGCGAGCCTCCACGACATCGTGAACACCAACCTGCTGCCGCTGGTGCTGGTGACGATCGCGCGGCTGGGCCTCATCCGGAAGTAGCGAGCGGCGCGGACGCGATGCCGCTGCTATGCTGGTGCGTGCGCATGAAAGCAATCGCATCGCGGACGGCCACGGGCGCGCTCGTCCTTCTCGCCACGACGACGGCGGCGGGCGCGGCGACCCGTCCCGTCCATCCCTACCGTGTCCACACCGGGCAGCGCGTGCGCCTCTGGACGCCGCCCGAGCACGGCGGGTTCGTGGCCACCAACGCGACCGTCACCGCGGTCGACAGCACGGGCCTCACCGTCGTGGTCAAGGATCGCACCGAGCTCGTCGCCTTCACTGACGTCACGCGCATGGACGTGCGCCGCGGGTGGCGGTACCTGCGGCGGGGGGCGGTGGCGGGGCTGCTGGTGGGCGCGGCGGCCGGCCTGCTCGCGGAGGACGGCGACGGCGGTGACAAGCTCGCGTCCGGCGCGCTGTACGGCGGGGTGGGAGCCGCGGTCGGCGCGCTCACCGCGGGCGCGATCTGGCCCGCGCGGTGGCTGCCCGTCGATCTCGACTCGATCCGCCCCCACGCGCTCGCCTCGCACGGCGGCGTGCGCGTCTCGTTCCGTTTCTCGTTCTAGCCGTAGCGCGTCAGCCCATGGCCTTTGGCCCGGCGGCGAACATCCCGCCCAAGCCCAGCAGGACGAGGCTCACGAGGACGCCTGGTTGCCCTCGCGCACGGCGCGAGCCGCCCCGATGATCGAAACCACGGCCCACACCACCGACGCGACCGACGCAACGACGTTGCCGGCGAAGGCGACGAAGTTGGCTCCCGGGCCCGACGCCTCGATCCCGCGCACGCCGGCGACGGCGCCCAGGATCAGGGCCAGCATGAACGAGTATCCCGACGTGACCACGGAGGCGACGAGGACCTTGCGTGCGCGATCCCCGAGCACGAGGAGGCCGGAGGCGCCGGCGACGGCCAGCAGCCACACTCCGCCGAACACGAGGCTGAAGTGCGCGAGCCGCCAGGCCCGGACCGCCTCCTCGCCCCATCCCCTGGTGATCGACTGGCCGTAGGGCACGCCGCACAGCGCGCCCACCAGCAGCACGATCAGTCCGTTGAGGACGATCACGCGTTGGGCATGCTTCATCGAGACCTCCGCCGGCGGCGCACGTAGAACACGACCGCGATGCCGGACGCCGCCAGCGCCAGGGCGACGAGGTGCGCCGGCTTCGCTCCCGTGGCGCCCTGCGCTGCCGGCAGGCCGACCGCGAAAATCGCCCCCATGAGCAGAAGGGGCAGGAGAGCGAGGACCGCCGGGCCGCGCTCCTCGTCGTCGTCCGTGCCGTCATGAAGGCACGCGGCAAAGACCAGGAGCCAGAGGATCGCGCCCGCCACGCGCGTCGGACCCGCGCCGGGGAGGTCGATCGTAGGAGCGCCGCCGGTCAGGATCTCGTCCCGCCAGGTCGCCAGGCGTGCTCCGCCGGCCGATCCGAGCGGGAACTGCCGCCGGGCGGCCAGGAAAAGCAGGGTCAGCCCCACGGACACGAGTCCCGCCCAAACCATGCGCGACCGCGCCGGTGCTTCCTTCACGACGACATATCCGAGCGCTCCCACGCCCAGCAGCAGCGCCAGCAGGTTGACGGCGAGCGGGCTCAGTCGTCGCCGGCGCCGGCCGCCGGTAGCGTGAACGTGAAGCGACTGCCGACACCCTCGACGCTCTCCACGGTGATCCGCCCGCCGTGGGCCTGGACCAGGGACTGCACGATCGAGAGGCCGAGGCCGACCCCGCGGTGATCCTGGCGATCCTTCTGCCAGAAGCGCTCGAAGATATGCTCGATGTCCGCTGCGGACATGCCGCAGCCGGAATCGGCGACGGTGAAGGCCACCGCGTCCGCGCCCGCCGCCGCCGCGCCGACCACGATGCGCGTGCCCTTCTGGCTGACCTTCAGGGCGTTGCCGATGAGGTTCGAGAAGACGCGGAGGATGCTCTCGTAGTCGACGCGGACGTCGGGGAGCCCGTCCTCGCTCTGCCCCCGGAGCTCGATCCCATGGCGCTTGGTGAGCGGGTACAGCATGCTCACCGCCGCCTCCACCAGCGCGTGGGGCGCCACCGGGAGGGGTCGCCGCAGGGGCTTGGCCCCCGGCGCCACGAACTCCAGCATGTCGGCAATGAGCACCTCCATGCTGTCGGCGGCGCGCCGCATGCGGGAGAGGATCGAGGCGTGAGGCGTGAGCTCGGGGATGGCGGCGAGCACCGCCGTCGCTCCGGCCAGGACGCTCAGCGGCGTGCGGAGGTCGTGGGCCACGGCGGCCAGCACCTCTTCGCGGGCGCGGACGGCGTCGCGCGCGAACTGAAGGTTCTCCTCGCTCGCCTGAATCGCCGCGCGCAGGGCGATCTCGTTCATGGCCGAGCTCGACAGCTCGGACAGGATCTCCAGGTCCTGCGCCGTCCACTCGCGGGGCGCGTAGTCGATGGCGCAGAAGCTTCCCAGGGCGTGGCCGTCGCTCGTGATCAGGGGCACCCCCGCGTACGCCCGGATCCCGAGGGACTCGACCGTGGGCACCGTCTTGAACTCGGGATCGGCCAGGGTGTCCCCGATGACGAGCGGAGAGCTCGAGCCGATCGCGTGGTGGCAGAAGGTACGCCCCTCGATCTGGCGCACGGACGCGAGCGGCTCCGGAAACCCGGACGCGCTCTTGTAGAAATCGCGGTCCTTGTCGAGCAGCGAGATGAACGTCACCGGCACCCTCAGGAGCTTGGCCGCCAGCCGGGTCAGGCGATCGAACGTCTCTTCGGGCGGGGTGTCGAGGAGGCCGGTCCGCTCCAGCGCGCGCAGGCGCGCGGGGTTCTCCAGGATCGCCTGCGGATCCGGCTTCGTTCCCGTCCCTGCGCCCTCCGCCTCCCCCTCCCTCATCATCCGTCGATGTCGAAGTGCTCGAAGTGGGGGACGCCGAGCGGCGACACGTCGACGTTCTTCACCCGCCACGCGCTCACCACCACCGTCGGCCCGTACATGAGCGGCAGCAGCGGGACCTCGCGGGCCACCAGCTGCAGCACCGCGCTGCGATTCTCGAGTGTCGGGTCCTCCCGGAAGCGACGGAGCGCCTCGTCCATCGCGCCGCTCCGGTAGCGGGCGAGGTTGATGTGCCCCACGCCGCGCCCCGCGCCCACGGTCTGGATGTGCTCGGAGTGCAGGTTGGCTTCGAGGAAATCCGCGGGATCCGGCGTGTCCGCGATCCAGCCCCCCAGCGCCAGGTCGTAGTCGCCGCGCTCGCAGGCGCGGAAGAACTCGTCGCTGTTGCGCGGGGTCGCGATCTCCACCGCTATGCCGAGCGGCGCGAGGTGGCGCCCGATGGCCTCCGCCACCGGCCGCGGATGCGGGACGTAGGGCCGCGGCGCCCACACGGTCAGCAGGCGGATGCGCGTCGGATGCGGCGCCGGGGCCTGGGCGAAGAGCGCCTTCGCCTTCTCGATGTCGGGGCTGATGCCGTCGCGGAAAGTGCCCATCATCGGAGGTAGCAGGCTGGTGGCGGCGAACGCGAGCGCGTTGGAGTAGGACACCTCGGTGAGCGCGATGCGGTCGATGGCCATGGCCAGCGCGCGCCGCACGTCGATGCTGCGAAGCTCCGGCCGCTCGGTGTTGAAGTACAGCGATGCCGTCGAGTTGCTGGGCTGGAACGCCTTGCGGACGCCCTTGGCCTCGCCGGCGTCGGTGCGCGAGAGCATGGTCGTAAAGTCGACCTCGCCGGCCTCGACGGCGCGGAGGAGGGCTTCCGGCCGCCCGTCCTGGTTCGACGGATAGATGGTGAGAACGATCTCGTCCAGCGCGGGCGGCGCGCGGTAATGCGGATTGCGGACCAGGCGCACCGCCTCCAGCGTGCTCCCGGGGGCGGGGACGAAGGGGCCGGTCCCGAGCTGCTTGCCGTCCTTCTCGAGAACGATCGCCGAGTGGTTGAGGGTGAGCGCCAAATCAAAGCGCGGGTTCGGCTTCAGCAGCGTGAACACGACGCGGTCGCCCATGGCCTCGATGCGCGCCTGCTCGCGGAGCGCCTCGACCTTGTTGAGGGACGCGGCCACCAGCGCGGCGGTCAATGGCGTGCCGTCGGAGAAACGGATCCCGGGCCGCACGGCGGCGGAGCGGCGGGTGGGCGACTCCTCGCCGAGCGGGCCGCTGAAGAGCACCGGCGGCGCCGCCCCCTCGCCGCGCGGAACGGCGTAGGTGGTCTCGAAGATCTGGTGCACGGCGAGCGTGCTCACGAGATCTCGGGCCTGGCGGGGGTCGAGGGTGTGCACGCGGGCGACGATCCCCACCCGCAGGGTCTTGCGCGGCGCGCCTGGCGCGGCCGGCGTCGTCATGATGAAGCGAGTTTAGCACCGGCACGCGGGGGCGCCGGTGAGATCAGCGCGCTTCGCTCCCGCGCGGTGCAGTCCAGGCGGGCGGATCGACGCGCCGCGTGTTGTAGCGGAGCTGGTAAAGGAGGTGCTCGGGATCCGACGGGTACGCTTCGCTCGCAGGATACGGATAGGACGACATCGCGCGGAAGGGCAGCGGGTCGACGGTGAGCGGAAAGGCGGTGTAGTCGTCCATGTCCTTCTCGTAGCCGTGGGCGAAGAAGAAGTACGTCCGCTGCCATCCGGCCGGGAGCGCAGGCAGCGGGCCGCCGTCGAACGTCATCGACACCGCGTCGCCGGGGCCGAGGATCGCGAACGCGTCGTCGACGTCGCCGAGGAGCGGGGTGACGTCGCCGTAGCGCGTGTAGAGGCCGGACGCGCGCGCATAGGGGCCGGTGGCGGCGGCATCGTGGAAGTCGAAGGCCTCCGGGTCGCGGGTCAGGCGCCGTGGAAAGCCGTGGTATTCGAGGATGGCCGACGAAGGCCGGAGCGCGGTGGCTCGCACCGGCGCCGTCTTTCGTCCGTCGTCGGCGAGGACCTGGTCCCAGTACACCTCCATGTTGGAGGCGATGCGGAGCCGGCGCTCCCCCGCGCGCAACAGGCCCGCGACGTCCGCGACCATGTAGCGGGGCAGTCCGGCGGGGATCCCGAGATCGGCGACCTTCGTCCAGGCGCCCTCGCGGAAGACCTGGAGGACGGGCGCCTCGGGCGCGAGGCCCCGCTGCGCGGCGGCATAGAGCGTGCGGGGATAGAAATACTCCGTGTAGCCGCGCAGGATCAGCCGCGCGACCCCGCCCACCGCGCGCGGGCCCAGGTCGATCTCGAGGTGATGCGGCCGGGCGAAGCCGACGAGGTCGATCTTCGGCACGCGGACGAACGCATCGTCCCGGTCGCGCACGATGTCCGTGACGTCGTTCCCGTTTTCATCCGTTGCGGCGACGGGCGCCCAGGCGTCGGCCAGCTGCACGATCCCGAAGGTCGGGAAGGGCGGCGCGCCGGTGAACCGCTCGTTGGGCAGGACGCGGATCGCCTCCGGGTGATCCACGGCGACGACACGCGCGGAGTCGAGATACGTGACTTCCTCCATCTGCTCGACGAGCGCGAATCGGAGCCGGCCCTCGCCGTCGGGCATTACGCCTTCCGCGAGCAGGTACTCGTCGGGATCGGAGACGTTCCGCGCGCCGGGCCCCGCCCATTGCCCCATGACCCCGGCGCCGATCATGTCCGCGACGAAGCGCATGCGAGTGCCGTCCCACGCGTAGAGGATCGGGCACGACGATCCCTTGCGGTCGAGCTCCTCGACGCGAAGCGTGGCGCGCCCCGGGGCATCGAGCTCGTCCTGCAGCACGCCGGTCGGCCAGAGGAGGCGCACGATGCCCGCCGCCTTCGCGGGGCCGAGGCCGAAGTGAAGGGAGAGCGGGCCCTGGGAAAGATAGCCGCCGCCGGAGAGGACGTCCCCGCGCTGGAAGCGGCCGCCGCTGCGCACCTCGACCCGCGTGCCCACGCCGGCCTTGTTGTCGTTCAGGCCGCGCGCCTCGACGGTGAGCCACGCGTTCGTGTTGCCGCCGTCGTTGCGGATGACGAGCGGCCGGGCGCCCTCGCGCGCCACCACGAGGTCGAGGTCGCCGTCGCCGTCGATGTCGCCCGCCGCCATCCCCCGCCCCCCGCGAAGGGACACCGACCCCAGCGCGTCGCTGACGTCGACCAGGCGGCGCCCGCCCAGGTTGCGGAGCACGCTCAGGCGGCGCTCGCCCGCGACGGCGATGTCGACCAGACCGTCGTTGTCGTAGTCGACCGCGGTGATGCCCGTGGCCACGGAGGGAAGCGGCAAGGCTTCGGGCGGCAAGGGCAGCCGCGTGGTCCCGTAGGCGACGGACCCCTGTGCGCCGCTCCGCACCAGGTCCGGCATGCGGTCCCCGTCGAGATCGGCTATGGCGATGCCGGCCGCGGCGGGGCCGGGCAGCGTCTCCTTGCGGAAGGTGCCGTCGCGCTCGTTGACCAGGACGTACGGCGGCGCCGCCGCGACGAGGATGTCCACGTCGCGATCGCCGTCGAGGTCGACGGCGGTCAGGCCGAACGCGGGCCCGCTCTTGGCGATGCGCGCATCGCTGGTGACGTCGGCAAAGGCGAGGTTCCCCGCGGAGCGCACCAGCCGCACGCCGGCCTCGCGCGCGACGAGCAGGTCCAGGTCGCCGTCGTGGTCCGCGTCGACCATGGCCACGCCGCGCCCGGGCTTGCCGTCCGAGAGCAGGGCGGTGGCGGACGCGGCGCCGGCGAACCGCAGCCCGCCGCGGTTCAGCAGCAGGGCCGCGCCGCGGTCCGTACCGACCAGCAGGTCGATATCGCCGTCGTCATCGACGTCGCCGGCGGCGAGCCCCATCGCCCGACCGCGCAGGGGCCGCGCGACCTCTACGAACCGCGCTCCGGTGTTGCGGAAGAGCCGGACGCCGGCGGCGGTGGCCACCGCGAGCTCGGCGCGTCCATCACCGTCGAGGTCGACGAGCGCCAGCCCCTGCGATCCTCGCCACCCGGCGGCGGGCAGCCCCCACGACGCGGGATGGAACGTCACGCGGATCGGGGGCGGTGCGTCCGCCGGCGGCGACGGGACATCCTCCGCCAGCGAGTACACGCCCTGCTCGCCGTAGGCCGGGCCCACCGTCTCCGCCATCGGCGAGCCGGCCTTCATCTCCTGGAACCGCTCGAGGTAGACCTGGGCCTTCTCGCGCTCGCCGAGGAGGAGCAGCACGCGGCCGAGCGCGAAGTATGCCGAGAGGTAGCCGGGGTCCTTTTTCAGCAGCTCCTCGAAGGCGTCGCGCGCGCCGGCGTGATCGCGGCGGTCCATGCGCGCGGTGGCGAGCTGGTACAGCGTGTCCGGGTCGGTGGGATCGATCTCGTGCACGCGGGCGAAGTCCGCCTCGGCGCCGGGAAGCCCCGCGCGCTTCCGGGCCAGCCCGCGATTGAAGAGCGCGTGCACGTGGCCCGGATCGCGCGCGACGGCGGCGTCGAAGCCGGCCAGCGCCTCGTCCATCTGTCCGAGCGCGAGCTGCGCGATGGCCTCGTTGACGGCGGGGGTGATCCACTCCGGCGCCGCGCTCCGGGCCTCGCGAAAGGCTTCGAGCGCCTTCAGGGGCTCGCCGCGATTGAGCAACGCCGCGCCGCGGCTGTTGGTTTCGTAGGCGGCCGGAGGGACCGCGGCCAGCGCGGCCAGCAGCAGGAAGATCATCGCGGCGGCGCGAGCGCGTGCCGCTCGATGGCGCCCCGCCCCTCCTCGACGAGCAGCGACTCGCCGGCCGCGACCGAGGCGATGGTGTCCACCGTCCCCGACGGCCAGCGCACCTCGAGCGGCCCCGCGGAGGCCGCGGCGGCGAGGCCGAAGGTCGCGGGCAGCTCGCTCTGCGAGCAGTACGAACCGCCGCTGCGCACGAAATGGGTGAGCCAGCGCGACCCGACCCGGAGTCGGACCTCCGCCCCGAGCCCGGAGCGGTTGCTCTTGACCCCGCGCACCTGTACGCGGACGCGCCGCGCGGTGGCGGTGTTGCGGAGGATCCGCGCCGGCCCGCCGGACGTCGAGACGACGAGATCGGGATCGCCGTCCCCGTCGACGTCGCCATAGGCCGCGCCGCGCCCCACCATCGGACGCACGAGGTCGGGGCTGGCCGCCGCCTCGTCCCGGAAATTCCCGCCCCCGACGTTGCGCATCAGCTGCGGCGGCTGGGCGTAGGACACGTTCTCCTGCACGCGCTGGACGTCGTTCTCGACGTGGCCGTTGGCGAGGAAGATGTCGAGCCAGCCGTCGAGGTCGTAGTCGACGAAGAACGCGCCAAAGGCGAGGGTGAGCAGGCTCGCGCGGCCGATGCCGGAGGCCGGCGAGGCGTCGAGGAAGAAGCCCTTGCCCTCGTTGTGGTAGAGGCTCTTCATTTCGTTCGAGAAGTTGCCGATCACGAGGCTCGGATACCCGCTGTCGTCGTAGTCGGCGGCGTCGATGCCCATCGCGCCGCGGGCGCGCCCGTTCTCGTCGAACGCGATCCCGGCCGACAGCCCGCGTTCCTCGAACGTGCCGTCGCCGCGGTTCCGGTACAGGCGGTTCGGCTGCGTGTCGTTGGAAACGGCGAGGTCGGGCCACCCGTCCTTGTCGTAGTCGAGCACGGCCACGCCGAGCGCCTTGCCGTTCGGGTCTTCGATCCCGGCCGCCTTCGTCACTTCCGTGAATCGTCCGCCGCCTTCGTTGCGATACAGGCGGCTCGTCGATCCGGGGTAGGGCTGCGGCGTGCAGTAGGACTTGGTGCGCCCGTCGAGCGTGCAGCGGATGTCGGTGGCCGCCGTCCAGCGCACGTAGCTGCAGACGTAGAGATCGGCGTCGCCGTCCTTGTCGTAGTCGAGGAACGCGGCGCTGGTCGAGAAGTCGTCGCCCCGGATCCCCGCCATGGCCGCAGTGTCGACGAAGCGGCCGCGCCCGTCGTTGCGCAGCAGCCGAGCCTTGCCGAGCGCGGTCAGGAACAGGTCCGCGTCGCCGTCGTTGTCGATGTCCGCGGCGGCGATCCCCATCCCCTGTGACTCGAAGTCGAGGCCCGACCCGCGTGTCGCGTCCTCGAAGGTGCCAAAGCCGCGATTCCGGTAGAGCGCGGCGGTGTGCGGGCCGCGGCGGCGCTCGGGCCAGTCCATCCCGTTGGCGAACACCAGGTCCTGGTCCCCGTCGCCGTCGACGTCCACGAACGCGACGCCGGAGCCCATCGTCTCCGGCAGGTACTTCTTGCCAAAGGCGCCGTTGTGATGGAGGAAGGCGACTCCCGACTCGACGGTCATCTCGCGGAACGCGGGGCCGCCGGCCGCGGCAATGGCCAACGTACCGGCAACCGCCGCGGATGCCACCAGCATCGCCGTCACGCGGAGGCTCATCCGCCTCCGGTGCGTGCGGCGCTCGCGGCGCCGATGGGAGGCTTCGGGATCACGACGCCGCCATGCTCGTGGATCGGCTGGCGCTCGTTGTTGTCCTCGGGATGGGTGCGCAGATACGGGCCGACCAGCGCCTGCGAGGGCTCGTCGGCCTTGAAGCGCCGGTAGAGCTGCTCCGAGACCTCGGCCGCCTTGGCGTCGCCCAACCCGCGGTGACAGAGAATGAGGTTGTAGTGCGCGGTCAGGTCCTCGGGATCGATGGCCAGGGTCCGCGCAAAGGCCGCGACCGCATCGGCGTAGCGGCGCTGCAGGAAGAGGATGCGCCCGGTCTCGTTGTGGGCCACGCGGTCGCCGGCGAACTGCGTGGTGACGCGTGCGAGGTGCGCGAGCGCGTCGTCGTACTTGCCGTCCCGCTTGTCCGCCATCGCCGTGAAGAAGTGCGCCTTGGCGAGGTCGGGGGCCAGCGTGAGCGCCTTCACGAGCACCTCGCGTGCACCGGCGACGTTGCCTTCCTCCAGGCGGCACCGCGCGACGTTGACGAAGCCATCGGCGTACTTCGGGTCGATGCGCGTCACGGCGAGGAAGGCCGCCTCCGCCGCCTTCAGATGACCCTGCAGGAGGAGGCCGATACCGTAATCGTTCCAGCGCCCGCGGTCCTTCTCGTGCTCGACGAGGGCGGCGGCTTCGAGGGGCGCGCCGGCGGGAAGCACCTCGACCACTTGCGTATCGTGCGCCATCACCGTGATCGGAAGGTCGGGAATCGACTTCAGCGCCCCCGAGACACCGGACATGTCGGCGTCGAAGACGAACCGCCCGTCGTCGTGATCCTGGTCGACGGAGAACGTCCCCTGCGCGGGATCCCGCCGGCCGGCATACGAGAAATGGGTGTTCCACCACGAGAACTTGCGGTGGTTGACGCGGGCCTCGATGGTGATGCGGTTGCCGGCGTCGGGGGGAACGGCGAGGCGGAAGTGCGCGGTGTCGGCCGCGCCGGGCGGGATGTTCCGCGCGTAGACGACGGCCCGCGCCGACCAGGCGTTGCGCTTGTTGATGGGATTGCCGAGGCCGTCGATGAGCGCGACGTGGTAGCGGTGCGCGGCGGGATCCACCGGCCCCTTGCCGCCGTCCTCGACCGCGCCGCTCCAGAGGACCACGCGGCCCGTCTCGTCCACCGCCTTCAGCTCGAGCCACACGTCGAACGCGTCCATCGTCCCGCCGGGGAAGACGTGGCCGATGTCCCGGGTACGCACCACGACCTCGACGCGCACCGACTCCCCGCGGCGCACGCGGACCGGGGCACGGCCGAAGGGACCGCGCAAGGCGCCGAGGTCTTCGTGGACGGCCGCGCCCGGGTCCACGTCCTCGCTGCCGGAAAGCGACGCCGCGCGCAGCGGATCCGCGGCCGCGGTGGACACGACCGCCCCCCCGCCGGCTTCGCTCAACGCGAAGACGTCGACCGAGATCTTGCCCGCCTGCAGGAACTCCTGGGTGAGGCGCAGCTGTTCGGGATGGTTGTTGGCGGTGGGAAGCGCGGTGTTGGCCGCGATGAAGCGGTGCGAGCGGATGAGGCCGCCCCGAGCGGCCGGATCGTGGGACGCGACCTTCGGCATATGGCAGTCGACACAGGTGCGCGCTTCCTTGGGGTGATAGAACGCGCGCGCGTTGTTCATCGACACGCCGCTGTTCTGCCACGCATCGTACTCGTTGAAACCGCGGAACCAGCGATAGGAATTCACCGGGACGTCGAGGTGGACCTTGTGGCACCCGGAGCAGAAGCGGTCGGACTTCTCACGCATGAACGTGCGCATGAAGGTCGCGCGGTGGGGCGCCGGATCGAGATAGGTCACGGCGTCGTGCGCGGCCTGGATCAGGGAGTTGCCGGAGGTGAGCATCCCGTGGAGCGGCGGGTAGCGGATCGTGTAGTCGCCCTGTCCCATCGTGCTCCCGACGTGGGTGATGGCGTGGCACGCCGTGCACCCCAGGCCGGCCTGCGCCTCGCGCGTGTGGAGGATGTCCTTCACCGGTCTCTCCATCATCCCGGAGAAAAGCGGCGCCGGATCGTGACAGCCGGCGCACCAGCGGGCGGGCTTCTGGCCCGCGACTTCCTGCATGTACTCGATCGACTTCCGGTACCACTGGTTGTTGAAGGACGAGAAGTGGTGCGCGCTCTCGTTCCACTGCGCCACGACTTCCTCGTGGCAGCGCGCGCAGGACTCCGACTCCAGGAAGAAGCTGCTGTCGATGAACTCGGGCGTCGCGGTCCGGCTGGACGAGGGGAAGAACGGGCCCCGCGGCCCCTCGCCCTCGCCGTCCATGCTCACCGGCGGCCGGGCCGGATTCACGATCACCTCCTCCGCGGCGACGCGCCGCCGGTCGTACCACCGATACGCGGTGGCGGCGGAGCTCCCGGCGACGAGGAGAAGAAGGGCCGCGGTCCAGGCCCGCCGCGACCTACGGCCGGCGGTGAACCGCCGCGTGGCCGCGAGCAGGAGGATCGATCCCGCGAGCGCGGCCAGGACATGGGCAACGAGGACCGGGCGCTGCGAGGTGAGGGCGCCGCGGACGATCAGCAGGAAGGCGGCGATCGTGCTCGCCGTCCAGGCCAGAACCGCGGGCCACCAGAGACCCGCGGAGACGTTCCGCCGCTCGCGCACCAGGAGATAGGCGAGAAGCACCGTCCAGACGAGGCCGAGGCCGACGTGAAGGAGTGCGGTCGCGACGTAGGCGACGGTCGGGGTATCGAAGGCCCACAGGATGCCCGCGGTGGCCAGCAGGGCCAGGCCCCCGGCGGTGAACGCGCGCGCCGCCAGGCGCGAGGGGAGGGTCACGCGCAGAATTATAAAGGAACTTACGTCTTGGCCAATATCGCGTTTACCCGGGCGACGACGGCCTCCAGGGCGACCTCGTTGCGCGCTCCCTCGGGCACGATCAGGTCCGCGTAGCGCTTCGACGGCTCCACGAACTCGAGGTGCATCGGCCGCACCGAGTCGAGGTACTGCCGCTCCACGGACTCGAAGCTGCGCCCGCGCTCGCGGAGGTCCCGGCGGAGCCGGCGCAGCATCCGCACGTCGGCGTCGGTGTCGATGAAGAGCTTGATGTCCATCAGCCGGCGGAGGGGCTCCTCGGCCAGGATCAGGATCCCCTCGAGCAGGATGACCGGCCGCGGGGTGATGGGGTCGGGCAGCACGTGCCGCGAGTAGCTCGCGTGGTCGTAGGTGAGGCAAGGGACCGGCCGCCCCGCCTTGAGGTCGCGCAGGTCCTGGATCAGCAGCGAGGTGTCGAACGCATCCGGGTGGTCGTAGTTGATCGCCGCCCGCGCTTCCGGGTCGAGGGCGCTCCCGTCCTTGTAATACGAATCCTGGGCGATGGTGATGCAGCGCTCGGGGCGCAGGCGGCCGAGGAGCTCGTCGGCGAAGGACGTCTTGCCGGAGCCCGTCCCGCCCGCGACGCCGATGAGGATGGACATTGGAGAAGCGCCTCGCCGAGGTGCTGCGGGTCAGTATAATCCCCGCGATGGCGGCGATTCGGGCCCTCGCGTACTTCTTTACGGAGGCGCTCACCAGCCTCTGGCGCAGCCGCCTGATCAACGCGCTCTCCATCGGCACCATCGCGGTCAGCCTCTTCGTGCTCGGCGCGTTCCTCGCCGTGGCCAGCAACCTCTCCGGCGTCGTCGACCGCTGGGCGGAGAAGGTGCAGGTGACGTTCTTCCTCGCCGACCGCGCGGCGCCCGAGGCACGGGATGGCCTGCTCGCCGCGCTCACCGCGGACCCCGCGGTGCAGACGGCGGCGTTCGTGAGCCGAGAGGAGGCGCTCGAGCGGTTCCGTACGCTCTTCCGCGATCTCCGGACGCTGCCCGACGACCTCGGCGCGAACCCGTTCCCCGCCTCGATCGAAGTCACGCTGCGTCCCGAGCACGCGGGCGCCGACGACGTGCGGCGGCTTGCGCAGGCCTTCGAGCATTCGCCGGGAGTGGAGGAAGCGCAGTACGACCTCGTCTGGATCCAGCGGCTGTCGACGGCGGTGCGGCTCGTACGCGGGGTCGGCGCGTTCCTGGGCGGCATCCTCGTCCTGGCGGGGATCTTCACCATCTCGAACGTGATCCGGCTGACCGTCTACGCCCGCCAGGACGAGCTCGACATCATGCGGCTGGTGGGCGCGACACGGCCATACGTCAAGGGACCGTTCGTCGTGGAGGGGATGGTGCAGGGCGGGCTCGGCGGGCTGGTGGCCGCGGCTCTCCTGTGGGCGACGTTCCACGTCGTGGCCAAAGACGCGCTGGCCGCCACCGACCTCATGGGCCAGGCCGCGATACGTCTCCCCCCCGAGCTCTATGCGCTGATCGTGATCGGCGGGATGCTCGTCGGCATCGTCGGCAGCCTGGTGAGCCTCGGCCGAGTTCAGATGTGGTAGCGTCGCCGCCGGCGTCGGACCGGTACGACCAGCCCCCCCGCGTTCGCGTGAGGCGGACGGCTAGAAGTGGTAGGTCTTGCCCTGGACGAGCAGGTGGAGGTTCTTGCGCTTCAACGCGCGGATCTCCTTCTTGATCGTCTTCAGGTGCTTGGGCTTGCACCCGTAGAGGTACACCGGGACGTCCTTCTTCAGCTTGCGCAGCTCCGCGGAGAGCGTCTGCGGCGTCATGTGCCCCGACACGTTGGCGAGGTCCTGGAGGTCGTTGGGGAACGACGTCTCGGTGACCACCGCCTTCAGGTTCTTGACCGAGTTCGTGAGCTCCCAGAACCGCTCGGTGGGCCCGGTGTCGCCCGAGAACGCGACCCCCGTCTTCTTGTCCTCGACGATGAACCCCGTAGTGGGCACGATGTGGGACACGAGCACGGCGCGGATGGTGAGGCCGTTGATGACCACCGGCTCCTCGGGGACGATCTCCTTCAGTTTCAGCACCGGCGTGAGGTCGTTCGGGAGGCAGGTGAAGTCGGGCCAGGTGTGGTTGTTGAAGAGGTGGTTCTTCATGGACGTCAGCACCTCGCGGATCCCGTAGATCCGGAGGGCGAACCCGGGCGAGCTGAAGTTGTTGTCGATCAGGAAGGGCAGCGTGCAGGTGTGGTCGAGGTGTGAGTGCGAGATCAGGATGTCCTTGACCTTCTCCTGCTGCTTCAGGGACAAGGCGTTGCTGACCCAGCCCGCGTCCAGGGCCAACTCGTCGTTCAGGAGGAAGGAGGTCATGCCGTGGCCGGGGATGTTCCCGCCATAGCAGCCCAGGACCTTCATCTTCATCGCGGGCTGATCCCGTCCAAGTTACTCAACTCCAAGTATTTGTGTGGGGTGATCACTGGTCGCGGCACGGTAGCACGCCTTCAAAAAGGGTGTCAAGTGCTAAAGGCCACAGTCTGGCCTCGGGGCACAACGTGTGGTGCGTTGCCGAACTGCCGCCGCCATGGGTTGTACTTTTCCCTTGACTCACCGGAACGGCGCTCCCTAAACTCGGCCCACGCGAGAAAGGAGGTGCTCCAGTTGCTGAAAACCGAACCCCGCGAGGTGGCTGCCGCTTAGGATCGCGAATCCAAACAGCCCACCGCCCCGGAGGGGAAAACCCTCCGGGGTTCTTGATTTCAGGGACGACTACTGCTCGGTGCGCAGGTCGGGCTGGTCGCCGGCCGGCGGCGGCGCCACCGGGCCCTCGTCCTCGAGCGGCTTGCGCGCGAAGTAGTAGAGCGAGAATGCGAGGGCGAAGAAGGCGATGATCGCCGCCCACATGTTCTCGTGGAGGGCGGGCATCCGGGAGCCGATGTTGATCGCGTTCGGCGCGATCCAGCCCTGGTTCTCCATGAGCTTCACGCCGATGGCGAGCAGGCCGACGATGCCGCCGGCGGCGATCAGCCCGCTCGCGTAGAGCGCGCCCGGCCCCGTCTCCTCCTCCGCGCCGCTGCGCTCCTTCTGCCCGCGCTCGGCGAGCCAGCGCACGATGCCCCCGCAGAAGATGGCGGCCGTGGTCCCGATCGAGAGGTAGGAGCCGACGGCGAAGGACAGCGAGCGAATGCCCAGCAGCTCCACCGCGACGACGAGAAAGACGCCGAGCAGCACGAGCCCCCAGGGCAGCTTGCGGTTCAGGATGCCGTTGATGACCACCGACATCAGGCGGGCCTGCGGCGCCGGGGCTTCCTGGCTGCCGATGCCCTGCACCCACTGCGTCTCGACCTTGCCCGTGTCGGGGTTCATGAGGTACTTGCCTTCGGGAATCGTCGTCGATCCGATCACGTTCAGCAGCCGGTACTGACGCCCGCCATACTCCTTCATGCCCTCGTCGACCACGCCTTCGCCCAGGTTCACGGGATCGATGGCGACGGTCGAGGGCTGGTACTTCTCGAGCCCCTTGTTGACCGCGATCAGCGTGATGCCGATGACGATCGCGGAAGCGGCGACGCCGAGGAAGAGGCCCTTTTGCTGCGCCGACGGCGTGGCCCCGATCAGGTATCCCGTCTTCAGGTCCTGTGACGTGTTGCCGGCGTTGGCGGCGGCGATGCACACCGTCCCGCCGATCATGAGGGCGAGCGCGCCGTAGGCGGCGCTGGTCCAGCCCGCGGCGAGGAAGAGCGCGCAGGTGGCCATCAGGGTCGCGATGGCCATCCCGGAGATCGGGTTCGACGAGGTCCCGATGAGTCCGACGATGCGCGAGGAGACGGTCACGAAGAGAAAGCCGAAGATCACCACCAGCAGCGCGGCCAGCAGGTTGGCTCCCATGCCCGTCGGCGCGCCGGGGACGGGCTTGAAGGTGAGGAGGCTCCAGACCGCCAGGACCATGACCGCGATGCCGGCGAGAACGGCGGTCATCTTCAGGTCCTGGCTCGTGCGCCGCGCCATCTCGCCGCCGCCCGCCGTGCTCTTGCGCAGGTCCGAGGCGCCGGCGGTGAGCGCGGCCACGATGGTGGGCATCGTCTTCAGCAGCGTGATCAGCCCCGCCGCCGCCACCGCGCCCGCGCCGATGTAACGGATGTAGAACCGCCACAGGTCGTCGGACGTCATCTGCGCGATGGGGATGGTGCTCGGGTAGATCGGCGTCGGGACCATGCTCCCGAAGAACTTGATCGCCGGCATCATGACGAGCCACGAGAAGACGCCGCCCGCGAAGATGACGCCCGCGATCTTGGGCCCGATGATGTAGCCGACGCCGAGGTACTCCGAGGTGATGGCGGCGCGCAGCGACGCGCCGGGCATGAAGGAAGGGTTGTAGGTCGGCGTGGAGTTGATGACGGCGAGCGCGTTCTCGTTCGCGAAGAGCGTGTAGACGCCGCCGAGGCCGAGGCCGTAGAAGACGCGGCTCGCGAACGATCCGCCCTTCTCGCCCGCGATCAGCACGTCGGCGCAGGCCGCGCCTTCGGGGTACAGCAGGTTGCCGTGCTCCTTCACCATCAGCTGGCGGCGCAGCGGCACCATGAAGAGCACCCCCAGCCATCCGCCGATGAGCGAGAGGAGGAAGATCCGCGAGTACTCGAGCGGGAAGCCGAGGAAGATGAGCGCGGGCAGGGTGAAGATGACGCCTCCCGCCACCGCTTCTCCGGCGGAGCCCGTCGTCTGCACGATGTTGTTCTCGAGGATGGTGGCCCGCCCGAGCGCGCGCAGCAGGCTGATCGAGAGCACCGCGATGGGGATCGACGCGGAGACGGTCAGGCCGGCCCGGAGGCCCACGTAGACGGTAACGGCGCCGAAGATGATCCCGAACAGCATGCCCAGGATCACCGCGCGGGGCGTGAACTCGGGGATCGTCGCCGAGTCGGGAACGTACGGCCGGAACTCGGGGACGGAAGCGGCGGTCCGTACGGGCGGCTCAGCCATCGGTTTTCCTCCGGTGAGCGGCGATCGTACCCCAATCGCGCGGGGCCCGGGGTCAATCTATACTCGTCCCATGGCCGTGACGCGTGGCGGTCTCGTCCTCTCCCTCGTGACGCTGCTCGTACCCGCCGCCTCCGCCCTCGCCCAGGGCAACTACGAGGCGCGCTACGGAGAGCCCGTCGACGTCAGCCTCGAGGACCTGATCCGGAACCCCGACCAGTACTCGCGCCGCTCGGTGCGCACCACGGGCCGCCTCGACCTCGCCAGCAACGTCAACACCGGTGTCGGGGGTTACCGCTTCGCGCTGCGCGACGGCTTCGGCAATTCGGCGCGGATCCAGCCCGTGGGTGAGGTCGGGCCGGAGTTCGAGGATCGTGCGAAGTTCTGGCTCGGCCACGACATCGAGATCACCGGCGTGCTCGGCCAGCAGCAGATGAACTCCAACGCGGCGCTGCAGGGCGAGCTCTTGATCATCCAGTTCTGGGCCTTCGTGGGGCCGGAGGACGAGGGCGATCCGAAAAAGCCGATCTCCGCCCGCGACGTCACGCTGGCGTCCCTCGTCAACACGCCGGGCAAGCGCGACGGGGAAGTGGTGCGCGTGGTCGGGAAGTTCCGCGGGCGCAACCTCTACGGCGACCTTCCGGGGACGAGCCAGCAGAAGGGCGCGGACTGGGTCATCAAGGAAGACCTCTTCGCGGTCTGGGTGACGGGCAAGAAGCCGAAGGGCTCGGGCTGGGAGCTCGATCCCACGTTGAAGCGCGACACCGGCAAGTGGATCGAGGTCGTCGGCCGCCCGGAGACGCGGCGCGGGATCACCTACCTGCGCGCGATCAAGGTGAGCCTCACCAACCCGCCGAGCGCGACCGCCGAGGCCGCGCCGCCGCCTCCGCCGTTGGAGCGGCCGAAGAAGCCGCCGGTGATCGTGTTCGCGATGCCGCTCGACGGCGAGAGGGACGTCCCGCCCAACATCCGCTTCGTCGTGCAGTTCAGCAAGGACATGGACCGGTCGACCTTCGCGGGCAAGGTCTTCCTCCGCTACGCGGGCCCGCGGCTGCCCGGCGATCGCGCCTTCGACGGATTGAAGGTGAGCTACGAAGACGGTCGCCGCGCGCTCACCGTCGATCCCGGCGACCTCCTCCGCGAGGGACGCCGGGTGGAACTGCTGCTCTTGTCCGGGATCGCCGACGTGGACGGGCTGGCCCTCATCCCGCGCGTCCCCCTCCCTCTTCCGTCCGGCGCGGTCGAAGTCCTGCGCTACGAGATCGGGTCGTGACGGCGTAGCAGGACGATTTCGGGATCGACGAACTCCGCCGCCGGACGCCGCCACCCGGTCTGACCAAAGCGCGCCACGACCTCGAACCCGCCCCGCCCGCCGAGCAGATCGCCGAAGAACCGCGCGCGCTCCGGGTGCTGCTCCGGGTGATCGAGGAACCGCTGGTAATAGGACGCGGTGAGCATCAGCAATGGTGACGCTTCCGCCGGATAGCGGGCGGCGGCGTCCGCGAAGCGATCGGCGGGCGCCATCTCGCGGGACAGCGTGGGGACCACGCGCAGGGCGCGTCCCGGAGGCACGGCGGGCGCGTAGCCGGGATTGTTGGCGATGAGGTCGATCGTCTCCCCGGGCGCGGAGTGCGCCTCCAGCCAGCGCGAGGCCGGAAGCCGCGAGTCCACGAAGAAGAGACGGATGACGAGGATCGCCGCTACCGCCGCGCGGGCGACCAGTGCGCCGGCCACGATGGTGCGGATGCGCACCGACGGCATGGACCGCACCGCCAGCGCGGCGAGGAGGACGACCGCGGGCAGGGCGGGGGCGAGGAAGCGCAACGCCTGATGGCCCGAGCTCGCGACCATCAGGTACGGCGCGACCGCGCCCGCGATCAGGACCGGCGAAAGGCGGTCGCCTTGCGCGCCGCGGGCCGTGGCCACGACGAGGCCGGCTACCGCCATGGCGAGAACGGGAAGGGTCACCGCGTCGGCGGCGAGATCGACGTACGCGACGTACGAGGAGGCCGCGCCGGCGAGCCCCTTGTACTCGAAGCGGGTCTGGTCGTCGTAGGCGAGGTCGGACAGGAAGGCTTGCGGCCGGACGGCGGCGTAGGGAGTGCCGATGAAGAAACCCGCCGCGGCGGTGGCGGCGACGATCACGAGCTCGGCGCGGGCGAGTCGGCAAGCCGCGTGCAGGCCAAAGGCGGCGAGCCCGCCGAGCAGGATCGCCATGCCGCCGAGGACGCAGGCCATCCGTCCCAGCCGCTCCACGAACGCGGCCGCGCGCTCGGGATGCAGCAGGCGCACGTCCTCCAGTCGCAGGCCGGAAGCGAGCGCGGCGCCGGGACCGGAGACGAGCGCGACCCCGGCGGCGAGGCCGAGCGCGCCCGCCATCGCGACCACGAGCCCGTGGTGCCGGCGGGCCTCGCCCCGCCGCATCCACAACGCGATCACGCACGGCACGGCAAGCGCGGCGGCGGTGTACTTGGTGGATGCGGTGAGGCCGAGGGCGAGGCCGACCGCCCACGCGGTGGCGCGTCCCTCGGCGTGACGGGCGCACAGCAGGAGGGTCGCTGCCGTCCCGAGGAGGAGCCACGATTCGGGCGTCGCGAAGTGACAGAGGTTCACGACGCCGGGCGCCAGCGCGAGGAGCGCCGCGGCGAGGAGCCCGATGCCGCGCGACAGGCGCGATCCCAGGATCCCGATCAGGAAGACCGCGCCCGCGCCGGCGCCGGCCGAGAGCAGCCGGCCGGCGAGCACGGGATCCGCAACGCGCCCGCGGAGCAATCCCGCATCCGCCGCGCGCTGCTGGGCCCACACCACCGGAACCATCACGTAGACGGACAGCGTGGGGTTGATGAACGACTCCGGCGCCAGCGTGCCCTCGCGCGCCATCCGTGCCGCTTCGTCCGCTTTCTCGTCTGGATGCCAGCGCGCGGGCAGGCCCCAGAGAGCGCCCGTCACGTCGAGAGCGAACCCGAGCACGGCCAGCAGGGCCAGCCGGTGGCGATGGGCGAGGGCGGCGGGCGCCCCCGGCGTCACTTGTCGAGGAGCTTGCGCAGGCGGTCGGGCAGGGCGGCGTCGCGCGCGAGGACGTCCGCGGTCATCTCCTTGCGCTTCGCCTTCAGCCTGCCGCGCAGCGCCTCGTCCGCGAGGGCCATGATCGCCACCGCGAGATGACCGGCGTTCCGCGCGCCCATCGCGCCCACGCCGACGGTCGCCACCGGAATCCCGGGCGGCATCTGGACGGTGGAGAGAAGGGCATCGAACCCGCTCAAGGGCGACGATTCCAAAGGCACTCCGATGACGGGCAGCGTCGAGTGGGCGGCCAGCGCCCCCGCGAGATGCGCCGCGCCGCCCGCGCCCGCGATCAGGACCTTGATGCCGCGCCCCTCCGCTTCACGCGCGTAGCGCGTCGCCTCATCGGGCGTGCGGTGCGCGGAGAGGACGCGCACTTCGGTGGCGACGCCATAGCCTTCGAGGATGCGCACCGTCTCCGCCATGGTGGGGAGATCGCTGTCGCTTCCCATCAGCACGCCGACCGTCGCCGTCGTTGCCATGTCCCTACCGCGGGGCGTGGAGGCGCGCGAGCGCCTTCTTGCCGATGTCACGCCGGAAGTGCATGCCGTCGAACGAGACCTTGGCCACACCGTCGTACGCGCGCGTCACCGCGGCGTCGAGGTTGCAGCCGAGCGCGGTCACGCCGAGGACGCGGCCGCCCACCGTCACCACCTTGCCGTCGCGGAGCCCGGTGGCGGCGTGGTACACGATGATGTCCGACTCGCCCTGCACGTCGTCGAGGCCGCGGATCTCGTCGCCCGTCACCACCTCGTCGGGATACCCCCGGGCCGCCACCACCACGCATACCGCGGGATCCTTGGCCCACTCGATCTTGACCGCGCCGAGATCGCCCGCGGCCACGCCGGTGAGGATGGGGACGATGTCCGACTTCATGCGCGCGACGATCACCTGGGTCTCCGGATCGCCGAAGCGCGCGTTGAACTCGAGGACCTTCGGGCCCTGCTCGGTGATCATCAGCCCGACGTAGAGGACGCCCTGGTACTTGCGGCCTTCCGCGGACATGCCCGCGATCGTGGGCAGGACGATCTCGTGCATGATCTGCTTGTGCATCTCGATGGAGAGATGCGTGGACGGCGAGACGGTCCCCATGCCGCCCGTGTTGGGCCCCTTGTCGTCGTCGAGCATCCGCTTGTGGTCCTGCACGGAGACCATGGGCACCACGCGGGTCCCGTCCGAGAACACGAGGAAGGAAACCTCGTCCCCGGGGAGGAACTCCTCCATCACGAGCTTCGCGCCCGCGGTGCCGAACTTCTTGCCCTCCATCAGCTCGGCCACGGCGTCGGCGGCCTCCGCGAGGTCGCTGGCCACGAACGTCCCCTTGCCGGAGGCGAGGCCGTCCGCCTTCACGACGAGGGGGAATCCCCACGGGGCCTTCTTCACGAAGGCCTCCGCTGATTCCTTGGACGGGCAGACCTCGAACTTCGGGGAAGGGATGTCGTGGCGGGTCATGAACTCGCGGGCGAAGACCTTCGACCCTTCGAGCTCCGCGGCGGCGCGGCTCGGACAGAAGATTGTCAATCCGCGGCGCTGGAACTCGTCCGCGATGCCCAGCACCATCGGCAGCTCGGGGCCGACGACGGTCAGGTCGGCGCCGATCGTCTGGGCGAAGTCGGCCAGCTCGACGATGCTCGAGGTTTCGATGGGAACGATGTCCGCGATCCCGGCCATCCCCGCGTTCCCGGGGGCGCAGTAGAGCTCGGAGACGAGGGGGCTCTGGCGGATCTTCCACGCCAGGGCATGCTCCCGCCCCCCGTTCCCCACGATCAGGATCTTCATCAGGGCCCGATCTTCTCATATCCTAGCGGCCTTGCCGCGGCTCATCCCCCTGACGCCGGTCCTCGACCTGGCCGCGCGCCGGGGCACGTTTCGCCTGCGCAGCCGGCTCCGCGACGCCGCCGCCCACGTCTTCGCGGTCGATATCTACTCCCATCTCCGGGAGAGTCACCCCGAGACGCATCTCGGATACTGGGTCTTTCCACTGCCCGAGGGCGACGCGGTCACGACGTTCGGCGTCGACTTCACGACCATCGGTTCGGGCTCGGTCTGGATGGAAGGTCCCTCGGGCCGCCAGGCGGCGGTCGACTGCTGGTCCAATCCGGCGTACGTGTTCGATCCCGTGCTGGGCATCCAGCTCGTGCTCCGCCGCCGCGGCCGCGTGGTCGAGAACCGCTTCATCGCCGGGACGGTGGCCGACCCCGCGGTGCTGCGCTCGTACTACCACCGCGTACACGCCGGCCACGGGTACACGCCGTCGGAGCCCTTCCTCTTCGAGCTGCACTCGGCGATGCTGCGTCGCCTGGAGCGGCTCTTCCTCGCCCACATAGCGCCCGGCGCGCGCGTGCTCGACGCGGGATGCGGGCGGAGCCTCTTCACCGAGATCCGCCCCGAGTGGCCTTTCGCCATCGTCGCCGCCGACGTCGATCACGACCTGCTGGCGTCGCGACAGGCCGAGCATCCACAGGTGCGGTGGGTGGTGGGTGAGGCGCATCCCCTGGCCTTCCGGACGGGGGCCTTCGACGCGCTCTTCGCCGGCGAGCTGATCGAGCACCTGGCCGATCCGGGCGCGGGCGTCGCGGAGTTCCACCGCGTGCTCCGACCCGGCGGGACGCTCATCCTCACGACGCCCAATCGCCTGCGCCTGGCCAACGTCGTCGATCGCTCCGAGCGGCCATTCAGCCCCGACCACTTGAGCGAGCTCAGCTACGACGAGGCGGTTGCGCTGCTCGAACGCGAGGGGTTCGAGATCGTCTCCTCGACCGGCCTCCACCTCGAGCTCATGCTCAACTGGCTGTCTCCGATGCCGAAGCTCGATCGGCTGCAGCGCGGGTGGAACCGCGGGTGGGCGGTGCCGCTGATGCGGGTGCTGCTGGCCGCGGGGGCGCTCGCTCCGCGGTATGCGCTCGACCTCGTCTTCGTCGCGCGACGCCGCCCGTGATCGCGTTGCCGCCTTTGCGCCGGGCCGTGACGGCCGGCGGGCTGGCGGCCGCGGCGTGGCTGCTCCTCTGCGCGCGGTGGTTCGACGGGCCCCACCGCGGGGCGGCGCTCCTCGCGATCCCGCCTGTCGTTCCCGCCCTGGCGCTTCTCGTCGCCGGCGCGGTGTGGATGGCGGGACGGCGCGCGGCCCTCCGGGCGCTGGTCGCGACCGACGCCCCGGGAAAGCTGGCCCTGGCCGTGGGACTCGCTTTCGCGTTCCGCCTGCCGCTCGTGTGGCGAGGCGCGGCCGGATACGTGACGTCCGACGGCGCGCTCTCCGGCATCGTGGCGCTCCGGATCCGCGAAGGGCTCGAGCACTTCGTGTTCGTGCCCCACGTTCCTTACAGCGGCAGCCTGAAGTCGCACCTCGCGGCCGCGCTCGGCGTCGCCATGGATCTGCCGCGCGCCTTTGCGCTGGCCTCCGTTCTTTTCTATTGCGTGTTCGTGGCCGCCGCGTTCCTCCTCGCCGAGCGGGCCTGGCGCCGCGGGGACCTCGCCTTCCTCGCGTCGCTCTATCTCGCGTTCGCGCCTGCGTTCGTAACGCGGTACAGCCTCAGCAACGACGGCAACTACGTCGAGGTGCTGGCCTTCGGCACCGCTGCGCTTCTCGCCGTCGTGGCGTGGGACAGCGACCGCGCGCAGCTCTCGCTGGCGGTCGTCGCCGGCCTTCTCCTCGGCCTCGCCTTCTGGTGCCATATCCTGGCCGTCATCCCCATGGCCGCGGCCGGCCTTTTCCTTCTCGGCGCCCGCCGCGCGGCCGCTCCGGCCTTGGTATGGATGGCCGTCGGCGTCGTCCTCGGCTACGCGCCCGGCCTCCTCTGGAACGCGGCCAACGGCGGCGAGTCCTTCCTTTATCTACAGCCGGGTGGCTCGGCGCTCGAGCCGGCAGCGGCCATGCCTTTCGCCGACAAGCTGCGCGGGCTCGTCCTCGATCACGCGGTCGTTCTCGCCGGATACGACCCCGGCTATGGTCCGATCACCGACGTGCTCCTGCGCGGCATCGCCGTCCTCGCCCTCGGTGCTTCGGGATGGGCCGCGGTCCGGAACCGCGCGGCCCTGCGGCGGTCGGGGGCGTTGCGCGCAGCGGTGTTGCTCCTCCTCGTGAACGCCGCGGTCGCGGCCATCGCCTTGCCCTACATCCCCGGCAACCCGCGCTACCTCCTCTTCTCGATCGTGACCGTCGCCATTCTCCTGGCCCCTCTGGCCGTGAATGCCGGGGGGCGTACGGTCCTCGCGGTGCTGATCGCCGCCGGCGCCATCGCCTCGTGGGCCCAGGCCCCGGGCACAATGCGCGCCGACGCGCAGTGGCGCGGCTTCGCCGCCGACCTCGAAGCCGCCGGCGTGCGCTGGTGCTACACCGATTTCTTCCTGGCCACGAAGATCAACTTCCTGTCCGGGGAGCGCGTCGTCTGCTCGGCGAAGCTCGGGCCCACGACGACGGAGTACTTCTTCGACTACCGGACCGCCGTGGACGCGGCGCCCCGGGCGGCGCTGGTCGCCGTCAACGGCACCGCCGCCTTCAAGCTCGAGCGGCGGCTCGACCGGCTCGGGGTGACGTACGATCGCCGCGATCTGATGAAGCCGGTGCTCCTGAACCTGTCCAGGAAAGTGGATGTCACGGAGATCTTTCCCGCCCGCGATTTCCCGCTGCGCTGACCCTTCGCAGCTCCCGCGGTGCGATGCTTGGGGCAGGAGGCGTGATGCGATTGCCGGCGGCGGTGCTTGCCTTCGCGTTGTCGGCCGGTGGCGCGATGGCGCAGGACGAGCCGGGCATCCGCTGGGGTGCGGTGCTCGATCTCCGCGCCGCGTTCGTGCTCGTGACCGGGGCGGTGGGCCGCCACCGGCTGAGCGGCCGCTACGACTGGTTCGAAGTCGTGGACCGCGATCAGACCGCGGATGCGAACGCCGAGGACGGCCGCGGATGGACGATCGCGTATCTCGTGCGCTGGAACGACGCCGCCCGCGTGGCCGTCGAGTGGCTGCAGGTCACGAGCACGCGTGCGTCACGAGCCGACCTCGACCTCGCCCCGCGCGCCCGCGAGACGCAGCTCCAGGCCAGCCTCCGGTTGACCTTCTAGCTCTCGTCCAGGACCTGCGCGTACACCTGCCGCGCCGGTAGGCCGTGCCGCCGCGCCGTTTCCTTCACTGCCTCACGCCGCGTGCGGCCCGCCGCCACCAGCGCCGCGTACGTTGCCGCGACGTCTTCCGCCGCCGCGGGGACCGGCTCGCCCGCGCCGCTCACCACCAGCACGACCTCGCCCTTGATCTCGTCCCGCGCGGCGAGAAGTGCTAGGACCGCGGACAACGATCCGCGCACGTATTCCTCGTGAACCTTGGTCGCCTCGCGGCACAGGAAGGCGTCGCGGTCCCCGAGCGCGTCGCGCATGGCGGCGAGCGTGGCGACCACGCGCAGCGGCGACTCGTAGAAGACGAGCGTCTCGCGTACCCCGTCGACCTCGGCCAGCGCGCGGGCCCGCGCGCCGGACCGGGAGGGAAGGAACCCGATGAACAGGAAGCGATCGGAGGGAAGGCCCGACACCGAAAGCGCGGCCACCACCGCGCTCGGCCCCGGGATGGGAAGGACGGCGAGGCCCTCGGCCCTCGCATCGCGCACGAGCCGATACCCCGGATCGGAGATGCCGGGCGTCCCCGCGTCGGACACCAGGGCGACCGAACGCCCCGCGCGCACCGCGGCCAGGATCTTCTCGCCCTTCCATTTCTCGTTGTGCTCGAAGTACGAGGTCGTCGCGGTCGCGATCCCGTGCGCCTGCAGCAACCGCGATGTGCGCCGCGTGTCCTCGCAGGCGATGAGCGCCACCGCCTTCAGGATGCGCACGGCGCGCAGCGTGATGTCCTCGAGGTTTCCGAGCGGCGTGGCCACGACGTAGAGAACGCCGCGGGTGCTAGCATCGCCCGTTGCCACGCTACCTCGTCCTCGGCCTGTGGATCGCGACCGTGGACGCATGGTTCCACGGGCCGCTGCTCGGGCGATTCGTGGGGCCGCTCGCTGCGGCGCCCCTCGCGATCGCGCTCGTGGCGGCGGCGATCTGGGAAGTGGCGGGACGGCGGCGTACCGCCGCCACCAGAGACGATCGCCGATTCCGTCTCGCTCTGCTCGCCATCGCGCTGCTCGCCACGCTGGTGCGCCTCCCGGCCCTGGCCGCTCCGGCGAGCCTCATCTCGTCCGACAGCGCGGTGGCCGGGATCATCGCACAGGAGATCGCGGCCGGTCAGCGCCCCGCGCCCATCTACGCCCCCGGCTTTCCCTACGAAGGCACGCTCAAGCCGCATCTCACCGCGCTCTTCTCGTGGATGCTGCCGGGCGGCATCCCGTCCACCTACGCGTGGACCTCGCATCTCTTCTACCTGCTGTGGACGGCGGCGGTGATGGCGCTGGCCCGTCGGTCCGGTGGCTTGCGCGCAGCGCTGGCGGCGGGTGCGTTCATGGCCGTGAGCCCGCGCTTCCTCCTCGCGTTCTCGCTGAACAACGTCGGGCAGTACCCGGAGGTGAATGCCCTGGGCGCGCTCGCACTCGTCGCACTCTGCGCGCACGGTGCTTTGATGGCGGCCGCGTTTCTCCTCGGCGTCGCGATCTGGCAGCAGCTGCTGGCCGTCTATTTCGTCGCCACCGCCGCCGTCCTCGTACTCGTCACCCCGGAATGGCGCCGGCCGCGCCGTCTGATGGACATGGCGGCGGGGTTCTTCGCCGGCTCGTATCCGGTCTGGGTGTGGAACGCGGCCAACGGATGGGCGACGTTCGATCTCTTCCGCCGCGGCGCCAAGATTCCCGCCGACCGCATCTCCGGCTTTCCCGAGCGCATCGAGCGCACGCTCGCGGTGAGCTTCCCGAAACTGTTCGGCCTCACCGATCTCGGCGCGGGGCCGGTGCTCGCGATCCTCCTCGGCGCCGTTCTCCCCGTCCTCGTGCTCGTGATGGCGGTCGCGTCACGCGGCCTGATCCGCGAGCGCCGGGGGCGCAGCCCGGCGCTCGCGGCGCTGATCCTTCTCGTCGCCGTCGTCTCCGTCTTCGCCGCCTCGAAGTTCAGCCATCGCGGCGCTTCACGTCCCCGGTATCTTCTGCCCCTCTACACTTCGGCCGCCGTCGCTTACGGATGGGGCGTCGCGGCCGTCGCGCGCCGCTCGCGTCTGGGCGCCGCCGCCGCCGCCGCCGCGGTCCTTGGCGCAAATCTCGCGGGAGCCATCCCGTGGCTGCAGGGCCGCGCGGAGGCGGAAGCCCGTGACCGCGCGCTCCTGGCCGATCTCGACCGCCTCCACGTCCGCACCGGATACTCCGGCTTCTGGGTGGCGCCGAAGTACACGTTCCTTGCGGAGGGTCGAGTCACCCTGTCCGGAGAGCTGGGCCCGGTGGTGTCCTGGGTGCACCCTGGCCATGCCGCTCTCGTCCGGGCCACCGGACCCGACGCTTATATCCTTGATAATGCGGCGCTTGCCCAGGCCTTCGAGGCTCGCCTCGACGAACTCGCGTGCCTCCACCAAAGGTCCGATGTCGCCGGATTCACGATCTTCCACGCGTTATGCCGGCGGATCGCGCTGGAAGAGGTCGCGGGATACGACCTTCCCGCCACGGTCGTGGAGACTCCGGGTGGCGTGGAGGACGACCGCTAGGTTTTAGAGCCTGCGTAACTTGACTTGACTCGGTTTATCCGCTGACCTAGCATCGCGGCTGTTCGGGGCCTGGGCCGGGCCCCGATCCAGGAGAAGCGGTTTCTCTTCGGAATCATGGATATGTCTGGGGGTGTTCACGTTTTGGCCGAAATCAAAATCCAGGAGGGCGAATCGATCGAGAACGCCCTTCGGCGCTTCAAGCGCAAGGTCCAGCAGGAAGACATCATCAAGGACATCAAGAAGCACAGCTTCTACCTGAAGCCCGGCGACAAGAAGAGGGCGAAGCAGGCGCTGGCGCGCAAGCGTAATCGGAAGAAGATTCGCCGCGAGACGGAGTAGCTCCTGGGGGGGCCGGGTGCCCCCCCAACCCTAACCCCGCCTCCCGGGATGGGGGGTTTGGCCGGGCCGAATAGGCCTTGCCAGTTCCAGGCGCGGCAACGTTTGGGTTCGCGCGAAGGCAAAGGCCATGGAGTTCCGAGACAAGAGTCTGTCGTGCGTCGAATGCCACCAGCCGTTCATCTGGACCGCCGGCGAGCAGCTCTTCTATGCGGACAAGAACTTCAAGACCGAGCCGACGCGCTGCAAGGACTGCAAGGCCAAGCGCAACGCCCGGATGAACCATCCCACCCGCGAGCGGGTCGAGACCACGGCCACCTGCTCGCAGTGCGGAAAGGAGACGACCGTCCCCTTCAAGCCCACGCAGGGACGGCCCGTCTACTGCAAGGAGTGCTTCCAGGCCCGCAAGACCGTGACTCTCTAGGCCGATCCGGCCTCGTTCCTCCAGCCGGAACCCCTGACCAATCGCGGCCGTCTAGCGAGGGCGACGGCTCGCCTGCACCACGGTGACCGCGACGAGGTCGACGATGTCCTCGACCGAGCATCCGCGCGAGAGATCGTTGGCCGGCCGCTCGAGGCCCTGGAGGATCGGGCCGATCGCGCGCGCGCCCGCGATCCTCTCCACCAGCTTGTAGCCGATGTTCCCCGCGTCGAGATCGGGGAAGACGAGCACGTTGGCGCGGCCCGCGGTCGCGCTTCCCGGCGCCTTGCCCTCCGCTACGGCGGGGACGAGAGCGGCGTCGGCCTGCATCTCCCCGTCGACCGCGAGCTCGGGCGCGCGCGCGCGGACGATGCGCGCCGCCTCCGCCACCTTTCTCGAGCGCGGATGATCGGCGCTTCCGCGGGTGGAGAAGGAAAGGAGGGCGACGCGCGGAGGGCTGGCGAGGAACGCCGACGCGCTCTCCGCGGTCAGGATCGCGATCTCCGCCAGCTCGGCCGCCGTCGGATCCGGATTCACGCCGCAATCGGCGAAGAGGAGCAGCCCGCCGTCGCCGAGCTCGGGGCGGCTCGTCACCATCAGCATGAAGGACGACACTTTCTTGACGCCGGCGCGGACGCCGATGCCGCGGATCGCCGCGCGCAGCGTCTCCGCCGTGGTCGATCGTGCGCCCGCCACCATCCCGTCGAACTGGCCCGACGCCACCCCGGATGCCGCCCACAGAAGTGGATCGGCGAGATGCGCGCGTCCTTCGCTCGCGGTGACGCCGCGCCGCGCCGCGCGCTCGAGATACGCGCGGAGGGCGGGCTCGGCCTCGAGGCCGGTGGGGATTCCCGCCACTTCGACGCCGGCGAGCGACACCCCCGCCGCCGCGGCTTGCCGGCGGATCTCATCCGGCGGCCCGAGCAGCGTGACGCGCGCGATGC
>JANMPI010000411.1:0-9684 GCA_031369785.1 Acidobacteriota bacterium
GCGTGCGCAGGCTCGAGCTCGCGACCCGGGTCGCTGGTCAGGATCACTCTTTCCATCGGCGTCGTCGTGTCCGGAGCGACGGCCGGAGGGGCCCCCCGGCGGACGAACCGCGGGGCGGCCACCGCGATGGCGGTCAAAAGCGACGCGGCCAGCGCCCAGCGGAAGACGTAGTGACGCGCCAACGGCGCCGCCACGGTCGCGTTGCTGCGAGTGCCTTCACCGGCAATCGCCTCGAGCAGCGTCTCCAGCGCGACGGCAACTTCACGTGCCGAGCTGAATCGGTCCGCAGGCTTTTTCTCGAGACACCGTCTCACCACCGCCCGTACGCCCGGTGACACCGCAACCAGTGGCGGCGGTTCGTCACGCAGCACTGCGGCCATGACGTCGGTCTGGCTCAGGCCTCCGAACGCCGGGCGTTGCGACAGCAACTCGAACAGAATGGCGCCGAGAGCGAAGATGTCGCATCGGCCGTCTAGCGGCTCGTCCCGGATCTGCTCCGGCGACATGTACGCGACCGTTCCGACGACTCGCCCCGCATCGGTGTCACGAGTCGCCGTTTCCGCGGTCGGCGGGGCATCGCCGTCCGGCTGGAAGAGCTTGGCCAAGCCGAAGTCGAGGATCTTCAGGTGACCTTCGCGCGTGATGAACAGGTTCTCCGGCTTCAGGTCACGGTGCAGGATTCCTTCCGCGTGAGCGCAGACAAGACCGCGCGCGATCTGGAGGGCGAGAGCCAGACTCTGCCGAGTGCCGAAGGGTTGGCCCCTGAGCGACGCGCGTAGCGTCTCGCCTTCCAGCAACTCGGACACGAGGTAGGGAATGCCATCCTGCGATCCCACGTCGAACACGGTAAGAATGTTCGGGTGGCTGAGCGCGCCGGCGGCGCGCGCCTCGCGCTCGAAGCGTCTCAATCGATCGGCGGATTGAGCGAAGCGCTCCGGGAGGACCTTGATCGCGACCTGGCGGCCGAGGCGCGGATCCCGGGCCCGGTAGACCTCCCCCATTCCGCCCGCGCCGAGCAACTCGCGAATCTCGTACGGCCCTACGGAAGCTCCGGGCGTGAGCGCCGCCATCAGCCCCCATCGTACGCGCCGCCCTGGCTTGTCGCACCGGGGATAACCCTAGAACATCATCCGCAACCTGAACTCCAGGTTGCGCTGCGGATCGCCGCCGAAGTAGCCGTAGACGGCCTAAGCTCGGGTGTCTGGCGCGGCGATGAGCGAGGCCGTCAGCGTGGCAAGAGCGACCCTGCGCAAGGCCCAGACGCTTCCCATGCCAGTGATGCGGCGGTGATGCTAGGCGCGGGGATGCGATGGTCAAGGCAGTGCGCTGCCCCCAAACGAATGTGACGGGGGGCTCGAGCGAGCCCCCCGCCGAAGAACCGAAGGATCCGGCTACGGATTCACGGCGAAGACGAGGTCGTCACGGTCGTTGTACCCGCCCGACGTGCACGTCCCGGCCGCGCCCTGGTAACGGAACTGGGCACGGACGGCCTGCAGCCCGCCCGCGGGCAGCGTATAGGTCGCGGTCATGAGCCGCGCCCCGGCGCCGGCCGGGGTGAAGGTGCCGATGAACGTCCACGCCGGGCTGTTGGCGTCGGCCGCGTAGTAGAGGTCGAGCTTGTCCGTCGTGTAGCTGCTGTACGCGTAGACCGTCGCTTCGATGCGCACCTGGGTGCCGGCGCGCAACGCGCCGCCATCCACCGCGACGACCTTCAGCCGGTCGTTGGACTCGTCGAGATGGTACGTCCCCGTCGTGCCGTCCGCGCACGACGCGTTGATGGTGTTCGGCTGGTTGGGCTCGGGGCCCTTGCCGTCGCGGCCGAGGAGGAGCGACGCACCGGAGTCGCACGACGTCCCGACGACGGCGCACTTCGGCGCGCGGAGAGCCGGATCATAGGCTGCGGTCTGCGGACCGGTGGCCGTGTTGCTGACGGTCACGGCCACGCCGGCGCTCGTGCCCGAGTTGTTGGCGGCGTCGAACGCCTTCGAGGTGAGGGTGTAGGCGCCGTTCGCCACCGCGGTCGTATTCCACGACACGCTGTAGGGCGACGTTGTGTCAGAGCCGATCAGCGACGCACCGGCGTAGAACTCTACCCGCGTCACGCCGACGTCGTCCGCCGCGTTGGCGGCGACGGTCGTGGTGCCGCTCACCGTGGACCCCGCCGTGGGGGCGGTGATGGACGTGGTCGGAGCCGTGGTGTCGGGCGGGCCGCTCACCGTCACGATAGCGCCATCGCTTGCGCTGTTGCAGGTCGTGCTGGCGGTGACGGTGTAGGTGGTGGTGACGGCCGGCGATACGGTGATCTGCGCCGTGGTCGCGCCGCCGGGCGCCCACGAGTACGTGTGGCCGGTGCGGGCGGCGGTCCCGACGGTCACGGACTGGCCGGCGGTGATGGACTGATCGGGGCCGGCGTCGGCGACGGCGCTCGGCGTGCAGCCGGCGGAGCAGGCCGGGCGCGTCCCGCACGCGATGCCGTGCGCGTTGAACGCGTCCCAGATGCGGCATCCGTTCGGGGTGCCGTTGGCGAGGTTGCCGTCGTCGTCGTCCACCGACAGGTACACCGTGTACCAGTTGGAGGCCGCGCACCCGTTCACCACCGCGGCCGGGTTGCACTTGCCGCCCGACGCCACCTGGTACGCGCTCTTGCTCGGGGTCAGGCTTTCGTACCAGATCGAGTCCATCGCCGCCCACCCGGCATCCGTACCGTAGGTCGCGATGAGCGACTGCGCGAGGTCCCAGTTGGCGGAGCTCGCGATGTAGCTCTCGCAGTGGCCCTCGTAGCCCATCGGCCCCTGGTACGGGCTGGCAAAGATGCCGGTGGTGTACGGGCAGGCGTAACGGTCGCAGTTGATGCCGGCGTTGTTCGCGACGTTGGCCGGCGTCGCGATCACCGCCGGCCCCGCGAGGCCAAAGTCGGCGACGTCGCGCACGCCGGTGCAGGCCGTGCAGTTCGCGCAGTTCACGCCGGGCTGGAAGTTCTGGCCGATGCAGGAGTCCTTCGTCTCCAGGAAGGCGAACGTATCGCCCACCGCTTCGCCGGTGCCGTTCTCGTTGGCGGCGCCGCCGGAGTTCGTGTCCATCCCATGGCCCCACTCGTGGAGAAATACCGCGGCCAGCTCGCCCGTGTTCGAGCAGCCGCCGCCCGAGCGATAGAAGTTGACCGTGGTGCCGTTCCAGAACGCGTTGCAGGTCTGGTTGATGTTCATGTTCGCGGTGAGGGTGCCCGCGAGCCACGCGTTGCCGGGCAGGAAGCCGGCCGCCTTCCGGTTGATGTTGGTGAGGTGGTAATAGCCCGAGCGCGCGGCGTGGGTGTTGCCCGCGCCGCCGATGCCGGGGGTGACGCAGTCGGTGCCCGCGCTGGCGCCGAACGCGAGGTTGCCGGTAATGGCGTTGGAGAGCGACACGGCGCCGCAGGCATCGGAGATCTTGATGTACTTGCCGTTGAGCGCGGCGGTCGCGGTGCCGCCGGTGTAGTCGTAGTTGCCCGCGGCGTCCGTCACCTTGGCCGTCCCGTTGGTGACGTTGGTGAACGGGAACGGGCGCACGACCTCGGCGTCGGTGTTGGTCACCGGATAGATGCCGCCGTTCACCTGCGCCTGGGCGTACACGGTGAGGTCGACGAGGGACAGCACTTCACCGGTGCGCGCATCGACGAGCGCCTTGTACGTCGACTCGTCGCCCTGGAGCCGGAAGACGTACTCCCAGGCCAGCGCGTGCGCGTAACCCTCGCCCCTCGTGCCGGAGAAGCCGTGCGCCGGCGCCTCACCGGCGAGAAGCGTCGGGAGGATCTTGAGCGTGCCGCGGTCGACCATCTCGCGCACGGACGGGGGCTTCACGCCGAGCCGGGCGAGGAGACGGTTGAATGCCGCCGCGCGCGGGATGGCCGGAGTGGCCGCGATCCGCACGTCCGCCACGCGGTCCGCGCCCATCTGGACGATGTTGCCGTTGTTGACGCGGAAGAAGACGCTCGCGCCCTCGACCGGAACGCCCGCCGCCATCTGCTGGAGCTCGACGAACCACACGCGGCCGCCCGCGGCGGACACGCTGCGCGCGGTGTCGAGCCGCAGCGAGGACGGGTCCACGCGGAAGAGGTCGGCGTTCTCGGCGAGGAACGCGCGCAGGAGGCGCTCGAGGTCGGCCAGAGTGGCCTTGCGCTCCGCGCCCGTGGCGTCGACGAGTCCGGTGTCGTCCGGCCGGAGCGCATTGCCCGCGCCGGGAAGCAGCGCGATCCCGGGCCCCTGCAGCAGGTGCGGACGATCGGAGCGCTCGTCCCAGCGAATCTCCCACTCCGCCGAGGTGGCGTCGATGAGCTTCTGCAGCGCGGCGGCGCTGGCCGCGTTGGGGGCGGATGCGGCCTCGCCGGTGGCGGCAAACGATGACGCGGCGACGAGCGTCCCGGGATCGAGTGTCGCGAGCGACGGAGCGACTTCGATCGCCGGGCTCTGGAAGCTCTGCGCGAGCAGGCTCTTCTTTTCGGGCGGCTGCACGGCGAAGGCGGGAGCGGCGGCGATGCCCGCGATGGCGAGCAACGCTGCGACCAGACCGAGACGCGGTCGGGTGGACGCAAACCGGAGGGACATTGTGCCTCCTGACAGGGGCCGGTGATTTCCCGGGGGCCTCACGGTCCCTGGGTGGTGGAACGGGGTGACGATTGTGATCCGTATATCACACAGCGGACCGTCAATCCGTCGCGGCGGCGATTCCCTCCGGGTACGAGCCCAGGATCCGGAAGTGCTCGGCCATGCCCTCCAGCTCGCGGAGCGCCTCCCCCGCGGCGCCCGCAGGAACGCCGAGCACGTCGACGTAGAACGCGTACTCCCACGGCCGTCCGCGCAAGGGACGCGACTCGATCTTCGAGAGGTCGACCCCGCGCGTCGCGAACGCGCCGAGCGCGCGGTACAGGACGCCGGGCGCGTTCTTCAACGTGAAGACGAGCGAGGTCTTGCTCGCCTCCTCGATGCGACCCGGCTGGCGGGCGAGCACGAGGAACCGCGTGAAGTTCTGCGGGTCGTCCTCGATCGCTTCCCGCAGGATCTGGCCGCCGTACAGGCGGGCCGCGAGCGCGGACGCGATGGCCGCGGTCGTGGCCGCACCATCGCGCAGCAGGTCCTGCACGCTGCCCGCGGTGTCGTACGCCGGAACGGCCTGGATGCGCGGATGCTCGGCGAAGAAGCGGCGGCACTGCGCGAGTGCCACGGGATGGGAGGCCGCGCGGCGGATCGAGGCCAGCGACGCTCCGGGCCGCGCGATCAGGCACTGCCGGATGCGGAGCAGGCACTCCCCGACGATGTGGAGGCTCGACGCCTCGAGCCGGTCGTAGTTCTCGTGGATGGAGCCGGCGAGCGAGTTCTCGATGGGGAGAAGGCCGCGGTCCGCGTCGCCGTCGATCACGGCGGTGACCAGCGCGTCGAAGCTCGTGCGGGCGACGATCTCGACGTCGTCGCCCAGCGCGGCCAGCGCCGCCTCGTGACTGAACGATCCCCGCTCGCCCTGGATGGCGACCCGCGCCGGCCCGTGATCACCCATCTAGATCACCCCTTCCGAGCGTAGCCCCGCGATCTCGTCCGCGGTCATTCCGAGCCGCTCGCGGAGGATCTCGTCCGTGTGCTGGCCGAGCGTCGGCGGCGGCAGCGCGGAAGCGCGCTGCGCATCCGACAGATGGATCGGGCTCGCGAGATAGCGCCCGCGCCCGGCAGAGGGATGGTCGCGCTCCACGATCAGGCCCCGCGCGGCGAGCTGGGGGTGATCGAGCGCCTCCGCCACGGTGCGGACGCGGCCGCAGGGCACGCCCGCCGTCTCCAGGGCCGACAGCCACTCGACGATCGATCGCGTCTTCATCAACGGCGCGAGCGCTCCGCGCAGCGCGTCGTAGTTCATCACCCGCCGCGGATTCGTCGCGAAGCGCTCATCCTCCGCCAGGGACGGCTGGCCAATGGCCGCACAGAACGATCGCCACAGCGTTTCGCTCCCCACCGCGACGATCACGTATCCATCCGCGGCCTCGAAGGTCTCGTAGGGCGCGAGGCTCGGATGACGGTTCCCGAGCCGCGACGGCACCTTGCCCGTGAGCAGGTACGTCGACGCGTGGTACGCCATCGGCGGCAGCAGCGATTCGAAGAGCGAGACGTCGACGCGCCCGCCTTCGCCCGTCGACGCGCGGCGAAGAAGCGCCAGCAGGATTCCCTGGTACGCGGTCATCCCCGCCATCACGTCCGCGATCGACGCCCCGACGCGCACCGGCGGCCCATCGGCGAATCCGGTGAGCGACATGAGCCCCGCCTCGCCCTGGATCACCGCGTCGTATCCCGGCCGCCCGCCCCAGGGCCCGTCCTCGCCGTAGCCCGAGATCGACGCGTACACGATCCGCGGATTGCGGCCGTGCACGACGTCGTAGCCGAAGCCCAGGCGATCGAGAGTCCCGGGCCGGAAGTTCTCGACCACGACGTCGGCGCGGTCCACCAACACGCGCAGGATGCGGCGGCCCTCCGGATGCTTGATGTCCAGGGTCAGGCTCCGCTTGCCGCGATTCACGGAGAGGAAGTACGCGCTCTCCCCGCCGACGAATGGAGGCCCCCACGCACGGGTGTCGTCCCCCTTGCCGCGCTCCTCGACCTTGAGGACGTCCGCGCCGGCGTCGGCGAGCGCCTGCGTGCAGTAGGGACCGGCGAGGATCCTGGTCAGATCGATGACCTTGATCCCTTCGAGGGGATTAGGCAGGGGTGAGATCGCCGTCGCGCAGCATGACGTCGCCGTACTTGCTGTAGTACTTCAGGGGGCGGCGGTAGCAGATCCGCTTGTCGAGATCGAAGGCGATGCAGGAGTCGATCGGCCGGCTGTACAGGTGGAGCGACACCGCCGGCTCTTTCCCCTGCACCACCACCTGATGGATGGTCTGCACCTTGTCCACGGTGTTCACGGGCCCGCCGGGGAAGCACTCCTGGACCTCGAGGCGGTCGAGGTCGAGCTCGGTGGCGCCGCCGAGGCAATCGAGGCCGGACACGTTCTGGTTTCCCGGCGCGTTGCAGCCGAGCCACTTGTAGTTGACGACGGCCAGCGCCCCCTGCTCCACGCCCATCCAGCCGAGCTGGCCGTTGTGGGTGTGGATGACCGTGCGCTGCCCGGGCTGCCAGCAGACCGCCATCAGCTCGAGCTGGTCGTCCCGGTACACGAGGTTGCGCGTGTACATGTCGTTGCGGAAGTGCACGTAGGGCTCGAGCGACTTCCGGTCGACGCGGGTCTCGAGCATGAACTCGTGCATGCGGTCGCGCGTGATGGGGCCGCTCTCCAGGGACCGGAGAGTGTCGACGAACTGCGAGACGCCCACCCGCTTTCCGCTCACTGGAGATCAGTGTACCCTCGGTTCCGGTCGGGTCGGAGCGCGCGCCAGGGGAGGACTTCGAATGACGGGCGGCCGCGCCGGGCAGCAGGTCGACGACCTCTGCCGCGCATGCAAGACGGTGCGGCGCCATACGGTCGTCGCCACCGACGAGGACGGTGGCATCGTCCGCGTCATGTGCGACTTCTGCCGCAGCGAGCACAACTTCCGGAGCGGCGGAGGCGTGCGCACCGTGCCCACGTCCAATCCCGTTCCCGGTCCGCGCCTGGCGGACGCGAATCCCGAAAGGAGCGCGCCGGAGATGAGCGCCGAAGATTCCGACGTCGCGGCGCTCCTGCGCCGCGTCATCCGCGAGGAGATGGGCCTGACGCCGGTCGCCCCCGCGGCGCGCTGGCGCGGCGGACAGCTGATCCTCCGCCCGGGAAACGCTTCGGCGGAGAAGGCGCTGCCCATCGAGACCTTCTTCCACAAGATCGTCATGCTCCGGAATCGCCTGCGGACGCTGGAGCAGCAGGTGAACCTTTCCGCGCTCCCCGAGGACGAGAAGGTGAAGCTGCAGGCGTACGTCACCGCGTGCTACGGCACGCTCACCAGCTTCAACGTCCTCTTCGCGGACGCCGACGATCAGTTCCGGGGGGCGGGCGGCGACTGACGCGCCGCTTTGGCGGAGCGCGCGTTCGTCGTTAATATCCGCGTTTGCGCCCCGCTCTCTCCGTCGTCCTCCCCGCCTACAACGAAGAAGGAAACATCGAGCGCGTGGTCCGTGATGCCGCGGCCGCGGCGGCGGATCTCGCGCCGCCGTACGAGATCGTGGTCGTGGACGACGGCAGCCGCGACGCCACCCCCGCCATCCTGGCGCGGCTGTCGGCCGAGCTGGGCGAGCGACTCCGCGTCGTCCGCCACCCCGGAAACGAGGGGTACGGCGCGGCGCTCCGAAACGGCTTTCGCGCCACCACCGGCGAGCTCGTGTTCTACACCGACTCCGACAATCAGTTCGACCTGCGGGAGCTCGCGGGCATCCTTCCCTTGATGACGGAGGTCGACGCGGTCCTCGGGTTCCGCATCGACCGTCAGGATCCGTGGATGCGCAAGGCGGTGTCGGGCGGGTTCAACCGCCTCTCCTCCGCCGCCTTCGGCATGTCCGTCCGGGACCTGAACTGCTCGTTCAAGCTCTTCCGCGGCGACCTGCTCCGCGGGCTGCCCATCGACTCCACCGACTTCTTCGTGGACACCGAGCTCGTGGCGCGCATCCACCGCGGGGGCTGGCGGTACGTTCAGCGCGGCGTGCATCACTACCCGCGGACGTCGGGACGATCCACGGTCCGCCCCGGCGACGTGCCGCGGACGCTCAAGTCCCTCGTCCGCATGTGGTGGCGTCTCCGCGACCAGCGCGGCTCTCCTTCGCGATGAGGGGCCCGGCCGGCGCGCCCGGCCGCATCCTCCTCACCGTCCTCGTGGGTGTGGCGGCCGCGTTCCAGGTCCCGTCGACGATGACGATCGGAGCCACCGACCTTCTCTCGCCGGCGGCGTACCGCGGCTTCTACGCCGCGGAGTCGGGGTTCCGATGGAGCGGCGCGCACGGCGAGATCGTGTTTCCCGATCCCGGCCCGGGATGGCCGGTGCGCGTCGAGGTCGTTCTTTCCGCGTGGCGGCCGCGGGGGCAGGCGGCGCCGGTCGTGACCGTGCGCGCGGGAGAGGACAGCGTCACCGTGAGGCCGGCCGTGGAAGCGGAGACGATCACCCTCGACACCGTGACGTCGGGCGGGTGGCGATCGGATCTCGTCGTCTCCGTCGACGCGGAGACCTTCCGCCCTGGCCCCGCCGATCCTCGCGCGCTCGGCGTGCGGGTGACGGAGGCGCGCCTCTCTCCGCTCTCCCCCGGCGTCCGCGCCGCGCCGCTCGGCGCGCTCTTCACCGCCGCGGCGACGGTGCTCCTCCTTTTTCTCGCCTTCGCACGGGCGGGGGCGGCTCTGCGCGTCGCGGACGCGGCGGGGATGGCGGCCGCGATCGCGCTCTCCCTCGGGTACGCCTTCGCGCGGGGATGGATGGCGACGGCATCGCAACCGCTGCTGTTCGCGGCGGCGACGTGCGCGCTCGCGGCACATCTCCTGCCACGGCCGACGCGCTTCGCGGTGCGGCTCGCGAGCGCGCTCGGGGACGCGGGCCGCGCCGGGGCCCGGCGCCTCGCCGACCGGCGGGTGGCCGCGCTGGTGGTGACGGGGGCGCTGGCCGTGATCGCCGCCCACCGCGCGCAGCCACGGGTCGACGTCGTCCTCGGGAGCGGCGGCGAGGTCGCGGTGGCGCGTGGGTTCGGCGCCTACGACGCGGTCCCCGGAGTGCGCTATCGA
>JANMPI010000424.1:0-4562 GCA_031369785.1 Acidobacteriota bacterium
TCGTCGGGGTTGCTGGCGCGGCGCAGCGCCTCGTCGTAGGTGATCAGCTCCTTTTTGTAGAGCTGGAAGATCGACTGGTCGAAGGTCTGCATCCCGTACTGGGACACGCCGGCGGCGATCGCCTCGTGGATCAGCTTGGTCTTGTCCTTGTTGATGATGCAGTCGCGAATGAACGGGGTCGCGATCATCACCTCGACGGCGGGGACACGGCCGTGGCCGTCCGCGCGCGGGACGAGGCGCATGGAGATGACGGCCTTCAGGACGCCCGACAGCTGCAGGCGGATCTGCTTCTGCTGATGGGGCGGGAAGACGGAGATGATGCGGTTGATCGTTTCCGTCGCGTCGAGGGTGTGCAGGGTCGAGAAGACGAGGTGGCCGGTCTCGGCCGCGGTGATGGCGGTCTCGATCGTCTCGTAGTCGCGCATCTCGCCGACCAGGATGACGTCGGGGTCCTGGCGCAGGGCGGAGCGGAGCGCGGCCGCGAAGGAGCGCGTGTCCACCTCGACCTCGCGCTGGTTGACGATCGACTTCTTGTCCCGGTGCAGGAACTCGATCGGGTCCTCGATGGTGATGATGTGCTCGGTGCGCTGGGAGTTGATGTAGTCGACCATCGCGGCCAGCGACGTGGACTTGCCGGAGCCGGTGGTGCCCGTGCACAGGATCAGGCCGCGCTGCTCCTGGGCGATCTTCTCCAGCACGACGGGGAGCCCGAGCTCACGCACGGTCATGATCTTGACCGGGATGACGCGGAGCACGAGGCCGACCGTGCCGCGCTGCTGGAACACGTTGCAGCGGAAGCGGCCGAGGCCGGGCACCGAGTACGCGATGTCGATCTCGAGGTTGTCCTTGAACTTCTGCTTCTGGCGGTTGCTCATGATGGAGAACGCCATGGCGATGGTGTCTTCCTGCATGAGGCGCTTGGTCTCGACGAGCGGGACGAGATCGCCGTTGATGCGCAGGACGGGGTGGGACCCCACCTTCAGGTGGAGGTCCGACGCCTTGCGCTCGGAAGCGATCTTCAGGAGATCGTTTATATGCATGTTTTGCCTTCGACCTCTTTCGTCACTTGGTCGCGGTCCTGGCCCGCCCGCTGGCCGCGCCGGCGGAAGCCTTCTCGCGCACGAACGTGAGCCAGCCGAACTCGTCCGGCACGCGGCACTCGACCACGTCGAAGAACGCCTTCTGCAGCGCCTCGGTGATGGGGCCGCGGGCGCCCTTGCCGACCACGATCTTGTCCACCGAACGCACGGGCGTGATCTCGGCCGCGGTCCCGGTCATGAACACTTCGTCGGCGATGTACAGGCTCTCGCGCAAGAGCCTCGTCTCGTGCACCTTCAGCCCCTGGCGCCGGGCCAGCGTGATCACGCTGTCGCGGGTGATCCCCGGGAGGACGGAGGAGACGAGCGGCGGCGTGATGAGGACGCCGTTTTTCACCAGGAAGAGATTCTCGCCGCTCCCCTCGGAAAGGAAGCCTTCGGCGTCGAGGGCGATGCCCTCCGCGTAGCCGTCCTTGATCGCTTCCATCTTGATGAGCTGCGAGTTCATGTAGTTGGCGGCGGACTTGGCCATCGCCGGAAGCGTATTCGGCGCGATGCGGGTCCAGGAGCTGACGCAGACGTCGACGCCCTTTTCCAGCGCCTCGGGGCCGAGGTACTTGCCCCACTCCATGACGATGATCGCCATGTCCACGGGGCAGGGGAACGGGTTCACGCCCAGCATCCCGTAGCCGCGATAGATGATCGGGCGGATGTAGCACGCGTCCATCTCGTTGACGCGGATCGTCTCGCAGATCGCCTGATTGAACTCCTCGGGCTGCGTGGGGACGTCCATCCGGTAGATCTTCGCGGAGTTGTACAGCCGCTCGGTATGCGCGTCGAGGCGGAAGACGGCGGGCCCTTCCGAGGTCTTGTAGCAGCGCACGCCTTCGAAGACGGCCGACCCGTAGTGGATCGCGTGGGTGCCGATGTGGATGTTGGCGTCCGCCCACGGCACCATCTTGCCGTTCATCCAGATGTGGCCCTTGACCGGCATCGCCATGTGGTCCGCTCCTCGAAGGCCTCGGGATGAGGCGTCTAAAGTCTTCGACGATTGTCGCGCATCTTAGGCCGCACGGTGCGCCCTGTCAACGCCGCATTCCGCGAAGTTGCTGCGGCTTAGGGATTTAGGGCTACTGCGTTTCGCTGCAGAAGGGGCAGACCGTCGACCGCGCGTGCAGCGGCTTCCGGCAGTGCCAGCAGAACCCCTTCTTCGGCACCTCGCGGGCCTTCAGGCGCTTGCGGATGTCGTCCATGGCGGTCGCGTTGTGGTCGATCTCGCCCGCGGTGGCGAGGTCGTCGAGCAGCTCGGACGCGCGCTGGTAGCGATTGGGCAGCTCGGCCGCGATCGCCTTCATCACGATGTCGGAGATCTCGCGGGGGATCTGGCTGTTGCGTACGCGCGGCGCGGTGCAGCGCCCCTGGGCGACCATGCGCTCGATCTGCGCCGGGTTGGGGCTGAAGTAGGGGAGCGTCCCGGTCAGCATCTGGTAGAGGATCACCCCCACCGAATAGATGTCGGAGGCGAGGACCGCGCGCCCCTGGAACTGCTCCGGCGCCATGTACGGCGGGCTGCCGATGACCGTGGTGGCGTGCGTCTTCTCGAGGAATCGCGAGGTGCCGAAGTCCGCGACCTTCACGAGGCCGCTGTCCGAGACGAGGACGTTGGCGGGACGGAGGTCGCGGTGCAGCACCTGGTTCTCGTGTGCGTGCTCCACGCCCTTCAGGATCTGGAACGCGTAGTTGATCGCGCGGGGAACGTCGAGGCTCTTCTCGCGGTCGAGCACCGCCTCCAGGCTCGCGCCCTTCACGTACTCCATGACGATGAAAAACACGCCGTCCACCCGCTCGGCGGTGACGATCCCGACGATATTCTGGTGGTCCATGGCCGCGAGGAGGCGAGGCTCGAGCAGCAGGTCGTCGAAGTCGCCGCTCTGGCGGTGCGGGACCTTGATCGCGACCTTCTTCTCGATCCAGACGTCCTTGGCGAGGAAGACGGTGCCGAAGCCGCCCGAGCCCAGGTTGGAGAGGATCTGATACTTGCCGACCGCTTGCCCGAGCAGGAACATTGCGAGGTCGGGGAGTATGTCACACCCGCGGGGAACCGCAGGAGAGATGGCGATGGGCTTCATGGATGACGCACGCGCGCGGGTGGTGGGAAAGGGAGCGCGCATCGTGTACGCGGAGGGGACCGAGGAGCGGGCGCTGCGCGCGGCGGCGCTGCTGCGGGACCACGAGCTGGCCGCGCCCATCGTCGTGGGCGGCGCGGACGTCGTCCGTCGTCGCGCGCGCGGGCTCGGTGTGGCCCTGCACGGCATCGAGGTCAGCGATCCGCACGGCGCCTCGCGCGAGGCGTACGCGCGCTCGTATCACGAGCTGCGGCGCCACAAGGGGGTCACCCCCGCCGCCGCGGCGGCCCGCGCGCTCCTGCCGCATTACCACGCCGCCTTGATGGTCGCGAGCGGGCACGCGGACGGCTTCGTCTCCGGGCTGGAGAGCGCGACGAAGCCCTTCCTGCCCGCGTTCGAGATCATCAAGCTGCGCGAGGGCGTCACGCGGGCGTCCTCCGTATTCATCATGGTCTGGCCGGACCGCGTCCTCTTCTACGCGGACTGCTCGGTGAACATCGCCCCCGACGCGCGCCTGCTGGCCGACATCGGCGTGGCGACGGCGGGGACCGCGCGGTCTTTCGGCATCGAGCCCCGTGTGGCGTTTCTCTCCTTCTCGACCCGCGGTAGCGCCTCCGGCCCCGAGGTCGACCGCGTTCGCGAAGCCGTGGCCCTGGCGCGGGCCACCGCGCCGGGTCTCCTCGTCGACGGCGAGATGCAGTTCGACGCCGCCACCGTTCCCGCCGTGGCGGCGCGGAAGTGCCCGGACAGCCCGCTCGGCGGCCGCGCCAACGTGCTCGTCTTCCCGGACCTCGACGCCGGGAACATCGCCTACAAGATCACCGAGCGCACCGGCGGCGCGTCCGCCATCGGTCCCATCCTGCAGGGGCTGCGGCGCGCCGTGAACGACGTCTCACGCGGGTGCTCAGTGCAGGACCTGGCCGACGTCGGGGTCATCACCGCGGTGCAGGCGCTGGCCGCGCGGGAGGGCTCGTGCTGAAGGCGCCGCCGCCCAACCGCCGGCTGGCCGTGGCCGCCTTGGCGGGAGTGCTCCTGGTCATTCTCGTCCTGCGGCTCCTGGCCGGCGGGAACCCGGAGATCGTCGAGCACGCGTACTCACGTTCGATCTACCCGCGGATGTCCGACATCCTCACCACCGCCACCGGCTGGACGTCGTTCTCGATCGCGGAGCTCGTCTTCGTCCTCCTGGTAGTGATGGCGGCCCTCGCCGCGGGGCGGGGGGTGTTCCGCGCGCTGCGGTCGCCGGCGCCCTTCCAGACGATGGGGTTCGCGCTGCTGCGCATCGCGACCGTGGCCGGGCTCGTATACCTCGTCTTTCTCGTCCTGTGGGGCTTCAACTACCAGCGGCAGCCGCTGGCCGTGAGCGTCGGGCTCGATACCGGCGCGCCGCGGGCCGGGG
>JANMPI010000489.1:0-4624 GCA_031369785.1 Acidobacteriota bacterium
GGTGAGCGACGCGATGAGCCCCGCCTTCTGCGCCTCGAAAGCGGCGGGGTCGGCTTCCTTCTTCTCGAGCACGCGGACGACCGCCCACCCCGCCGCGGTGCGCACCGGATCCGAAAGCCCGCCGGTGGGGAGCGCATAGACCGCGGCCTCGAGGGCGGCGGTCGACCCCAGATCGCCCAGGGCCTGGCCGCGGGCGATGAGGGCGTTGGTTTGCTTGCGCGCGAGGCCCAGCGCGGCAGCGGCCTTGTCGAGCCCCTCGCGCTCGGCGCGAGCGCGCAGCTCGGCCGCGGTCACGCGCGCGCGGGCAAAGGCCTTCTCGCCGATGGCATCCGCGCGGACCTTGTCCTGCACGTCTTTCAGCTCCGGCATGCGCGAGGGCTGGATCTCGTCCACCGCGATGAAGGCCTGGCCGTTCGGCACCGGGAGGGGCTCCTTGGCCGCCTCGCCCTTCTTGAGCTCGAACGCGCGGGAGAGGAGAGCGGCGCTGGCCAGCGGGGGCTGCACGTCGCCGCGCCCGAGGGCAGCGCTCTTCTGCACCGTGAAGCCCTGCTCGCGCGCCGCGTCCTCGAGGCCGCGGCCCCCGCGGAGCGCCGCCGCCATCGCGTCCGCCTTCTGCTGGACGAGGGCCTCGACCCGATCCGTGAGCACGCCCTGGCGGATCTGCTCCTTCACCTGCGCGAAGGGCGGAACCGCTTCCTCCTTGCGGGAGACCGCCTTGATGACGTGGTAGCCGAAGCTCGTCTTCACCACGTCCGACACCTGGCCCGCGTCGAGGGCAAAGGCCGCGGCGTCGAACTCGGGGACCATGCGGCCGCGCGGGAAGCATCCGAGATCGCCGCCCTGCGACCCGGAGCCCGGATCCTCGGAGACGCGCTTCGCCACCGCCGCGAAATCGGCGCCGAGGCGGATCTCGTCGAGCGCCGACTGCGCGATTCGATGCGCGTCCGCGTCGGCATGGCCTTCTTTCGCCTCCGGGGCCTTGACCTTCACGAGGAGGTGGGCGGCGCAGAGCTCTTCCGGCTGCTGGAATTCGTCGCGGTGCGCTTCGTAGAACGCGAGGAGGTCGCGGTCGGTGAGCGTCACCTGCGGGGCGAGCGAGGGCGCGTCCACCAGGACGTAGGACAGCACGCGGCGCTCGGGGAGCTTGTAGGAATCCTTGTTGGCGTCGAACCGCGCGCGCACATCGTCGTCGGTCGCGGCCAGGCCCGCGTTGTCCGCGGTGGCCACCGCGTATTCGACCTTCATCGCCTCGTTGCGGCGGCGGAATTCTCTTTCCGCTTCCGCGGGGGTCACGCGCACGGAGTCGGTGACGAGGCCGACGAGGCGCTCGCGCAGGATGCTGTTGCGGAACGAATCCTCGAACTCCTTGACCGAAACGCCCTGCCGCTCGAGGCGCTTGCGGATCTCCGCGCCGCCGAGGAATCGGCCGTCCTGCTGGAACTCCGGTGATGTGGCGACGCGCTGCTTCAGCGTTTCTTCGTCCACGCGGATGCCGAGCCGCTCCGCCTCCAGCGCGAGGATGCGCTCGTCGACCAGTCCCTGCAGCGCCTGCTCCTCGACGCCGAGGCGGCGCAGCATCTCTTCGTTGATGCGGCCCTGGTACATGCTCTGGTACATCCGCCGCTGGCGCGCGTAGCTGCGCTGGTACTCGCCGAGGGTGATCTTCTCGTCGGCGACCTGCGCCACCGTCACGCCGAGCCCCTGCTCGCTGTCCTGGGTGAACGCGGGGATGTACAAGATGATGAACGCGATGATGACCACCCAGAGGAAGCCGTAAAGCCACCGCCGGTGACGTCTCATGAAGCCTAGAGCCATGCCGGGATCCGCCCTTTCCGCTATTGGAGCAACCGAGGAAACCGCGATTCTAGCGGTTAAGGCCCGCGGGCGGCAACGGGAATTGCGGCCCCGTCGCGCCGTCGACTATAATCGGCGGTCCGTAAGTTACTAACATCAAGGGGATTTTGGCTTCCAACCGCAAGGCTCCGCGCGCCGCCGACGACCTCGTCGACTGGTTCACGGTCACTTATAAATCGATCTACACGGCGGTGGGGCTCGTCCTGGCCGCCGCCGCCGGCGCGGGGTACTACTACTACGTCAAGAATGCGCCCCCGCCCCCCCCGCCCGCCGAGACCGTCATCACCCAGCCGACCGCCCACTTCAGCGGAATCGAAGGCACCGTGAAGGTCAAGGCGGTGGGCACCTTCGAATGGGTGTCCGCGGACTCGAGCATCGCGCTCAAGAAGAGCGACATCGTGCGCACCGGGCCCGGGTCCGCGGCCGAGATCCGCTTCTTCGACGGCACCGTGGTCGCCGTCGGCGCGGACAGCCTGATCATGATCGAGGCGAGCTCGACCGATCCCGCCAGCCGCAAGGCCAAGGTCGGCTGGCGGGTCAGCAACGGCAACGTCGAGTTCCAGGTGCCGCCGCGCGGCGGGGCGGGCGGCGAGGCGGAGATCTCGACGCCCACCGTCACCGCGCGCACCGATTCCGCGGCGACGGGCGCCATCTCCGTGCAGGAGTCCGGAGAGAGCGACGTGCGCGTGTACGGCGGGCAGGTGCAGGCGAGGACGAAGTCGGGCGACACCATCCAGCTGACCGAGAACGAAGGCGTCAAGGTCGACCAGTCGGGGAAGGCGGGCCCGGAGGTGAAGCTCCCCGGGGTGCCCGCGCTTCTCTCCCCGACGAACCAGTCCGAGGTCGCGTACCCGGATCCCACTCGCGCGATCACGCTCCTGGCCTGGAAGCCGGTGGCGGAGGCGGTGTCCTACCAGGTGCTCCTCGACTACAGCCCGTACTTCAACCGGCCCCTGGTGGATCGCGGCGGCATCAAGGAGAGCTCGGTCGAAGTGCGCGGCCTCGACACCGGGAAGTACTACTGGCGCGTGGCCGCGGTGGACAAGGACGGCGTCACGGGCAAGTTCTCGGATTTCTCGCGCTTCACGGTGGCGCGCCCCAGCGGCACCGCGCAGGGCGACGGGCCCCCGCCGCCGCTCACCATCGACACCATGGACGTGCGCGCGAACATCCTGCAGATCAAGGGCCGCACCGAGCCCGGCGCGACCGTCACCGTGAACGGCCAGCGCGTGGACGTGCAGGGCGACGGGTCGTTCAACGAGTTCATCCAGCTCGCGAAGCTCGGCCGCCAAGTCGTGGTGGTGAAGGCGGTGGGCATCAATGGCGGCGAGAACGAGCAGCGGCGCCCCGTGCTGGTCGCGGACTGAGGCCGGGAATGGCGCGAGGCCGCGGGCCGGCGAGTTCCGGGGGCCGCACACGCAGCGCGGGGCCCATCCGTCCCGCCGTGCGCGCGACCGCGCCCGCGCGGCGCGCCGCCGCCGCCGGCCAGCAGCTGAAGCAGATCGCGGAGCGCCTCGCCATCCTCACCGACATCGTGAAGACGGCGAACTCCATCCTCGAGCCGAAGAAGGTCATCGAGGCGATCATGACCAAGATCCAGCAGCTCATTCCCTCCGAGGCGTGGTCGATCCTGATGCTGGACGAGGAGAAGCAGGAGCTCACCTTCGAGCTGGCGCTCGGGGAGAAGGGGAAGGACGTCTCCGTCTTCCGGGTGAAGGTCGGCGAGGGCATCGCGGGCTGGGTGGCCGAGCGCGGCGAGCCGACCATCGTCAACGACACCTCGAAGGACCCGCGGTTCGCCCGGCGCTTCGACTCCAAGACGCAGTTCCACACCCGCTCCGTGCTGTGCGCGCCGCTCATCTCGCGCGGGCGCACGATCGGCGTGGTGCAGGTCATCAATCGCATCGGGGGGAAGTTCAACCGCTCCGACCTCGAGCTCCTGCTGACCCTCGTCGAGCCGTGCGCGATCGCCATCGAGAACGCGATCCTGTTCCAGCGCACCGAGCAGCTCACCATCACCGACGACCTGACCAAGCTCTTCAACTCGCGCTACCTGAACCTGTACATCGGCCGCGAGATCAAGCGCTGCAAGCGTCACGGCATCCCGCTCTCGGTGATCTTCCTCGACCTCGACGGCTTCAAGAGCGTGAACGACGCGCACGGCCATCTCGCGGGATCGCGGACCCTGACCGAAGTCGGCGGCATCCTGGTGGACGCGGTGCGCGAGTCGGACATCCTCGCCCGCTACGGCGGCGACGAGTTCGTGGTGGTGCTGCCCGAGACCCCGCCCTCCGGCGCCCTCGTCATCGCCGAGCGCATCCGCCGCGCCATCGAGTGTCACGTCTTCCTGCAGGACGTCGGCCTCGAGGCCCGCATCTCCGCGTCGTTCGGGATCGCGTCCTATCCCGACCACGCGCTCACCCCCGAAGGTCTCATCCAGAAGGCCGACCAGGCCATGTACCGGGTGAAGGACCGCGACAAGAACGGCATCGAAGTGGCGGTCTAGTGAGGAGAGTCGTCAGTCCATGAACCTGCGTTCAATCCTGAATCTGAGCTTCCTGTCCAGCGATCTCGCCATCGACCTCGGCACCGCGAACACCCTCGTCTACGCCAAGGGGAAGGGCATCGTCGTCTCCGAGCCGTCCATCGTCGCCGTCAACAAGGTGACGGGGAAGGTGGAGGCGGTCGGCCGCGACGCCAAGGAGATGCTCGGCCGCACCCCCGGCAACATCGTGGCCATCCGGCCCATGAAGGACGGCGTCATCGCCGA
>JANMPI010000519.1:0-3605 GCA_031369785.1 Acidobacteriota bacterium
CACTGTCGCTAAGTCGTTGCGTGGGTTGGTGCGCCCGGCCCGACTCGAACGGGCGACCTGCGGTTTAGGAAACCGCTGCTCTATCCAGCTGAGCTACGGGCGCAATCGAATGCCGACTCCGCGCTGAGAATAGCACCTGCCGGACGCCCTCAGTACCGGATGAGGCTCAGCACCGGGGCGCCGCCGAGCTTCGCGCGCCCGTCCAGGAATCCGAGCTCGACCAGGAACGCGTACGCGGTCACCGTGGCGCCGAGCTGCCGCGCCAGCTCCCCCGCCGCGCGCGCCGTCCCACCGGTCGCGATGACGTCGTCCACCACCAGCACGCGCTGGCCCTTCGTGAAGGCGTCCTCGTGGACCTCGAGACAGTCGCTGCCGTACTCCAGGTCATAGGTGCATTTGATCGTCTTCGAGGGCAGCTTCCCCGGCTTGCGCACGGGCACGAAGCCGACGCCCAGGCGATCGGCGAGCGCGCTCCCGAGGATGAACCCGCGGCTCTCGATGGCCATCACCGCGTCCACCGGCTGATCGCCGCAGAGCACGGTGAAGAGATCGAGGGCGCGGCGAAACCCGATGGGGTCGCGCAGCAGCGTGGTGATGTCCTTGAATACGATGCCCGGCTTGGGGAAGTCGGGCACGTCGCGGATCAACGACTTCAGGGACTCGGCGCTTTCCTCGAGGGTCATGCGGCGCAGTCTAACGGATGTGGAATCCCTGGCCGCCGCGCGGGGCCACGTCGAGTCGCTCGACCGCGGCCACCTTCGCGAACGACGGGCCCGTGCGCAGGTGCGCCTCGAGCTGCTGGAGCACGGCGTCGTCGGCCTCGGCGACGACTTCGACCGAGCCGTCGGGGAGATTGCGCGCGAAGCCCGCGACCCCGAGCCCTTCGGCCTGCTGCAGGACGAAGTACCGGTAGCCGACACCCTGGACGCGGCCCCGCACGACGAACCGGCAGGAGGCCATCGCTAGCCGCCGGAAGGTGCCGACGGGCGCGCGATGCGGAACGTGCGCGAGAACCCGTCGTCGAGCACCGCGAGCGTCACCTCGAACGTGCCCGCCGCCGTGCAGTGATAGCGCTCCTCGATCTCCGGCCCCTCGCCCTCCAGACGCTGCACCGCGACGTCGGCGAGGTCGCCGTGCCCGCGCAGCGCGGGGTCGAACGGGAAGCGGATCTCGTCCCAGGGCGCGAGGTTGCCGTCCGGGCGGCCCTCGCGCAGCTTGCCGCACTCCAGGAAGCGGTAGTGCCCGAGGTTGTGGGCGGGCCGATACCGCCGCACCGCTTCGAGCGGCGGCTCGTGGAGGCGCGGCAGCCGCGTGTCCTTATTGAAGATGGGATCGAAGGCGACTTCCTGCCCCAGCGCGGCCTCGCGCCACACCCCGAAGTGGCGGGTCAGCGCATCGGACAGCTCGTACCCGGCCTCCTCGTCGATGAAGTTGGCCAGGCCGATGGCGGTGGCGGCGAAGGGGTGCGGGGACCGCCGGACGCGCGCCTGCCCGAACCGCTCGCGCAAGTAGCGGTAGACGAGCGGAAAGCTGCTCGCGCCCCCCACCACGTACAGGCCGGCGAGCTCGTTCATCGAGACGACGTCCTGGTCGCGGCGCGGGTCGCGCAGCGCCTCGTCCAGCGCCGCCATCGTGCGCTCGACGATCGGCGTGCACACCTTGTAGACCGACTCGACGGGCACGACGAGCGGGTTCTTCCCGAGCGCCTCGTGGTCGAGGACGATGCGGCGGGTGTTGGGCCCGATCCCTTCCTTCTGCGCGCGGCATTCGTCCAGGAGCTGGGCGCGCACGGACGCGCTCAGCTTCGGCCGCTTCTTCCACGCGCGCGAGATGGCGAGATCGACGATCGCCTCGTCGAAGTCGTCGCCGCCGAGCTGTGACTCCCCCGCGCTGGTCAGCACCTCGTTCACCATGCCCGCCATGTGGATGAGCGAGCAGTCGAACGTCCCGCCGCCGAGGTCGTACACGAGGACGTACTCGCGCTTGCTGGTGACGGTGCTGCGGAAGCGGTGCGCGTACTCGAATCCCGCCGCCGAAGGCTCGTTCAGGAGCGCCAGCACCTCGAACCCGGCGCGGCGGAAGGCATCGAGAGTGAGGAAGCGCTGGTCGTTGGACGAATTGGCGGGAACGCTGACCGCGACTTCCATCGGCTCGCCCGCGCGCACGCCCGCGTTGGAGCGCGCGACGATGTCCTCGCGCAGCCGGCGGAAGTGCCCGGCGAGAAGGTCGGCCAGGAGCAGCGAGTGCCCGGCGACCTCGACCCGCGTCTGCGGTCCCGCGTCGGCGAGCAGGCGCTTGAAGGACCGCACGACGGTCCAACCCTCGTCGCGGGCGACCAGCAACGCGTCGTGCCCGTAGCGCACGGCGCCATCGGACCCGCGCACCGCGGCCAGCGACGGAACGGCGTCGCCCCCTTCGTAGGACACGACCGGATAGTTCCCGCGGTCGACCAGCGCGGCAACGGTGTGAGTTGTCCCGAAATCGATTCCCAAACGCATGCGGCGCTATTTTACTTCTTCCGCCCTCCCGCCACCGCGCGCACGGCGGGACGCACCTTCTTCCTTCCCAGGCTGGCCTTCAAGGCTTCCATGAGATCGATGACCTCCGCCTTCGGCCGCTCCTTTGGCGTGGCCTCGGTGATGTCCTTGCCCTCGAGCTTGGTCTGGATCAGCTTGTCGATGCGCTTGCGAACGATGTCCTCGTACTTCTCGGGACGGAACGTGTCCGCGGAGATCTGATCAATGAGCTGGCGGGCCAGCTTCACTTCCGCCTCGCGGTTCTGGCGCGTGCTGCCCGGGACCTCCGACACCTCGCGGACCTCGTCGGAGTGATAGAGCTGCTGCATCATCAGCCGCCCATCGGTCGCGCGCAGCAGGACGAGATAGCCCTTGCCGCGGGCCGCGTAGTGCGCGAGAGCGACGCGCTCCACCGCCTCCATCGCCTCGGACAACAGCGCGAAGGCCTTCTCTCCTCCCTTGTCGGGGCCGAGGTAGTACGTCTTCTCGAAGTACACGGGATCGACGGCATCGGCGGGCAGGAACTCGGTGATCTCGATGCCGCTCGTCGACTTCTCGTCGAGCGCCTTCAGCTCCTCGCCGGTGAAGACGACGTACTTGCCCTTCCGGTACTCGTACCCCTTCACCATCTCGCTGCGCGGGACGACCTCGTCGTCCTTCGGGCAGACGTACTGCTGCTTCAGCCGGACCTTGTCCCTGGCGTGCAGCATGTGGAAGGAGAGCCCCGCGGAGAGGCGCGTCGCCGGATAGACGCGCACGGGGACCGTCACCAGCCCGAAGGAGATCGTCGCCGTCGCAATGGAGCGTGCCGCCATGGCTCGAACGTAAAACAAAAAGGCCCCCGCGGGGGCCTCGGCACGCTGTTTATGACGAAGTTGGTCGGGGCGAGAGGATTCGAACCTCCGGCCTCGTGGTCCCGAACCACGCGCTCTAGCCAGGCTGAGCCACGCCCCGACGGGCGACGCCTACTTTAGCACGCGGCCGGCGGGTTTCGAAGCCACCGCGGGCTCGTCGGCCAACAGCGGCTCCCACGCGCGGAACGCCGGCAACACCGCGTGATGCGTGGTGTCGCTGTGCAGAGGGCTCACC
>JANMPI010000560.1:0-7414 GCA_031369785.1 Acidobacteriota bacterium
GTGCTCGGCACCGACCGCGAGCTGATCCGCCGCATCATCCGGTCCGGCGAGCACCACGGCGAGGCCTTCTGGGAGCTTCCCCTGGTCGAGGAGTACCGCGACTCGCTGAAGACGCCGTTCGCCGACATCAACAACATCGCCGCGGGCGGCGTGGCGGGCGCCATCACGGCCGCGCTGTTCCTGCGGGAGTTCGTGCCCCCCAAGGTGGCCTGGGCGCATCTCGACATCGCGGGCCCGATGTTCCGGGACAAGGACTGGAAGTACTACGAAGCGGGATCCCTGGGCTTCGGGATCAAGACCCTCGTCGATCTCTGCGAGCGGTTCCATGATCCCGTTCCCTGAGCGGGTGACCTTCGACCGCATCACGGAGATCGTCTACCAGGGGTCGCGCATCTCGACCCTCGACGATTACCACCGCCTGCGCGCCCACGGCGTGCGCGCGTGCGTCGACATGAAGCACGAGGGCGCGGACCCGTGGACGTTCGACGCGTTCCTCTGGCTGCCGACGATCGACCACGACGCGCCCACCCAGCCCCACCTGCGCATGGGCATCGCGTTCCTCCGCCAGTGCGAGCGCGCGAAGATGCCCGTCTTCGTGCATTGCATGGCCGGCATCGGGCGCTCGTCGACGGTGGTGCTCGCGTATCTTCTGGCCGGCGAGTTCCAGGGGCGCGGCATCGACGCTGCGCTCGAGTTCCTGTGCGCGCGCCGCTCCTGCGCGAATCCCAACGCGCGGCAGCTCGAAGCCGCCGTGGAGGCCGCGAAGTCGTTCCGGGATTGAACTCGACGCACGACCCCAGGTTGGAGGTCCGATGACGCCAGGGTACGGGCGCAGCGCTAATCAGTCCCGGCGGAGGGCGTCCATCGGCTCGAGGTGGGCGGCCTCCCAGGCCGGATAGAAGCCGAACCCCAGCCCCACCGCGGTGGCGGTCACGATGCCGGTGACGAGCATCTCGACCGAGAGCGCGGTGGGCCATCCGGCCAGGCTCTGGATCGCCATCGATCCCGCGATCCCGAGCACCGTCCCCAGCACCCCGCCGGTCGCGGTTAAAAGCGACGACTCGACGAGGAACTGCGCGCCGATGTCCCTCCGCGACGCGCCCACTGCGCGCCGGATGCCGACCTCGCGCGTCCGCTCCGCGACGCTCGCGAGCATGATGTTCATGATCCCGATCCCGCCCACGAGCAGGCTGATGGCGGCAATGGCGCCGGTGACGACGTTGAAGATGCGCTGGGTGCGCTCCTTCTGGCGCAGGATCTCGCGCGGCACGATCACGTCGAAGGCGTCGCTGCCCGAGGTGCGGCGCACCACCGACTTCACGACCTCCGCCGAGCGCCCGACGCTCGCCGCGTCCTCGACGCGCAGGACGATCTCGTCGATGCCGTCCGGCCGGGGATCGGCTCCGCGGTCGAGCGCCATCAACGGGACGAACACCGCGCGGCTCACGTCGCGGCTGCGGATCGGCCCTCCGCGCCCGCGGCGGCCGCTGCGCCCCTCCGCGACGCCGACGACGTCGTACCAGTCGCCGCCGACCATCACCCGCTCGCCCCGCGGATCGGTGAGCGGAAAGAGGTCGCTGGCGATCGACGCCCCGAGCACCGCGACGCGCTTTCTCTGCTCGACGTCGAGGCCGGCGAGGAAACGGCCGGAGCTGATGCGGAGGCGGGCCGCGGAGGCGTACTCCGCGGTGGTTCCCACGATGCCGGCGTCCGTCGAATGACCCGCGCCCTGCACCGGCGCCGTCGCTTCCCGCACCGGCGCCACCGCGACGATCCCCGCGCCCACCGCGCGTACGGCGTCCGCGTCCTGGACCCGCAGCGCCGCCGCCTCTCCGCCCACCGCGGCCGGCCTCGCGCGCACGGTGATGGTGTCGATGCCGAGGTCGCCGATCTGCTCCAGGGACTCGCGCCGCGCCCCCTCCCCGACCGCGGACACCGCCGTCACCGCGCCCACGCCGAAGACGACCCCCACCACGGACAGCGTCGACCGGAGCTTGTGGACGAGCAGGTTGCGGACGGCGAGGCGCAGGAGCGACGCGTGCGCGCGCTTCATTGCTGCAGCCGTCCGTCGCGCAGCCGCACCTGTCGCGTGGCGCGGGCGGCGAGGGCCTCGTTGTGGGTGACGAGCACCAGCGTCCGCCCTTCGCGGTTCAGCTCCTGGAGGAGCGACGCGATGTCCTCGCCCGTCGCGGTGTCGAGGTTTCCCGTCGGCTCGTCGGCCAGCACCAGCGGCGGCTCCAGCACCAGGGCGCGCGCGATCGCCGTGCGCTGCGCCTCGCCCCCGGATAGCTCGGACGGACGGTGTGACGCGCGATGGCGGAGCCCGACGCGGTCGAGCACCCGCAGCGCGCGCTCGCGCCACCGCGCGGGGTCGATGTCCGCGTAGAGGAGTGGCGTCTCCACGTTCTCCGCGACGGTGAGCTGCGGGATGAGATGGAACGACTGGAAGACGAACCCGATGCTGCGATTGCGCATCCGCGAGAGCTCGACGTCGTCGAGGGTGGCGACGGGCAGGCCGCCGAGGCGATAGTCGCCGTCGCTCGGGCGGTCGAGGCAGCCGAGGATGCTGAGGAGCGTCGACTTCCCCGACCCCGAGGGCCCGGTCACGGCCACGCATTCTCCGTCGTCGATGCGCAGGTCGATCTCGCGCAGCGCAACGACGTCACCGCCCGGGCGGTGGTACGTCTTGCCGACCCCCGTCAGCTCCAGGAGGCCGCGGCCGCGAGTGGGTGCCGTGGTCAGCGCGAAGGCCGCAGCACCCAGGCGTCGCCGTCGCGCTGGAACCGCAGCGTCTCCTCCACCGACGGACGCTCGACGGAGCGGCCGGCGACCACGATCTCGGTGCGGCGGACGGTCACCGAGGCCTGGTTGCCGCGCCGCGCGACGCTCCGGACCCGGAGGTCGACCGCGACGTTGGTCGCGCCGTCGTGGTCGGCGACCACCGCCGCTTGCGCCTTCGCGTTCATGTCGGGGCGGGCCGCGGCGAGGAGCGCGGGATCGACGGTCTCCAGCGCGCGCGCGTAACCCGCGAGGACGTCCTCCACCGCGCGGCGAAGGCCGGGATCCTGCCCGAGGAACGCGCGCCGGGTCTCCTCCGCCGCCCGCTCCGCCACCGCGGTCCCGCTGCTGCTGAGCGTCGCCACCTGCGCCGGCTCGACGCTCGCCGCGGGCGACTCGCGCAGCATCAGGAGCGATCCCGCCGCGATCAGGGCGACGACACCGGCCCCGATCAGGATCGGGGTCGACGGGCGACGCGTCACCGGCGCCGCGACCGGCGGCCGGGGCGCAATGGCCGCGGCGACGGCGCGATGCGAGAACTTGCCCGTCATCGCCGTGGGGTCCGCGGCCGCTGGGGCGCGAGCGGCGCGAGCGGGCGCGGCGACCTCGATCTTCCTTAGGGCTTCCAGGGCCTCACGGTTCTGCGGGTCCTCCTTCAACACCTCGCGCAGCATTCGCGCCGCCTCGTCGGGCTGGCCGGCGGCGACGCGCTCGCGCGCCTCCAGGGTACGGACGTGCGCGGCGCGGCGCACCGCGCGCTGTCCCGCCGTCCGATCCACCTGCTGCACGCTCTCGGCGTAGAGCGCGAGCAGGTCCGCGTCGTCGGGGGTGATGGCGAGGGCGCGGCGGACGGTCATGAGGGCGCGAAAGGACCATCCCGCCTTCAAGGCGGCGCGGGCCGACTCCGCGGCGCGGCGCGCGCGCGTGCGCGCCATGGCGTCGAGCTCGCGCTCGGCTTCCGCCTCCGCCGACCCCGACTTCCACCGCCGGAACTTGAGCAGGGAGAAAAGCTGCAGCGCATCCGCGTGGTCGGGGAGCAGCTTCAGGACGGTGGCGATGATCTTCTCCGCGGCCGCGTCCTCGCCGCGGGCGATTCGCTCCCGCGCCTCCACGACACGCTCCTCGAGGCGCTCGCGCCTCTTCCCGCGCGTCATCTCGCGGCGCGCGCGGTCCATCAGCGAGCGGGCAGTGAGGCTCCCCGGCCGCTCGCGCATCGCCCGGGACGCGTGCACCAGCGCTTTCTCGACGTTGCCGCGGGCCAGGCACTCCTCGGCTTCGAAGAGGAGCAGCCCGAAGAGGCGCTCGGACTCCGCGTCGGCCGCGACAGGCGAAAACACTACGGGCTCGTCAGCGACCCGAAATCGGACGGCGGCGCGGCCGGATCACGCAGCGCGACGCGATCGCCCTTCTCCAGCCCGCGCTCCACGACCACGAAATCGCGGTTCGACGAGCCGATGGCGATCTCGCGCTCGCGCAGGCGGCCGCGTTGCACGACGTAGCAGACGTGGCGACCGTCCTTCTCGAAGACCGCCTCCAGCGGAACGTAGAGGGCGCGCGGCCGCTCCTCCACCTCGATCTCGACCGTCGCGCTCATGCCCGGCCGCAGGCGCGGCTCGTTGCCTTCGAGCTGCACGGTGACCCCGAAGAACTTCGTTCCCCGCCGCTCCTTCTCTTCCTGGGCCAGGGTCCCCACGAGCGTCACCTTGCCCGTGAGCTTCAGGTCCGGATACGCCTGCACGCGGGCCCACACCTTCTGGTTGCGCTCGATCTTGTGGATGTCGGTTTCGCGGACCTTGGTCTCCACGACCATGCGCGAGATGTCGGGCAGGATCAGCAGCGGCTGGTTCGCCCACACCTGGTCGCCGACCTGCGGCTTGCGCTGCTCGGAGCCGAAGAAGACGTCGCGATAGACGACGATGCCGGGCACGTCGGCCCGCACCTCGGTGCGCGCGAGCTGCAGCTGGGCCTGCGCGAGCTTGCTGGCCGCTTCCTGGATGCGGCTCTCCGCGCCCGCGATGGCCGAGCGCTTCTGCTCCATGCGGAAAGACGCCGACGACTCGAGCTGGCGCGCGCTCTCGCGGGTGAGCGTCGCTTCCGCTCTGGCCTGCGACAGCTCGAGCGGGCGGCCGAAGTTGACCAGCGAGTCGCGGCGGCGCTTCGCGAGCGACAGGTCCTCGCGCGCCCGCGCCACCGCCTGGTCGGCGCGGTCGAGCTCCTGCTTGGTGATGAACCCCTGCTCGAGGAGCGGCTTCAGGTCGTCGTAGGCGCCCGCCGCCTTGGCCAGCTCGCGCTCGGCGTTCGCCACCGCCGCCGTTGCTTCTTCCTCGTGCACGAGGCCCTTGCCGCCCTGCACGTCGGCCAGCTCGAGCTGGCTGCGCTCGACCTTCTGCCGCGCCGCGGCGAGCTCCTCCTGGTTCTGGATCGCCTGCAGCTTGAAATCCTGCTTCGCCTTGTCGAGGTCGGCCTGGGCCTGGGAGAGCTGCGCCTGCGAGCGGCGGATCTCCTCCTCGAACGGCGCGGCGTCGAAGAGGAGGAGCAGGTCGCCCTTGGCGACCATTTTCCCCTCGGGGACGATGGCGACGATCTTGGCCTGGTTGCTCTGGATCGCCGACGCGTAGCTCACCGAGCGCAGCGCCTGCAGGGTGCCCGCCTCCACGATCGTGAGATGGAACGGGCCCTCGCGGGCTTCCGCCACCGCGACGCCTTCGGGCACTCCGCTGCGCAACGCCGCCGAGACGCCGAAGGCGAGGAGGACGACGGCGCCGGTGACTCCGAGGGCCCGCCGCGGATGGGCGCGCAGGGCAAGGACGAGACGACGCCGGCCCTCGGCCGTCCATCCTTCGCGCCGCAGCCACGGCCGCACCGCGCCCGCTGCCTCTCTCGCCGCGGAGGAGAGACGTCCGCCGGCCGCGCCGAGCGCGCGCGCGAACCGCTCGGCGGAGAGCGCAGGTGTGCTCACTTCAGGAATTCCTTCTCCACGTCGAGCGAGCCCGTGGCCCGCAACAGCTCGTAGCGGGCCAGCCGGTGGCTGGTCAGCAGGCCCACCAGCGCGCTCCGCGCGAGGACGAGGCTGCCTTCCGCGTCCACGACGTCGAAGTTCGATGCGAGCCCGCGCTGGTAGCGCAGGGTGGCGAGCTGGCGCTGCTGCTCGGCGATGTCCACCGCCTTCCGCTGCAGCTCGATGCTCTTGGCCAGGCGCAAAAGCTCCCGCGCCGCGGAGCGCACCTCGAGGTCGATCTGCAGCTGCTGCTGCCGCAGCGTGCGCTGGCGTCCGGCGAGGTTCAGCTCCGCCTCCCCGCGGTTCGCCGACTGCGCGCTGCGCTCCAGCGGATACGAGCTCGAGAGGAAGAGGTTGAACTGGCGATCGGCCGTCTTCCACGCGGAGCCGTAGGTCGTGCCGAGGCCGAGCTGCGTCATCGAGAAGTTGAGGTCGAGCTGCGGGAGCAGGTTCTGCCGCGCCAGCGAAGCCGTTCGCCGCGCATCCTCGACCTCGTCCCGGCTCTCCGCGACCTCGATGCGGGCCGCCTGGCCGCGGGCCACGAGCACTTCGATGGGCTCGAGCGGCTCCTTCGCCGCGATGTCGGGGAGGTCCACCGCCACCGGCTCCACCGGGTCGCTCGCGGGCAGGCCGAGGGTCGATCGGAAGCTCTCCAGCGCGCCTTCGAGCGACGTCTGCGCCCGCACCATCGCGTCTTCGGCCTGCGAGGCCTGCAGCTCGGCGCGGAAGACGTCGAGCTTGCTCACGAGGCCGACCGCGAGCCGCGCTTCCGACGCCTTCAGCAGGCTCTGGCTGCGCTTCAGGCTCTGCCGGGCCACCGCCAGCAGCTGGCGCTGGAGGATGACCTGGTAGAAGGCCGACGTCGCCTGGATGGCCACCCGCTGGCGGGTGAGCTCGAACGTCCGCTCCTGCGATTCGCGCCCGCGCTGGCTGTTGCGCAGGTCGTAATGCGCGGCGTTGGGCCCGAAGCCGCGGAGGAGGGGCTGGGTGAGGACGATGCGCGCGTTGGACGTGCGGGGGAGGGCGACCGCGTCGGCGATCGACGAGCGCAGCGCCGCCCCGGCCGAGATCGAGGCGCCCGTCCACGGCAGCTTCTGGCGGAGATCCAGCTCGAACGCCCGGCCGTATTCCGACTCGCCGTAGGCCGGCACGAGCTTGGGATAGAACTGCGCGCGAGCCACCGTCTCGCGCATCCGCGACGTGGCCACGCTGTCCACGGCGGTCAGCATGCCGAAGTTCTGGCGGAGGGCCGCCGCGACCGCGTCGGCGAGGCCGATCGTCGTCGCGCCGGGGGTGGGAGCGACCGAATCCTCGGCCGCGTCGCGGGAGAGGAGCGGCGCCGTCACCCCCGGCACGACCGCGGCAGCGGACTCCGGTTCCTGCCCCCCCGCGGCGGCGGACAGGCCCAAAACGGCGGCCGACAGCACCAGTGCCCGGTTCACGGTTTGGCCCAAGGGGAGATTATACGCATTGCCTTGTGGCTGCACCCCGGCCGGTGCTATCGTCCTCTGCCCTCATGAGATCCGCCCTCGCCTGGAGCCTGCTTTTCGGCTCCGCCGCCGCCGCCGCGAACGTCCTCGGCGGGCTGGCCGTGGTCGCGCGCCGCCATTGGAACGAGATGTTCCTCAAGTACTTCCT
>JANMPI010000390.1:0-21859 GCA_031369785.1 Acidobacteriota bacterium
CCTCTACCTCGCCGGGGCGCTCACCTCGAGCGGCCGCCCCGCGGAGGCCATTCCCTACTTCGAGCGATCGATCGCGGCCGGGCCGCGGTCGACCATGGCCCTGAACGGCCTGGCGCTGACGCGCCTCCAGCTCGGCGATGCCGCGGGCGCGGCGGAAGTGTTCCGTCGCTCGCTGGCCATTGATCGCAGCCAGCCCGAAGTACGGGAGGCCCTCCGCGGCCTCCCGGCCCGCGAGTAGCAGCCTTCCCTTTGGTTTCGTTTATAGTCGTTTCCTGATGATTCCTAGAGGAGGCTGCCGATGAAACGCATGATCTGCACCGCCGCGTTGCTGGCGTCCACATGGGCTCCCGCCGCCCAGGCGACGACATACGAGGTCGGCCCCGGGATGCCGCTCGCCAGCGTGGGCGCCGTGCCGTGGGAATCCCTGGTCGCTGGGGACACGGTCCTCATCTACTACCGGGCGACTCCATACAAGGAGAAATTCGTGCTGTCCCGGGTGGGAACGCAGGCGGCGCCGATCACGGTACGCGGCGTGCTCGGTCCCAACGGCGAGCGGCCGGTGCTCGACGGCAACGGAGCCACGACCCGCGCGCAGCTCAGCTACACGAGCCGCGTCCGCGGGGTCATCAAGATCGGAAGCTCCACCGTCCCCTTCGCCGACGGGACGACGGTCATGCCGCAGTGGCTCGTGATCGAGAACCTCGAGATCATGAACGCGCACGCCCCGAACACCTTCACCGGGCCGGGCGGCGCCAGCGAGAGCTACACCGCGCCGGCGTCGGCGATCTACGTCGAGTTCGGCGAGAACATCACGGTGCGCAACTGCGACCTCCACAACAATGGGAACGGCTTCTTCGCCTTCTCGTCGAACACGCTGGCCAGCCGGAACATCCTGGTGGAAGGCAACTCGATCCACGACAACGGCAACGTCGGCAGCAATTTCGAGCACAACGTGTACGTCGAGTCGATCGGCATCACCTTCCAGTACAACCATCTCGGCAACCTGCTCCCCGGCGCCGGCGGGAACAACCTGAAGGACCGCTCGGCGGGGCTCGTCGTCCGCTACAACTGGATCGAGCACTCCAACCGCCAGCTCGATCTCGTCCACGCCGAGGACAGCTCTCTCGTCCGCGCCGATCCCCGCTACCGCGCGACGCACGTCTACGGAAACGTGATCGTCGAGCATCCCAACAGCGGCAACAACGACATTTGCTTCTACGGAGGAGACGGCGGCTCCGCGCAGAACTTCCGCAAGGGGACGCTGTACTTCTACAACAACACGATCGTCTCCGACCGCACGGATGCCACGCGGCTCTTCCGCATGGCCACCAACGACGAGAGCATCGACGCGCGGAACAACATCGCCTACGTGACCGCCGCGGGCGCGAACCTCCAGCTTCTCGACGGCTTCGGCCGCCTCACCCTCACCCAGAACTGGTTCAAGACCGGCTACACGAACTTCACGGTCAGCCGTCCGAAGGGGACGATCACGAACAACGGGACGATGACCGGCGCCTCACCGGGGTTCGTGAGCGAGGCGGGCCAGGACTACCACCTCATCTCGTCGTCGACCGCGATCGACGACGGCGCGCCCCTCGACCCGGCGGTGGTGCCCGCGCACAACGTCGTGCGCGAGTACGTGAAGCACCTGGCGAGCGTCGCCCGCACCATCACCAACGTTATCGACATCGGGGCCTACGAGTTCTGACCCGTCCCGCCGGCCGGGGACCGCTCCTCCGGCCGGCTACTCGAGCTGCAGGTCCGCCGTCGCCACCGCACCGCTGATCACGTCGGCGAGCTCGATCCGATAGCGGCCGGGCGCGTCGCTCGACGCGGTGGGCAGCTCGAAACGTCCGCGGCCCCCGTCGACGAGGACGGTGGCCGCGTACTCGGGCAGGAAGCGGCCGTTGGGGCCGAGGACGTGAATGCGCGCGAGGTGGCGGCGCGAATCGCCGGGCGCGAGCGCGAAGGACACGTGATCACCGCGCCGCGCCGCGTGCGGGCCGTCCATGGTGAACGTCCCCGGCGGGGTGTCCGCGAGCGCGAGGACGATCGCGTCCCCGGGCGTCATCGCCATCTTCACGGTGTCGGTCCGCCCGAGGTCGCGCCCGGTGCGGACGTCGGTCACCCGCGCCACCCGCGGGAGCTTCACGACCACGTCCTGGCGCGCGACCGGCCCCAGGCGCGCGTCCTCGAAGGCCGTGACGCCGTCGCGGCCGTAGAGCGTCGCCAGGTCGAGGCTCTCCTGCAACAGCGCGATCACGTCCGCGCCGCCGAAGCGATAGCGCGCGATGCGCGCCTGCGGCAGCGGCTGCCCCGCCGCGTTCCGGACTGCGACCGCGGGCGCCAGGCCGAGGCGGGCCAGCTCCGCGCCCAGGAGATCGCGGTACTCGCCTCCGCCGTAGGCCGAGGCACGCAGCTTCGGGTAGGCGTCGAACGTGCGGTTGAAGAGGATCGCCCAGCCCTTCCCCACGCGCCACGTCGCGGCCTGACCACCGACGGGAGGCGTGAACGTGCGCTCGGCCGGCATCGCCACCGGGAAGACCGATCGCAGCATTCCCGAAGGCGCCCACGCGCAGTGCTCGTCCATCCGCCCCGGCGCGACGTCCGCGATGACGATGCCGCCCGCGCGCGCAAAGGCCTCGATCGCCGTCGCCTCGCGGGCGGAGATGGCGAGGGACAGGGGCAGGATCAGGACGCGCGTGCGCCGCGGGTCGAGCGCGCCCGCCTCCAGCTGCGGCGAGGCGATGAAGTCGTACGAGAAGCCGAGGTCGGCGAGGGTGCGCGCCCAGCCGTCCCGATTCGCGGGGAAACCGGGCCCGTCGTCCTCGTCGTCCCCCTTCTTCGACGAATGGAGGCCGAGGATGCCCGCCGCGTGCACGGACGGCATCGAGTAATGGATCGCGATGCCGTCGCCCACCGTTTCCGACTCCATCAGCAGCCGGCCCACCCCGGAGAAGCGCAGGGCCTGGAAGACGGCGCCCATGTCGCGCCCGGACTTCGAGAGCGTGAGGTCGGGGTTGATGACCGACGCGCTCCAGAAGAGATTCGGGAACAGGACACCGGAGAGAGCGGCGCTCCAGATCTCGTGCTGGACGCCCACGCCGCTCCGGCCATAGCCGGTCCAGAAGCCGATCCGCGCGTCCGGCTTCGCGAACGAGCGGTGGAAGTCCCACTGATTGCCGCCGCTGTACGAAAGGAAGTCGTCGACGATCTGGTCGAGGCGATACCAGTCGGCGCCGTTGTACGGTGTCGTCGCCTGCGTGCCGGAGAGCGCGATCCGGCCCTCCGGGTCCGCGGAAACGACGGCGTCGCGCACCACCTGGTACGCGTGCGCGAACGAGCGCTCCATGTACGTGCGATGGTCGGCCCAGGGAGCGAAGCTTCCGCTGGCCCGCGCCTGCTCCGTGGTCGCGGGGACCACGACGTCCCACGATGCGAACGACGCGCGCCATTCCGCGTTCAGCGCCTCGAGCGATCCGTAGACGGTCGGGAGCCAGGCGCGAAAGCCGGCGAGGGTGTGCTCGTCCCAGCTGTAGTCGACGGGGTCGCCGTACGAGGTGAGCGAGCCCTCGTCGCCGACGAAGTAGTAGTCCATGTTGTAGACGGCCTTGTTGCGCGCCGCGCTTTTCGCGATTCCGGCCAGCTGGTCGAGCACGCGGGGATCGTCGAGGCTCGGATTGCGCGCCAGGAACCGGGTCTCCCCCGTCCGCCGGTACAGCTCCTTGCGGGTCAGGTACTGGAGCGCCTCGAAGTCGCCGGTGCGCTGGAACCCGGCGATCGCCTTCTCCATCGCTTCCGGAGTCGTGGGGCCGCGGTCATACCAGTAGGTGCCGAAGGTGCCGCGCGGGATCTCGAGACTGTCGGTGACGCCGCCGCCCCACGTGAACCCGCTGTCCATGGCCTGCGCGCGCAGCAATCGCTGGCGCAGCGCGGCCTGGTCCTCGGGAGGGCTCTCGAAAGAGAGGAGGCCCTTGTACTCCTTCTGCCGCCGCTCCCGCGGGACGACAACGAGCGGGGCGTGGCGCAGGTGATCGAGGACGCGGCCGCTCGCGTCGACGAGCTCGGCGGCAATACGCAGCCGCTTGCCCACGAAACCGTCCAGGCGATGGAAGAAGTACTTCTCGCCTGCCGTGTCCTTCTCGTCCACGGCAAGGACGCGGTCGAGATCGTCCGACCAGGTGACGCGCATCTTCACGCCCTCCAGATGGCCGGCGGCCTGCGTCACGAGGCTCACCGTGTCGCCCACGCGATAGACCGCCGCGTTGGGTCGGAGCGCCGCGACGGCGGCCGGTTTCGGGACCGCGAAGCTCGAAGCACCCCAGTCGAGCGACGCGCCGCTCGCGTCGCGGACGATCACGTCGACGATCGTCCGACCCCCGGGCCAGCCGTTTTCGGGAGCGATGTCGCGCGCCGGAATGGTGATGTCGCCCAGAGCGGCGACGAGCGCACGGCGGAAGCGGTGCGTGCCCAGCGCGCGCCCGAACTCCGACTTCGCGCCCACCTCGACGTCGACCTCGCGCGCTTCGTCGGCGGCGATCCGCAAGGCGAGCCCGTCGTCCGCGGAGGCCCTCACTGACACGAGACGCACCGCGGGCGCTCGCCCCGCCGCCCACAGCACGCTCCGCGCGAGGAGCGCGTACTGGTATTCGCGATAGTCCCAGTACGTGCGGGTGGCCACGGAGTCGACGGGATCGGGGAGGAAGCCCTCGCCGGCATGGGCGAACGCCACCACGCGTCCGCGCCCGTAGGACTTGACGGCGAGGATGGGATGCCCGGCGGCGCGCAGGAGCACGTCGCCACGCGCCTCGTACTTGTAGAAGCGGGCGCCGCGCCCGCCCGCGGGCAGCAGTGCGGGATCGAAGCCGACGGTGATGAAGTGATCGCCCGCGACCTCCCACGGCCCTTCATCCATCGCCTCCGCGTTACGCACGGGATAACCGCGCTCGTTCACGCGATCGTCGGGGACGCCGACCAGCGGCGACACGTCCCAGATCCGCGCATCCGGCACGGGCTCGTCCCCCGCAAACGGGTGCCCGACGACGTCGCCGACGAAGGGATGGATGAGCACCAGCCCCGCCCCGGCGTCGACCCGGCGCAGGATCGCGTCGCGGGTCTTGCGGGTCAGGCGCGACCAGCCATTGAGGGCCGGGATCACCATCACCTCGAAGGGCTTCTCGCTGGTCAGCTCCTCCTCCGCGTATCCGTAGACGATCCGGAAGTCGTCGCGATCGCCGCGCTCGGGATGGCCGTAGAAATCGCCGAGGCCCCAGCAGTTGACGTCCCATTGCGGGTCGATGGTCACCGTCGTCGCCGCGAGGTCGAGCCGCTGCATCAGCTCCACCATCTCGCGCCCGCCGCCGACCGTGGGGATGAAGAAGCCGCGGATCGGACCGCCCGGCAGCTTCGCCGCCCACGGCACGTGCGGCGTCACCACCGCGCGCGAGTAGACGATGTCGTTGCGCGGCGCGGGATCGGCCGCCGCCGCCGAGGAGGCGAGCGCGAGGACCGCGACCGCGCCGATGCGCCTCATGGCCGGGGGATCACCGGAAGGACGAGCGCGGACGGGTGCGCCGCGTCGTGGTAGACGACCTGATCCGCTTTCACCATCCGCGTGCCGGTGGCTACCGGCTCGCCCGTGTTCAGGTTCCGGGCGAAGCGCGGGAAGTTGCTGCTCGACACGTAGAGCCGAAGCTGGTGGCCGGTCTTGAACACGTTCGCGGTCGCGCCGAGGTCGATCTCGTACTTCTCGATGGCGCCCGGCGACAGCGGCTGCGCGCGGTCGCGGGTGGCGCGGTAGCGCCCGCGGAGGATCCCGTCCGCCAGGTAACGCGCGTAGCCGGAGGGATCGACGTCGACCAGCATCGCGGTGAAGTCGGTGTCGACCGCGGACGTGCCGGCCCAGATCTCCGCGGTGATGAACCCGGTGACCTCCAGGTCGCGGGCCAGCGGCCCGGTGGAGTACACGAGGACGTCGGCGCGCGTTTCGTTGGGGCGCTGGTCGGCCGGGCCGGGGTGATAGTTGACCGGCGGGGTGCCGCAGCACAGCCGTCCCCCCAGCGTGCGCACCGGGTTCGCGGGATCGTACTGGAAGCGATCGGGGCCTTCGCGCCGCGGAGGGGTCGGCGAAAGGCGTCCATCGCCCTGCGCGGAGTTCGCGCCCTTCGCCGCGTGGAGGTAGTAGCGCGTGGCGCGCGCGCGGGCGAGGGGAAACTCCTGCTCGTCCCGCCACACGTTATCGCCCATGACGAAAAGGCGGACGGGCGCGCCGGTCGCATACGCGTTGGGCACGCCTTTCAGCGACCAGTCAGCCCAGCGCAGCAGGTCGCCTTCGTCGGGGAGGGCGGAGTCGCCGAAGGTCACGTCCCCCACCTTGCCGTGCGCCAGCGTCGCCGTGTGCCCCCACGGGCCCATGATCAGCCGCTGCCCCGCGCGCGCTTCCGGCGTGGCCGCGCCGGCGCGCATGCCGATGTAGTTCTCGATCGACCCGCGCGAGAAGATGTCGTGCCAGCCGCCCTGGTGCAGCGCCTTGACCGTCATGTCGCCATAGCGGTCCTTCACCCGCACCGCGCGCCAGTATTCGTCCGCGGTCTCGTGCGCCAGCCAGTCACGATAGTAGGGGGCCAGGTCGGACACGGGCGGCGGCTCGAGCAGGCGATAGCTCCCGACCGGCAGCGTCTCGACCCACTGCGGCGGGCGGGCGAGCTCGCTGGCCTGCCGTTGCAGCGTGTCCTCGGCGAGGCCGGTGGCCCACGAGCTCGTGAACCACTGCATGAGCGCGCCGCCCTGGTACGTCCACCCCTCGTAGTAGTCGGACGCGGTGACCACGGGGTGGATGGCGACGAGGTGCGGCGGCGTCGCCCCCGCCGCGAGCATCTGCGTGGCGCCGACGTAGGACCCGCCGAACATCCCCACCTTCCCGTTGGAGCTGGGGAGCGCGGCCGCCCACTCCACGGTGTCGTACCCGTCCGCGGCCTCGTTGCGAAAGGGATAGAAGGCGCCCTCTGACCCGTAGCGTCCGCGGACGTCCTGCATCACCACCACGTACCCGTGCGAGGCCAGCGCGGGGCCTGCCGTCATGTCCCCGTGACGGTCGTACGGCGTGCGGGTGAGCAGCACCGGGTAGCGGCCGTCGCCTTCCGGCCGATAGACGTCGGCCACGAGGGTGACGCCGTCGCGCATCACCACCTTCACTCCCGACTCCACGGTGACGGGCAGCGGTCCCGCCGGGAGCGCCCACGCGCTCGATGCGACCGCCGCCGCCACCGTCAGCCATCCCGTCCATCGCGCGATGCGCATCGATCCTCCTTGTCTAGCGGCTGACATCTTCGGTCGCGCGGCCGACCAGCGCGGCGCGGCTCAGGTAGTGCGACATCATCTTGTCCGGCAGCAGCAGCGCCTCGCGCAGCTTGGCCCGACCCTCGTCGAGGCGGCCCAGCGCCATCAGGAAGTAGCCCTGGCCAGCGGCGTTGGCGCCGGGAAAATTCGTGCCCGAGAGGAGCCGGTTGTTCCACGAGGCGAGTGCTTCCCCGAGCGCGGCGCGTCTCTCCTCTTCCGAGCCCATCCCGAGACGCTCGCGCGCGCGGTAGACGTAGGCGGCATCGGCCTGGGGATAGCTGTCGTGCCCGGCGGCGGCACGGGACCATCGCGCGCGCGCGGCCGCGTCGTCCCCCGCGAGTGCCGCGACTTCGCCGAGGAGGAATTGCACGCGCGCGCCCCCGACGAACGCCTCCATCCCATCCTGTGTGAAAGGCAGGTCCGGCACGGCGTCCCCGAGGTGCGCGGCGATCCGCAGCGCCTCGTCGCGCCGGCCCGCACGGGCGGAAGCGAGCGCCCTCTGGAGGCGCGCTTCCAGATAGACCTGCCGCGGGTTCGTCCCGAATTCCTCGCGCGGAAAAAAGCGGCCCGGAAACAGGCGCTCGGCGTCATCGAACCGGCCCGCCTCGATCAGGGCGAGGGCAAGCTTGAAGACGAGCGATGAAGGCATGGCGCGCGGGTCGGGATGGCGCTGGAGGGTGGCGACCCGCTCCGACGCGGGGCGGCCGAGGAGACCCAGCACCTGGTCGAGTGCTAGATAGACCTCGATGTTCGACGGGTCGGCATCGAGGCCCTCCGCCAACACCGCCTGGGCGCGGTCGAGCTGGCCGTCGTGGAGCAGCGCGAGCCCGAGGTTCCGATGGAGGACGGGCATGTGGGGATCCAGGCCGCGCGCCCGCTCCCAGGCGTCGATCGCCGCCGGCACGCGGCCCGACGCCAGCTCCAGCGCGCCCACCAGCGCGTGCGCGGTCGCGTCGGCGGGATCGTCGGCGAGCGCACGGCGCAGGACGGTCATCGTCTCGGCGCGCCGAGGGAAGACGTACGTCGTCGGCATCCGCGACGCGGCCTGGTAGTCCGCGTGCCCCGAGCGCCCCTGTCGCTCCTTGCCGTAGCCGCGCCAGTACGCGATCTCGGGATGCCGCGCGACCTCGGCGGCTCCGGGCTCGCTCACCACGCCCGCTCCCGACGGATAGGGATGGTCGAGGACGGCGAGCGCATCGTCCCAGGCCGCGATCCCCATGTAGTCGGCCGCGACCTCCAGCACGCGCTGCGCGTCGCCGGCGAGGTGCCGCCAGAGCGCCTCGTCCGACGCGCCCAGCATCACGGCTTCGGTTCGCAGGAATGCGCTGGTCGGATCCTGCGCGCGCCAGTGCGCGAGACGCGTGCGCGCCTCCGCGGTGCGGCCGGCCCGCCGCAGGAGCGCGACCTGGAGTGCGCCGGCCCGGATCGCCCTCGGATCGGCGGCGACGGCTTCGCCGATGAAGCGGACGGCGCCCGCCCCGTCCCCGGCACGGGCCGCGAGCCGCGCGAGCTCGAGGAGGGACGCGGCACGCACGCCGCGGAAGTGCGAGGCCGCTTCCCACGACGGGCGAGCGCGTGCGTCGTCTCCCACCGCCGCCCGGGCCAGGCCGAGGTAGTACTGCGCCTCGGCATCGTTGCTCACCCGTGAAAGCGCAGACTCCAGCAGCGGCGCGGCCTCGTCGAAGCGGCGGAGGGCGACGGCGAGACGGCCGGCCGCGCGTGCCAGTCCGTAGCTCTCCGGGAACCGCCCGCCCCCTTCCCGGTACGTGTCCCAGGCGCGCAGGAGCTTGCCGTCCAGCTCCTCGTTGCGGCCGCGCTCGACGTAGTCGTCGGCCGATTGCCGGTCCGCGGGAGGGAACGCGTGCGCCCTCTGCGGGCCCGTGGCCACTTCCGCGCGCGGCACGACGTCGTACCGCCCTTCGGTGTGCGCGACCAGCAAACGCCCCTCTCCGTCGGCGATCTCCACCCTGACCGGGCCCGCGGCCGTGAACGTCCGCTCCCACGTCTGCGCGGGCGTGAGGTCGAGCGCCTCCTTCGCGATCACGCGCGCGCCTTCCATCACCCGCAGATGTCCGCCCCGCACACTCTCGGTCACCTGCGCGCCCACCGCGACGCGGTCCCCGGCCGCGCGCGCGATATTCACCACCGCGTCCGGCGTCGCGCGCGAGAACCCGCCGATCCCGCGCACGGGGATCCAGTACTCCCGGAAGCGGATCGTCTCCTGGGGCTCGAGGAAGGCGTAGGTCTCCTGGTCGCGGAAGAGCCCGGCCTGGATCTCGACCTCGGCGCTGTCGTTGTCGGAGAGCGCGCGCCGCCAGTCCCGGCCTTCCGCGTCCGCGCCCCAGCTCCACACCTTCTTCGCCGGCAGCTCCGCGGGATCGGCCCAGTGCGCGACGCCCGCGCCGGTGCGCAGATGGTAGATGCCCATGAAGGGCTCGCGGCTCCCGTGGCTGAAGAGCGACACCGCGCCCTTTCGATGGTTCCCCGGCCGCGAGAGGTCGACGCCGGCGGAGTCGACCGGCCAGGTGTCGATCTGGGTGAATCCATGGCTGGCCGTGAACTCCATCGGGTAGATGAGCTGCGAGTCGTCCCAGGTCTCGACGGCGGCATTCGTCCACCAGTAGAAGCGATGGCGGGTCTCGCTGCGGTTGTAGAGGGCCGTGGACTGATCCAGCACCGAGCGATGCGGATGCAGCGTGAGCGCGACCCGCCACTGCATGCCGTAGACGAGATCGATGTTGCCGACGACGATCGACGCGCTGCCGTCGGGATCGCGGGTGAGGGCGTAGTCGACCGGCGACGAGGTCACCCAGCTGTGGGAGACGGGAAAGTTCCACTCGATGCCGAACGTCGCCCACGCCCCGCGATATGCGACCTGCGCGAACTTGAGCGTCGGATTCGCGTAGAACATCTGCGCGCCGTTCGCTTTGTCCACCGCCCGCCACAGGCGCCCGCCGAGGTCCGGCAGCACCGTGATGCGCAGGTGCTCGTTCTCGAGGTTGAGGGTACGCCACACGCGCGGCGCCTTGCGGTCGGTAAGGGCGAGCCGCATCGTGTACGGGTAGTTGAAGCGCCCGCCGGCGAAGCGATCGAAGGGCGGATTCACGTCCGGCGGCCCCTCTTCGTAGGTCACGATCGTCTCCGTGCCCTCCCACGCTCGCACCGGGGTCACGACGGGCAGGGACGACGCGGCCACGGCGGCGACGGCCAGCGCCGCTAGCGGGACCATTCCCGGCCGGCCGGAAACTCGAAGGCGTCCAGCGACTCCGGCTTCATGGTGATGCTGTACCCCGGCTCGGTGGGGACGAGGTACCGCGCGTTGCGGATCCGTACCGGATGCACGAAGTGCTCGTGCAGGTGGTCGACGTATTCCAGGATGCGGTTCTCCAGCGAGCCGCTGATCGCGATGTAGTCGATGAGCGAGAGGTGCTGCACGTATTCGCAGAGACCCACGCCCCCGGCGTGCGGGCAGACGGGAACCCCGAACTTCGCCGCCATCAGCATGACGGAGAGCGCTTCGTTCACCCCGCCCATCCGGCAGCTGTCCACCTGGCAGAAGCGGATCGCCTCCGCCTGCAGGAGCTGCTTGAAGATGACGCGGTTCTGGCAGGTCTCGCCGGTGGCGACGCCGATGGGCGCGATCGCGCGGGCGATGGTGGCGTGGCCCAGCGCATCGTCGGGGCTCGTCGGCTCCTCGATCCACCAGGGGTCGAAGCGGGCCAGCGCCTTCATCTGCCGGATCGACTCCCCCACGTCCCAGCACTGGTTGGCGTCCATCATCAGCACGCGGTCGGGGCCGAGCTCCTCGCGCATGAGCGCCGCGCGCTGGATGTTGCCTTCGAGGTCCTGCCCCACCTTCATCTTGAACGCCGTCCAGCCGGCGGCGATCGCTTCCCGGCAGAGCCGGCGCACCTTCTCGTCCGGATAGCCGAGCCATCCCGTCGAGGTGGTGTACGCGGGATAGCCGTCACGCCGGATCTCCTGCTCGCGCGCCGCCCGCGTGGGGGCCAGGCCCTCGAGGATGGCGAGCGCTTCCTCCGGGGTGAGTGCATCGGTGATGTAGCTGAAGTCGAGGCAGGACACGAGCTGCGCGGGCGGCATGTCGGCGACCAGCTTCCAGAGCGGCTTGCCGTCCCGCTTCGCCCACAGGTCCCAGACCGCGTTGATCACCGCGCCGGTGGCCATGTGCAGGATCCCCTTCTCGGGACCGAGCCAGCGCAGCTGCACGTCCTGGGTCAGCGATCGGAAGAAGGCGCGCATGCCGGAGGTGATGTCGTCGAGGCTCCGGCCCACCACGTGGCGCTCCAGCGCACGCACCGCGGCGACGCAGAGCTCGTTGCCGCGCCCGTTGGTGAAGGTCAGCCCGTGGCCTTCGAGCCCCGGCTGGTCCGTACGGAGGACGACGTACGTCGCCGAGTAGTCGCCCTGGTTCATCGAGTCGGAGCCGTCGCGGTCGCGCGTGGTCGGGAAGCGGATGTCGCGGACCACGACCGCGGTGATCTTCATTGATTGACCGCGCTGGCCAGGAAGCCGCCGTCCACGGTGAGGAGCGTCCCGGTGACGAAGCTCGCGGCCTCCGAGGCGAGGAAGACCGCCGCTCCCGCGAGCTCCTCGACGCGGCCGAAGCGGTGCATCGGCGTCCGCATCAGCAGCTCCTGTCCGCGGGCGGTGCCGTCGAGCATGGCGGCGTTCAGGCTGGTGCGGAAGACGCCGGGGGCGATGGCGTTCACGCACACACCGTGCGCGGCCCACTCGACGGCCAGCGATCGGGTGAGGCCGGCCACACCCGCCTTGCTCGCGTTGTAGGCGGCCACCTCGAACAGCGCGACGGTGGAGGCGAGGGAGGCGATGTTCACGATCCGCCCGTAGCCGCGCTCCACCATGTGCCGCCCGAAGACCTGGCACGAGCGCAGCGTGCCGGTGAGGTTGATGTCCAGGATCGCGCTCCACTCCCCCTCCGGGAGGTCGAGGGTCGGCGTGCGCTTGGTGACCCCGGCGGAGTTGACCAGGATGTCGACCTTCCCCAGCGCGGCGAGGGTGGCGTCGAGCGCGCGCTGCAAAGACGCGGCGTCGGTCACGTCCGACGCCACCCGCACCGTGCGCCGTCCCAGCCCAATGACCTCGTCCGCCGCCGCCGCGACCCGCCCCATGTCGCGCGAAGTGGGGACGACGTCCGCGCCCGCCTCGGCGAGCCCGCGCGTGATGGCGCGGCCGATGCCGGTCGTGCCGCCCACGACGACGGCGACGCGGCCGGCCAGCGGCCCGTTCACCTCCCGCGCTCCAGCCGCTCGATCCGCGCGCGCACGTCGGCCGCGAAGCGGTCGATGCGCTCCTGCACGTACATGGCCACGCTGGCCGCCGGGTCCTGGACAAGCGGCGTCAGGTCCATGGCCAGGCACAGCGCGGTGCTCGCGTCGACGGAGTGGGAGTCGTGGTACGTCGCATGCGCGAGACGGCGCGCGGGAACCGCGAGGTCGTAGCGCTTGCCGCCGGCGATCTGCGAGTCGAACACGCCCAGGAGCGCAGCGCCGATGCTCTCGCGGCCGGAGACGTCCATCGCGACCTTGTCCCCCGCGGTCAGCCACTCGAGATCGCCCCACACCTCGCCACCGAGGACACGCGCCGGGCGGTCTCGCTCCGGCAGCGCGCGGCAGGCGGCGACCGTGGCCAGCGCCACCGAAACGTGCGTCGGATGGCGATCGGCGAGGCTGTGGGTGTAGACGATCTCCGGGCCCGCGGCGCGCAGCAGATCGGTCAGCTCGGCGACGAGGCCGGCGCGGCCCGCCCCCTGCACGTCGGCGCTCGTGCGGTCGAGCATGACGACCGCCGCGTACTCGCCCACCACCGCCGCTTTCTCCTGCTCCTCGCGACGCAGGACCCGCATCGCGGCGTCGGTCACCGCGGCATAGGGCCCGGAGCGCGCCGACCCGCGCCCGTCGGTGGCGACCACGCCGAAGAACCACCGGTCGTCCTTCCCCAGGCACTCGAGGATCCCCGGGTAGGCGAGGATCTCCAGATCGTCGGGGTGGGCGACGATGCCCATGTGCGTCGCGCGCGCGATCGATTCCCCGGCCGGGCGGCCGTCGGGCACGAACGTGTGCGCGCTCATCGTGCCGCCCTGGCCGCTTCGAGGAGCGCGGCCGCGGGGGCGTCGAGGAACACCGTCGTCCGGGGATGGCTTTGCAGGATGGACGCCGGGTGGCGAGGGCTCACGGCGCCGGACAGGCAATCCGCCACCGCGCGCGCCTTGCGCGCATCGGGGACGATGCCGAGGATCTCGCGCGACTTCAGGATCTGCCGGATGGACATGGAGATCGCGCGCCGCGGGACGTCGGCGAGGGTCGGGAACCAGCCTTCGCCAAGCTGCTGCTTCCGGCAGTCCTCGTCGAGGTCGACCACGAGGTACGGATCGGCGATCTCGAAGTCGGCCGGCGGATCGTTGAAGGCGAGGTGCCCGTTCTCGCCGATGCCGACGAACGCGACATCGATCGGATGAGCGGCGAGCACCGCGCCCACGCGCCGGCACTCGGCCGCCAGATCGGAGGCATCGCCGGCGATGAAGTGGAACGCGCCCGGGTGCACACGGTCGGCCAGGCGCTCGCGGAGGTACTTGCGGAAGCTGGCGGGGTGCGTCTCCGGCAGCCCGACGTATTCGTCGAGGTGGAAGAAGATGGTTCGCGCCCAGTCGATGCCGGGGGCGGCCACCAGGCGGTCGAGGAACTCGAACTGCGACGCGCCGGTCGCGGCGATGACGTTCGCCCGGCCACGCGCGGCGATCGCGGCGCGCAGCGACGCCGCGGCGAGATCGGCCGCCGCCTGCGCCATTTCGTCCTTCGTCGGATGGACGCGGATGTCCATCGTCACCGCCCGGCCTGCGGGCCGCGCGCGCCCACCAGCAGCTTCAGCCATTCCCTTGCCATCAGCCGATGATAGGGCTCCGTCATGTGAATTCCATCGAGGCTCAGGAAGCGATCGCGATCGGGGGCCGCGGAGAGGAGCGCCGCCACCTCGACGATGGCGATCCCCGACGCCTGCTCGACCTCGTGCTCCTTCGCGAGCCGCTCCGGATCCGAGCTGTCGGGATCGTGCACGTCGTCGAAGGAGTAGACCCTTGCCCCCGCCGCGGTCAGGCCCTGGCCGAGAAGCGCCAGCTTGGCGAGGTCCTCGGCGGTGCGGTTCATGACCACGAGGAGGACCACGTCCGGCTTCCACGCGATCACGTCCTTGAAGAACCGGTCGTAGGCGCGGGTCGAGGTGAGGCCGCCGCCCTGGAACTGGCGGATCTCGACGCCCGGGTTCTCGCGTGCGAGGAGCGCGGTGACGATGGGGACGAAGGCGGAGGGCGATGCCCAGTGCAGCCCCATGGTGAAGGAGTGGCCGATCACCGCCACCCGCTGCTTCGGCAAGGCGCGGATGCGCGGCACGAGGGCGGCGATGTCGGGCTCCATGAGCAGCTCGTCCGCGAGCGCCCGGTCGTCGCGGAGGTGCAGGTTCTTCTCACCCCAGTTCCAGATCTTGCGGCCCGCGATCTGCCATTCCGCGGCGGTCGTCCCCACCGGCGACGCGCAGGTCTTCCCTTCGAGCTGCTGCCCCACGGCGAGGAAGTCGGCGTCGCGCCCGGGCAGCCTCAGGGGGCCGACGTACACGGGCAGGCCGAGGCCGATGTAGAAGCGGAAGAGCTCCTGGAGGCGGTCGCCGTCGCGCTCGACCTCGAGGTTCGTCTGGTAGAGGCTGGCGATCGCGCGAACGTGGGCACGCGCGCGGCCGGGCGCTTCGGCGGCCAGGTACTCCGAGAAGACGCTCACCGGCAGCGCCGGCGACAGCGTGAGGCCGGCGGCGAGCAGCGGCTCGAGGTCGCGGCCGGAATCGAACGTGGAGGGCTCACCGGATGCCCACGCCTTGACCACCGCCGGGTCGGTCGCGAGGAGCGCGGCCTGGTGCGCCTCGAGGGCGTCGAGGGCGGCGTCGGACAGCGTGCTCGCGTAGCAGGCCGGATCGCCCTTGCCCGATTTCCGCGCCAGCTCGATCTGGAACGCGTGCGTGCCCGCGATGTTCGCCTCCACCAGCTGGTCGATGCGGCTCGGCATCGCCACTCCGCGGGGCCACGACGGCAACGGGACGCGGTCCTCGGTGGCGGACGGATCTCCGGCGGCCGGACCGTGCCACACGCTGCCCCCGAACGTCGTGACGTACACCTTCGCGGCGTCCGCCGGATCGGGAACGACACGATGGGCCCACTTGAAGTTGAACCCGCGGACGCGCGACCACGTGGCGCCGCGGTCGATCGACCGGTACGCCGCCTGGTCGAAGCCGGAGGCGTACAGGATCGCCGGATCGCGCGGGTCGATGGTGACGTCGTAGACGTGCTGCGCGTACGGGAGCACGTTGGTCCAGGTCGCGCCGCGATCGGTGGAGAGGAAGATCCCGCCGCCGGTGTCGCCCCCCGGCGTCGCGACGCCCCAGGCCGCGAGATAGAGCCGGCGCGGATCGCGCGGATCGACGGCGAGGCCGTTCGGCCCGTTGACCCCGGCGGGCAAAGTCATCCGCGTCCAGCGCTCGGCGCCGTCGGTCGACCGGTAGAGCGCGCCGTCGTCCGTATCGCCGATGCGCCCGCGCTCGCTGCGCCGCGCGACCACGAGGTACAGCGCGCCTTCGGGATCACGCGTGATGCGCCACGCGAAGGGCTGGCGCTGCTCGATCCCGGCGTTCGCGAGCGCCCACCTGCGCCCGTTGTCGGTGGACTTGTAGACCCCGCGGCCAAAGGCGGTCGCGTACAGCGTGCGCCGGTCGCGCGGGCTCGACGGATCGACGAGGACATGGGTGATCGCGCTCTCCGCCATGCCGCCGTTGGACGGCGTCCACGTCCGCCCGCCGTCGATGGAGATCCCGACTCCGCCCTGGAACTTCTCGGGATCGGTCCGCCGCCACATCTTCGGGCGCGGCAGGTCGTGCGTCCCGCTGAAGGCGCCCCAGACCAGGCCCTTCACCTCGGGGTCGAAGGCCATCCAATAGGTCGTGTTGCGCCACGGCGTGGGGACGCCGGTCGTCGATCCCGTCCACGTGGCGCCGGAGTCCTCGCTGCGGAAGAGGCCGATGTCGGTGGTGCTGATGAACATCCGCCGCGCGTCGAACGGGTCCCAGTGCACGCCGTAGGTGCTGGTGACGTCGAGGCCGCGGCTGACCCACCGGTCGTCGCCACGCCGCGCGGAGCTCACCTGCGCCCACGTGCGGCCGCCGTCGAGCGTGCGGTAGGTGCGGAAGAGATCGGTCGCGTAGCAGACGTCGGGCGCGCCCGGCGCCACCGCGAGGTCGTAGGGGGCGTCGAACCAGACCGAGTTGCCGTCCTCGAGCGCACGCGTCTCGATCCACGAAGGCTCGAGGTTCGTGGACGGGCGGTCCGCTTCCGCATGGACGATGGACCAGGTGCGGCCGGCGTCGGTGGTGCGGGCGATGCCATTGAATCGCGCGCCCTCGGCGCCGCGCAGCCCACGGAGTCCGAGATAGGCGGTGGCGCCGTGATCCGCCGACGCCGCCACCGGGCCGACGCTCGGCTTCGACCGCGCCGCGGGGCCCCAGGCTTCGGTGCCGTCCCCGGCCAGCATCGTGGCCAGCGATCCGTTGCTCGCGCGCCAGGTGCGGCCGCCGTCCTCCGACACCGAGACGCCGGCATCCGTGGTCGCGTATACGAGCATGCGGTCGCCCTCGCGTCCGAAGCTTCCGGACTGGATCTTCGCCCCGGCCGGCGGATCAAACCGCCGCCAGTCGAGCGCGTCGCCTTCGTACGCCGCGCCCTCCGCGATGACGCGTGCGCGCCCCCCGTCGGCCCGCATCGCGAACACGCGCTCGCGGGCGAGCTCCGCCACGCGGGACCAGGTCCGTCCGCGATCCGCGGAGCCCAGGATCATCGAATGCCCGGTCGGCTGGCTGCCGGGCGGGCCCGGAGGCGTGGCCGCCGAGGCGATGAAGATGCGGCGCGTATCCGTGGGATCGATGGCGATGGCCTGGATGTTCACGTCGAGGCCGCTCGGGTAGAGCGGATCGTCCGTCGTGTAGACGACGTCGGCGTGGTCGCCCCAACCGTGCTCGACGGTGTTGCGCGCGGGGTCGGGGAAGAGCATCGCCCACGTCTTCCCCGCGTCCTCGCTGCGCCACAGCGCCCCCGTCCCCGCATACAGAACACGCGCGTCCTTCGGATCGAACGCGAACGCGTCGACCACCCAGCCGAGGTGGAACATCCGCCAGCTGTTGCCCGCGTCACCCGTGACGTAGGCGCCGGTCATGTCGCAGCCTTCGACCACGACCCGCGGATCGTGCGGGCTCACCGCGGGCCGGCGCATCGTGCCCCCGCCGCCGGGCCCGATGACCCGCCAGGCGTCGAGGCGGGGCGCGGGCCCCGGAACTTCCGCCTGCGCGGCAACCGCGAGCAACGCAACCGACAGCCATCCCAGCCTCATGCGTGGAACTCGCTTTCTCGATGGCGGATGCTCTCCGCGACCGCGACCGATTGCCGCGACTCGCGGAGGCCGGGGGACGGCGCGCGGCCGGCTTCGAGGTCGCCCAGAAACGCTTCGTACTCGGCGTAGAAGCCGCCGAGCACGAACGGCTCCGTCCCCGTTTCCCCCACCACGGACGCCCGCTCGCGGCCGTCGACGTAGTGCCGGAGGTGGCCCGGCGAATCGATCCCTCCCCACATGGGGATGTGCAGGAAGAAGGTGTGACCCGGGGCGTGCAGCGTCGCGCGCTCGACGACGACGCCCGCGGTGGGGCAGAACGCGAGGTGCGCGGTCGCGCCCGAGTCCATCACCGCGTCCATGAAGATGTCGGCCACGCCGGGGCCGGCCTCCGGCCGCTCGTGATACGCGAAGCGCACGGCGGCGTAGTCGCTGCCGGCGAGAAAGCGCACGGCGTCGATGCCGTGGATCGCGGTGGTCGAGAAGTCGGGGTCGCGGCGGTCGACGCGGGTCATCTCGTAGTGGATGTGCCGCAGCGGCGCGCCGGTCTCGAGGAGCCGCGTGCGCGTCTCACGCACCATCGGCGCGAACCGCCGGTTGAATGCGACCTGGTGCGGCACCGACCCGGCGCGGCGCTCCGCCGCCGCCACCATCCGGTCGACTTCCTCCGGCGTGCGGCCGGGCGGCTTCTCCAGCAGCAGCGGGTACCCGAGCTCCAGCACGCGGGAGGCCAACCCGCAGGTCGCGTCCTCGGGCACGACGAGGACGACGGCATCCGGGCGCTCCGCGTCGAGCATCGCCCGCGGATCGGCGTAGCTGCGCGCGAAGCCGAACCGGTCGCGATGCGAGGCCGCCCGCACGGCATCGAGGTCGCAGCAGCCCGCGAGCACGAAGCCGGGATGACGCGCCGCGTACCGCGCCTGGGACGGCCCGTGCGAGCTCGCGGCGTGCTCGCCGCAGCCGATCGCGCACAGCTTCATCGCGCGGGAGCGGGCGGGCCCTCCACCGACCGCGCGCCCGTGTCCACGACCTCGAAGTCCGATCCCTTCACGCGCGCGAGCGTCTCCAGCCCCTTCAGCCGGCGGTCGGGCGCGATCGACATCAGCCACTCGCTCCCGTTGTCGGCCACGAACATGCCGTAGGTCTTCAATCCCTCGAGCACCGCCTGGGCGTGCTTCGGAAAGCCGCGGACGTCGAAGTCCTTCCGCAGGCGGAAGCGCTCCCCCATCCGCGGCAGCGCCGGATCGACGTGCGGGCTGGCCCAGTGGGTGGCGGGCAGGACGTACGCCCGCCGGCTCTTCCGCACCGTGAAGCGCATCGCGTGCTCGACCATTCCCCGCTCGCACTCGTCGTAGCGGACGACGGCGGGAAAGACGGGGAGACCAGCCGCGTCGGAAGACGTCCAGCGCTCGGGCCGCAGCGCGCCGGTGCGCAGGTTGAAGGTGGCAGCGGTCGACGCCTCCCAGCCTTCGTCCGTCCGGCGCGCCTGCCAGAACTCGTGCAGCAAACCGTTCATCGGATCCACGAGGATCACGTGGCGATCGCCGGTGCCGTGGCGCTGCAGGTCGTCGAGGGTCTGGCCGGCCTTCGGCAGCGCCTTCCGGTCCTCGTTGCGCTGCAGCGGCCAGTTCTCGATGGGCGCGTTGTCGGGGAGGGGGAAGGGGCCGGGATCCGACTCGGCCGGATACTCGGTGATCTTCACCGGGATCTTCTTCTGGTCGGCGGGAACGATGACGAACCCCATGTCGAGGTTGTAGCCGAGGCGGAGGGAAGCACCGATGGACGCGATCATCCGCGCCGAGTCCTTGTGCACCGGCATCTTCGAGATGTCCTGGTTCCAGGGGTTGTCGGGGGGGAAGACCTGCATCGCGGACAGGATCGCGTCCGCCTCCTTCGTGTCGAAGACGACGGGCGCCGTGATCTTCGGCATCGGCGGGCGATCGCGGGCAACCGCGACCACCGCCGCCATCGCCACCGCCGCCGCCACGGACGAGCGGCGGACCGTCATGGGTCGCGTCATCGCGCCTTCCTTTCCATTCCGTCGAGCCGCCGTAGCCGCAGGCGCGCGTCCTTCACGTCCCAGGGCGACTGGAGGACACCCGCGTCGTTGGCCTCGGCTTCCAGGCGCCACACCGGAGAGCCCGGCGCGAAACCCGAGGTCAGCTGCAGGTCGTAGCGGCCGCGCGGCGCGAGGCCGGCCACGAGCACGAATCGGCTCGCGACGTCGGGCAGCGTGACTTCCGCTTCGCGCAGCGGCTCGCTGCCCGTCGCCATCAGCACCGCCGCCTCGCCCGCGACCACGGCGCCCGCGAGACCGTGTCCGCTCACGCGCTCGATGCGCAGCGGCGGCGCGGCCGCGTCCCCGATCTCGAGGACGTGCAGGAAAACGTCCTCGCGCGACGCGGCGGCGGGGGTCGTCTCCATTCGCCAGCCGCCCGGCACCACGGCGCGGCGGTTCGAAGGCGACAGGTGGTCGAAGTCCTGCCCCCAGAAGGTGCGGAACATGCGCGCGAGATACGGATCTTCGGGGAGCGGCCCTCCGGCGGCGGGATCGAGCGGCCAGTTCTTGCCCGAGCCCCAGGCGCCGCCGTATTCGTCGCCCGGCGTCCAGAATTCGAAGCCGGGCCCGCCGCGCACGATCACTTCCCGCGCCGCGGGCAGGATCGCGTGCACCCGCAGGCGGCCGCCACCCTCCTCGAACGCGACCACCGACGCGTCGCGATGCAGCGTGCCCCCGGCGCCGACGGATTCCGCGGCGCTGCCGCCTTCCACCTTCGGCGGCGATACGCCGTGCAGCAGCCACGCCTTGCGATAGGACGGATCGGTGCTGCGCACGCGGTCGAGGACGAAGACGACCTTCGCCCGCGGCAGCCACACGAGCTCGCGCACGAAGCGATCGAGCTTCCCGGGCTGATACGCGCCCGCGCCGTCTCCGCGCGCGTACGTGTAGACGCCGGGCTGGGAATCGTCCACGTCCATGTGCCCGCGGTCCCACAGGTCGCGGGTGCGCCGCCAGTCCTCGAGGCTGCGCACCGAGTTCCAGAACCGCGACGAATCCATGCGCTGCCCGCCGTCGTTGGCGGCCGGCCACAGGTTCTCGCCCCAGAAGAACCGCTCGCCGGGCTGGTACACGAGCATGGTGTTGTGAGCGACGGTGCGACGGTAGTAGTTGAGGTAGTGCGGGCTCTCGGTGTCGGTATAGTCGGCGCCGGTGTCGAGGGCGAGATGGCCCCGGTGGTAGATCACGAAGTGATTCGTGTCGAGGTGATCGTGCTTCGCGAGGTACGGGCCGCACGTGAATTCCACCCATGTCGAGTCGGGGCCCCATCCGTCGCGCAGCACGAGATGCCCCACGCCGGGAAAGAAGCGCTCCCGCGGCAAGTCGGCCGCCGCCGTCGTCGCGGGGTCGCGCGGGACCACGGAATCGACGGACCATAGGAACTCGAGCACCGGGATCCGCCACTGCGCCGGCAGCCACCCGCTCCGCTTCAGCATCCACGCCGCGTAGGGGTCCTTGAAGCGATGCACGGCGTACCCGAGCACGACGTTGTCGAGGTCGTCGAGATGCGGGTACTCGTTGTCGTCGTCGCGCGCCGTCGAGCCGTCGGGGAGGACCTTGTACAGGTACGTCGGCCCCCCCATGTTGCGGAAGACGCCGAAGCGCGTGGCGGGATCAAGGCCGCCCGTCGTCCGCCGCAGCTCGGCCATGAGCGCGAGCGGCGCGAACGTGATGCGCATGTAGTCCATCGACTCGTGGTACGCGCCCTCGGGGTCGACCAGGGTCGTCGTTTCCAGGATGTTGTCCAGCGCCTGGCGGGCCTGCGCCCGCATCGGCGCCGCGCGCGCTTCCACCGAGGGATGACCCTCGACCGCGGTCAGCGCGAAGACCGCGAGCGCCAGCTCGCGCGCGGTGTGGTTGTGGTACGAGGCCTGCTTTGGGTCGGCCAGGGATTGGAGCGCAAGCATCCGCGCCGCGCCGTCCACCAGCTCGGCGGCGACGCGATCCTTGAGCGCGGCGTCGAAGCAGGGACAGGCGTACAGCCAGTCGAACTGCAGCGCGCGCCGCATGT
>JANMPI010000585.1:0-6799 GCA_031369785.1 Acidobacteriota bacterium
CTTTTAATTTATTTGGGTAGCGAAGTTCGGACTTTTCAACTTTGAAGTAATTTAGGTTTGCTTCGCATTTATAAGTTAAGGGTCTGTAGCTCAGCTGGTTAGAGCGCACGCCTGATAAGCGTGAGGTCGGAGGTTCAAGTCCTCCCAGACCCATTCAGCTTAACGCGGGGTGGAGCAGCCAGGTAGCTCGTTGGGCTCATAACCCAAAGGTCGGTGGTTCAAATCCACCCCCCGCTACCAACCTTCCGCCGATCCCATTCCGGCCAGACCCTTCCTCGCCGTGAAGTCGCCTGTGCTTTTTCGGGCCGCGGCCACGGGTGGGCGTGGTATCTTCTGCGGCGATCCGGGCAACTGTTTGGCCTGCACTTAGGAGGATGGATGCGGAAGCTCGTTTGGACGCTGGTCGCGCTCGTCGTTGCGGTCCCGCTGCACGCTCAGGAGCGATGGGACCTGACCCGCGCCCGCGTCTCGGTGCGCCTGAACGCCGGACTGATGCGGGACCTCGGGATCCGCGTGGCGCCCGCGGTGCGCCTCGACAAGGACGGGTACGCGGCCTATGAGCTGGGCGGGCGGGGCGGCCTCGTCGCCGTCGCGCCGGGCAGCAACTTCCGCACCGTCGACATGGGCGAGCTCGCCATCACCACCGGCCCGAGTCTTTCCTGGAAGGGAGACGGCACGACGCTGCGTGGCGCGCGCCTCCGCCCCGGCCGCGAGGACAACACGTTCGTCATCTCCGGCACGGACGGCGTGCCGCTCTTCTTCGCCGACCACGAGCACTGGACGATCGACCGCAAGGCACGGGCCCTCCGGCTCTTCAACCTCGACCTCCGGCTGTCCGCCGAGCTGGCGGCGCGCCTCGGCGAGCCGCGTCACGAAGGCCTCGCGGTGGGCGTCCTCGAGATCAACGCCGCGGCCGGGATCCCGAAGTTCGCGGTGGAGACGCCGCTCGGCGCCTGCACCACGCCGAACTGGGGCAACCCCGACAACGACGTCTCCCTGATCAACCTCTCGCAGGTGAGCCAGGTGGCGCGCGGCAACGGCGTCGTCGCCGTCGCCCCCTCCGCCGTGCTCAAGAACGTCGGCGTGACGGAAGTGCCGTGGATCGCCAAGTTCGCGGCCCCCGGCCCGCCGTACAACAACGACCAGCATCCCTTCCTGGTCTGGAACATGTACCGGGTGTCCAACGGCCGGCTCGAGCAGATCGGCGCGTCGGGCGCCAAGCACGCGTTCCTGACCTTGAACACGAACTGCGGATGCCCGTCGGGCAACACCCTCTGGGTCAACTGCGAAGACACCTATGGCGTGGGGACCAACGACTCGTCGGGCGGGATCGGACCGCGCAGCGAGATCACGGCCCACACCGGCGTCTGGCAGCGTTGCGGCTCGGTATTCGACGTCAACTGCGACGGCATCGCGAACAGCGTTCCCGGCTTCACCGGCGCCAGCGATCCGCGCCGCATGGGCGTGCTCGAGACCGACCTCCAGGTCGCCGGCGCGCAGTACTTCCAGGACGGCTGGTACGTCGTGCGTGACGACAACAACATCTTCAACACGATGGCCTACCGGCCGATCACTCCGAGCTTCGGCGGCACCTCGTGGAGCTTCGGCCTCGGCGCGCAGTCCTTCGGCGCGGTGGCCGACGCGTGGGTGAATCCCGTGAACCCCGGGCCCAACTCCGACAACCAGCGCGTCAACACGCCCGACGGGCACCTGACCATCGCGGTCAAGGCGACGGACCTCGGGGGCGGCGTCTGGCGCTATTCCTACGCGCTCACGAACCACGACTACGACAACGGCATCATCACCTTCGCGGTGCCGATCCCCACCGGCGCGGGCATCTCGAGCACGTACTTCCACGACGTCGACCGCGACCCGGGCACGGACTGGGTGGTGAACGTGAACACGCCCAACCGCGTCCGGTTCCAGCCGCCGAAGAGCGCGCAGGTCGTCACCAGGTTCGTCATGGACTGGGGTTATCTCTACACCTTCAGCTTCGAGGTCAACTCGCCGCCGACCGGGCGCGCGGGATCGGTCGTCGAGCTGGGCGTCCTCGAAGGCCCGACGCGCTTCCTGAACGTCCCGGTCCTCGGACCCACGCCGTAGGGCGGTCGTTCCCGGAGGACGCCGGCGGGCCGTGGCCATGGTAGGTTCAGGGGCATGAGCCCCGCCCAAGCCACGGTGCCGGCGTCCTCGCGGCCGCTCATCCTCATCGTCGACGACATGCCCGACATCCGGGACATGTACGCCGAGTACCTCTCCGGCCAGGGCTTCCGCCCCGAGGTCGCCACCAACGGCTTCGAGGCCCTATCCAAGGCGACGGTGATGAGCCCCGACGTCATCGTCATGGACCTGAATCTCCCCGAGCTCGACGGGTGGGAGGCGACGCGCCGCCTGAAGGCCAACGACCTCACGCGATCGATCCCCGTGATCGCGCTGACCGGGCTCTCCGTGCGCTACTCGTAGTCGGCCGCTCTCCAGGCGGGATGCGACGGGTTCCTCACCAAGCCGTGCTATCCGGACGCCCTGGCCGACGAGATCCGCCGCGTGCTGCGCCGGTGGCGCCGCAGTCATTGAGCCTGCCCTCCGCGTGAGCGTGGCCGTCGCGGAGCCGCGGGCGGCAATCGCATTGCCGCGGAGGGAACGCCGCGTGCGCCCGGAGCTGGTGCTGGCCGGGCTCGCGTTCTTCGTGAGCGGCGCCTCCGGCCTCGTCTACCAGGTGACCTGGCAGCGCATCCTCGCCTTGCACAGCGGCGTCGGCATCTACTCCATCGCGATGATCGTCGGCGCCTTCATGGCCGGCCTCGGCGTGGGCAGCCACTACGGCGGCGTGTTCAGCCTGCGCGTCGACGCGCGTCGATCGCTGCGGCTGTTCGCCCTCGTCGAGATCGCCATCGGCATCTTCGGCGCCCTCAGCTGCTGGATCTACTACGACCTCCTCTACCTGAAGGCGGCGTGGATGTACTCGCCGCCGTGGCGCGCGGGCCTGCTGCACTTCGCGGGCCTCTTCCTGCCCACCTTCCTGATGGGTACGTCGCTCCCGTTCCTCGTCCGCGCCCTGGTCGCCGACCTGCGGACGGCAGGGCGGACGATCGGCCTTCTGTACGGGATCAACCTCCTCGGCGCGGCCTGCGGCGCGGCGCTCACGCCGTGGGTGCTGATCCGGCTCGTCGGCATGCGCGAGGCCGTGCTCTACGCCGCCGTGGGGAACGCCATCGCCGGTTTGCTCGGGCTCGCCGCCGGACGCTTCCTCCGTACCGCGTCCTCCGTCGATGCCGCGCTCGACGCGGGCGAAGTCGCCGCGACGCCGTCGGTCCGCCAGCCGTTCACCCTGTGGCTCGCGCTCTATGCCCTCTCCGGCTTCTGCGCGCTCGCCCTGGAGATCCTCTGGTTCCGCGTCCTCGAGATGGCGGTGAAGTCGACGGCGTTCACCTTCGGCACCGTGCTCGCGCTGTACCTCCTCGGCGCCGCCGTCGGGTGCCTGGTGGGCGCGCCGCTGGTGGCGCGGCTCCGGGCCCCGCTCCGGACGTTCCTCGTCCTGCAATGCGCGTTGCTCGTCTACTCGGGGTTCGCGATCACGGTGCTCGTCTCATTGCCCGCCGACACCGCGGGCTATTCGTGGTTCGTGCGGTACTGGGGCAAGGGATGGTTCGGGCTCGGCACCAGGTGGGAGGCGGAGCAGTTCTGGTACCTGTACGTCCTCCTGCCGTCGGCGATCTTCGCCCTGCCCACCGTCCTGATGGGACTGTCGTTTCCCGTGCTGCAGCGCGCGGTGCACGACGACCTGCGGACGAGCGGGCGCAAGGTCGGATTGCTGCAGGCGGCCAACATCGCGGGCTGCGTGGCGGGCAGCCTGCTCGTCGGCCTCGTCGCCCTCGACGGGCTGGGGACGACGGGCACGTTCCGCGCGCTCATGGTCCTGGGCATCGCGTTCGCCGCCGTCGGCGCGCGGCACTACGGCTGGCGATCCGGGTTCGCGCCCCTGGCCGCGGCGCTGCTCGTCCTCGTCTTCGTCATTCCGGGGCAGCGTCCGTTCTGGATGCGCCTCCATGGCGCCAGCGACCCCAACGTCCTGCTGAAGGAAGATGCGAGCGGCGTGGGCGCGCTGGTGCCGCAGCCCGACGGGGCCTGGGTGGTGTTCGTGCACGGCAAGAGCCACAGCTGGATCCCCTTCGGCGGGATCCACAGCCGGCTCGGCGCGGCCGCGGCGATGATCCACCCCGCACCGCTCGACGTCGCGATCATCGGCCTCGGCTCCGGCGACACTGCGTGGGCGTCGGCGTCACGGCCGGAGACGCGCTCGCTCACCGTCTTCGAGATCTCGGGGCCGCAGCCGGTTCTGCTGCGCGAGCTGGCGAGCCTCCACCCCTTTCCGGAGCTGAAGCACCTGCTGGACGATCCCCGCCTGCGGATCCGCGTGGCGGACGGGCGCAATGCGCTGGAGCAGGAGGGCAAGCTCTACGACGTGATCGAGGCCGACGCGCTGTGGCCCATCGCCCCCTACAGCGGCAATCTTTATTCGGTCGAGTTCTTCCAGCAGTGCATGCGGCGGCTGAAGCCGGGCGGGATCCTGTGCACCTGGGCGCCCACGACGCGGGTCTACGCCTCCTTCACCCAGGCCGCTCCGTACATCGTCGGGCTCGGCGACCGCAGCGTGCTGTTCGGGAGCAACGAGCCGATCGACGTCGACGTCGACGCCTGGAGGGCGCGCGCCCTGTCTCCCGAGGTCGTCCGCTATCTCGGCCAGGACAGCGCGGGCGGCACGGCGTCCCTGCTGTCGCAGGTGCAGGCCCTCCATCTGCAGCGGCGTCCGCAGCGGATCCGCAACATGAACCTGGACCTGTTCCCGCGCGACGAGTTCCACTCCCCGCAATTCCGGGGCGATCGCTAGGAGCGGGCCCTCAGTACCGCAGCGCGCGGGCGTGGACCGCGGGCGCGCCAGGTCGTGCGAAGAGCTTCACGAGGACGAGCCCGGCGACGAAGCCGCCCACGTGGGCCAGATACGCGACCCCGCCGCCTCCGGTGTCCGACGTGCGCGCCATCGATCCCGCGCTGTTCACGAACTGGATGAAGATCCAGAAGCCGAGCACGTAGAACGCGGGCACGGCCATGATGCCGCCGCGGGTCAGGATGCGGACGCGGTTCTTCGGGAACAGCAGCAGGTATCCGCCGAGCACCCCGCTGATCGCGCCCGACGCGCCCACCGTCGGCACCTGCGATCCCGAGTTGAAGACGATGTGCGCGAGGCCGGCCGCGATCCCGCACAGGAGGTAGAAGACGAGGAACCGGGCGCGGCCCATCCGGTGCTCGAGGTTGTCGCCGAAGATCCAGAGATAGAGCATGTTCCCGCCGAGGTGGAGCCAGCCACCGTGGAGGAACATCGAGGTCAGGAGCGTCGACCAGAAGGGCAGCGGGATGAGCGGGGCGAGGTCGCGCCCGGTGGAGTATTCGCGCGGCACGACGCCCCACGCGGTGACGAACGCCTGCAGCGCGTCCGGTGAGCGGCCCGCCTCGAGCAGGAAGGCGACGACGTTGACGGCCACGAGGACCCAGGTGACGATCGGCCTCCCGGCGCCCTCCTCGCCCTCGTCTCCTATCGGCAGCATGTGCCCATCCTCCCTCGTAATAGACTCGAAGGCGACCCGTCCTCCAACTAAACACCCATGACGCGCGACCTCTCCGCCCTCGATGGCTGTGACAGCCTCTACGTATCGCCCCACGGCGACGACGTGTTGCTGTCCTGCCCGGCGCGGCTCCTCGCGGAGCGCTCGGAGGGCCTGCGCATCGGCATCGTCACCGTCTTCGGCGGCGCCGCTCGCCGCGCGCCGGCGGAAGCGGTCTTCGAGCGCCTGGGCCTCCGTCATCTTCCGCTCGGCCTGCCCGAAGCCGCGGAGCGGCAGGCGTCGTACGCGGCCTTCGAGGCGCTCACCGCGCCCCTCCATCCCGATGACGAAGGTATCGTCGGCGTCGCCGCGGAGGCGCTCACCGATATCGGGCATCGCCTGCGCGCGCGGCAGGTGTACGTTCCCCTCGGCGTCGGCGGCCACGTCGATCACCGCCTCGGTCACGAAGCGGCGCTGCGGTCCCTGGAGAGCGGGGAAGGGCGCAACGTCTTCCTGTACGAGGATCGTCCCGAGGCTTTCGTCCGGGGCGCGGTGCGCATGCGGCTCGGCCACCTGGGCGCCCGGCTGCCCCCCGGCGCGGCGCGCGCGGCCGACGACACCAGCCTCGCCGGCTTCCTGCTGCGCTTCCATGTGGGCCCTTCGCTGCGCGGCGACCTCAAGGGCTGGGGCGAGCGGGCGCGCGGGGCGCGTGTCGCGGCGCGGCTCTGGCGCGAAGCGCGGTCGTGGCGGCCGGGCAAGGGATTTGGGCCGCGGCTGCAGCCCTTGATCCACGTCCCCGACGCGGCGGCGCTGCCCGCGGTGCGGGCGCTGGTCGCGGAATCGGCGGCATCGAAGGCGGCGGGGGAGCGGATGGCCCTGCTCGCGTCGCGCTACGCGCGCCGATTGGGCGCCGCGGAGCAGGCCGAGCGGCTGTGGCTGCTGCTACCGGGTCAGGCGGGCTCGGGCAGGTCCTCGAGCGCCTTCCACCGGTCGGGATCCTGGAGCCACAGCGTATTCAAGTAGGTGCGCACCTGCTCCGCCGAATGGCCGGCGGCGCGCAGCGCGGCGATTCCCTTGCTCGCCGCCTCCGCGGCGACGGCGGTCTCCTCCTCGTCCTTCAGGAGGCCGTTCTCGTGCGCGAGCCCCGCGGCGTCGAGGAAGGTGGCGAGCATCGCCCGACGGTCGCCGAGATGGAGCGC
>JANMPI010000003.1:0-15547 GCA_031369785.1 Acidobacteriota bacterium
CTCGCTCGCATGAGGAGAAGCCCGTGATCCAATCCACACCGCGCGCGCGAGGTGTTCCAGCGGGTGGTGGCGGGACCGCACTGGAACGCCTTCGGCTACATCACGGCCGAGGTGGACCTGGCCCGCATGAAGTGATCTCGACGCGCTTCACGCCGCGGGTTGCTGCTGGGTCAGGCAGTGGAGCGTGCCCAGGCCCCACACGAGATCGACCGCGTGGATCCCCACCACCGGCCGATCGCGGATCAACTCCGCGAGCACGCCCAGTGCCGTGCGATCCGCGGGGTCGTTGAACGTCGGGACGATCGCCGCGGCGTCGGCCATGTAGAATTCGCATAGCTGGCCGGCAGGCGCTGGCCGGCGAAGACGAGGGGCGCCGGCGTGAACCTTGCCCCGGACGTCGTGACCGAAATCGACGGCACGACGCGCCCGCAGCGACTGGCCTGCGACATCGGCTGCTACGAGATGCCGTAGAGGGGACCAGGCCCGGCTCTAGAGAACCGGCCGGCGCCGGTGCCATCTGGTGACGCTCTCGTACGCTTGCGCGAGCGCGAGGACGCGCGCGTCGGCAAGGGGCGGACCGCTAATGAGCAGGCCGATGGGCAGGCCGGACGGCGAGAAGCCGCACGGCACGGAGATCGACGGCAAGCCCCCGATGCTGAACGCGAACGTGCACGCCTTCAGCGCGAACGGCTCGGTCGCTTCCCGGATCGTCAGCGGCAGTCCAGGCAGCGTCGGCAGGACCACCAGATCGACGCTCGAGAACGCGTCACGGACCAAGGCGCGATGCCGCTCGAGAGCCTGACGCAGGCGTGCGGACTCGGCCTCCGAGATCCCTTGTCCGGCAAGAATGGTGCTTCGCGTTCGCGGGTCGTAGCGCTCTGACGACTCCGCGAGATGCGGAGCGTGAAAGGCGTACGCCTCGACGTCGATCAGGGCTCCCAGATCAGGCATGGGTAGCTCGGCCTCGCGGACCCCGGCGACGAGCGACCGGATCACGTCGGTCGCGGCGTCCACCGTTGCCTGGACCTCTCGTTCCGCGGGCCGCGCGTCGCACAGGCGGTCCGGGGTTGGGAACACGCCGATGCGGAGGCGAGACACGGGCGGCGGTGCTTCAGGGTCGAATTCCGTCGCCACGCGATGGTCCGTCATCGCGCGGAACATCAACGCGGTGTCCGCCACGGTGCGGCACATCGGACCGACGTGATCGAACGAGGTCGAGACCGGGATGACGCCACGGGCGCTGACGACGCCGTAGGTCGGCTTCAAACCGACGATCCCGCAGCACGCGGCGGGGATTCGGATGGATCCTCCGGTATCGGTGCCCACGGCGCCGAAGCACAGAGACGCGGCGACCGAGGCCCCGGAACCGCCCGACGAGCCGCCGGCGATGCGCTCGACGTCCCATGGATTGTGCACGGGCCCGTAGTGGCTGATCGCCGACGTCGTGCCCAGCGCGAACTCGTGCATGTTGAGCTTGCCGAGGACGATCGCGCCCGCTACCTTCAGCCGCCGGACTACCTCGGCGTCCTCGGTGGGTACGCGGTCCGCAAAGACCGAGCTCGCCGCCGTCGTGCGCACGCCGGCGGTGTCGACGTTGTCCTTCAGGGCGATGGGAATGCCGTGCAGCGGACCGCGCCAGCGCCCCTTCGCCACCTCGTCCTCGGCCTGGCGCGCGTCGGCCAGCGCGCGTTCGGCGGTCACGGTGATGAAAGCGTTGAGACGCCGGTCGAGGCGGGTGATTCGTTCGAGGCAGGCGCGCGTCAGCTCCACCGGAGACAGAGACCGCGCTCGCACTGCGCGGGCAGCGTCGCGCAGGTCGAGCTGTGCAGGGTCACTCGGTAGCGCACTCCTCGAACCGCGGCGGGGCGAGCAACCCAGCGTGGCAAGGATGGCAGCGCTGGATCCGGCGGCGACACTGGCAAGAAAGCTCCGACGAGAAGCGACGACGCTCAACGGAACCTCTCCTCGCCGAATGGGTCTCCACGCATCATGTATTTCGAACGCATGGCGCGCCGGTCAGAGGCAATCAGGGGTTAGAGTCCCCTGCCAGGGCAATATCTTCGTCGAAGACCTCACGCCGCGGGTTGCTGCTGGGTCAGGCAGTGGAGCGTGCCCAGGCCCCACACGAGATCGACCGCGTGGATCCCCACCACCGGCCGATCGCGGATCAGTTCCGCGAGCACGCCCAGTGCAGTGCGATCCGCGGGGTCGTTGAACGTCAGGACGATCGCCGCGGCGTTGGCTATGTAGAAGTTCGCATAGCTGGCCGGGAGGCGCTGGCCGGCGAAGACGAGGGGCGCGGGCATGGGAAGCGCCACGACCTCCGGCCGCGTCCCGTCCTGGACACGGGCGTTTTGTAGCCGCTCCCAGTTCTCTTCCAGCGGGCGATGGTTGGCGTCTCGGGGATCGCCCTCGCGGCCGGCCACCAGCGTGCGGGGCCCGACGAAGCGACAGATGTCGTCCACGTGGCCGGGGGTGTCGTCGCCGGCCACCCCGCGGCCCAGCCAGATTACGTTCGTGGCGTCCAGGACGTCCCGGAAGACGTCCTCGTACTCGCGCCGTCCGAAGCCGGCGTTGCGAACCTGGCGCTCGGGATCGAGCAGGCACTCCTCCCTGGTGACGAGCGTGCCTTCTCCGTTGACGTCGATGCTCCCGCCCTCCAGGACGACGTCGCGACCGCCCCGCGACGCCGCTCGCAGGGCCGGTGGCCAGCTCGTAGAGCAGGGTGCCGAGGGCAAAGATGTCGGTTCGCGCGTCCGCAGGCTGCCCCTCGAGCTGCTCGGGCGCCATGTACTGGAAGGTCCCGATGATGGTGCCCTGCTCGGTGAGCGGCCGCTCCGGGGGCTTGTCCCGGGTGGGAAACGTGGAAACGGCTTCCACGACCGCCGGCTGCGCCCCCGGTCGGGCGAGGCCGAAGTCGAGCAGCTTCGCGCCGGACTTCGTGATCATGACATTCGCCGGCTTGAGGTCGCGGTGCACGATGCCCCGGCGGTGGGCGGCGTCGAGGGCGGAGGCGACCTGGACGCCGTACTCGATCACCTGCGCCACCGGGACCGGACCCTTCGCGATGCGATCGGCAAGCGACTCTCCCTCGATGAGCTCGAGGACGAGGAAGTCGACGTGGGAACCGTTCACCTTCTCGCGGCCCACGTCATGGATCGTGCAGATGTGCGGATGGTTGAGCGCGGAGATCGATTTCGCCTCGCGTTCGAAGCGCGCGCGGAACGATTCGTTGTCCGCGAAGCCGGTCGGGAGAACCTTGACCGCGACCTCGCGCTCCAGGCGCGTGTCCCGGGCCCGGTAGACCTCGCCCATGCCGCCGGCGCCGAGCGGGGCGACGATCTCGTAGGGCCCGAGCCGGGTTGCGGGGGTCAGGCGCGGTGAACGGGCGCTCGTGGCCAGGGATCCTCCTCGAAGAGTGGCCAAGGATACGGCAAGACGGCGCGCCGCTCGCTCAGCGAAACCTCTCTTCCTGGAAGGGATCGCCGCGCATGTGGTATCCGCCCTCTTCCCAGTAGCCGGCTTTGTCCTCCGCCATGAAGATGAGGCCGCGGATCCACTTGCAGCTCTTCCATGCGTAGAGGTGCGGCACCAGGAGCCGCAGAGGGCCACCGTGATCGGCGTCGATGTCCTCGCCGTTCCGGCGCATGGCGAGGAGCACGTCGTCGCGGTCGAGGTCGGCAAGCGGGATGTTGGTCGAGTAGCCGTAGCGCTTCTCGTTGACGTGGCCGAGGGCCATGACGTAGCGCGCCTCGGGTTTCGGCCGCGCGCGGGTGAGAATCTCCCGGATCGCGACTCCCTCCCAGCGATTGTCGAACGTGCTCCACCGCGTCACGCAGTGGAAATCGGAGACGACCTCGCGGCGCGGGAGCGCCGTCATCTGGTCCCACGTGAGCGCGAGCGGCGCCTCGACCAGACCGCCGGCCTTGAAGTCCCACGCCTTTGGATCGAAGTGCGGCGGCTCGCCCACGTGGAGCACGGGCCACTTGATGCTCGCGGACTGGCCGGGCGGCAGCCGGCCGTCGGCGCGCATCTTCTTTTCCAGGACCTGCCGGGGGTCTTCGCCTCTCAGGTATTTGGATGGCATGACGGCGTCACGCGAGTCTAGATCAGCGCGGATCCGGTGGTAGTCTCCCCCGATGATCCTCCAATCGCTGCTCGTCGCCGTTTTGGCGCTGCCTACGCCGGCGCCGAAGCGCAACCTGCAGATCGACGACCTGTTCCGGCTGAAGACCGTGGCCGATCCCCAGGTGAGCGCGGACGGGCGGTGGGTGGCCTACACCGTCGCGACGTCTAGCCTGAAGAAGGACGAAACCGAGACGCAGGTCTGGATGGCGCCCACCGACGGTGGCGAGCCGCTGCCCATGACGGCGGCGGGATCGTCGGCGTCGCGGCCTCGGTTCTCTCCCGACGGCCGCTTTCTCGCGTTCCTCGCCGCGCGTCCCGACGAAGGCGAATCGAAGGACGACGCCAAGGCGCAGGTGTGGCTGCTCGACCGTCGTGGCGGCGAAGCGCAGCGGCTGACCGAGGTTCCCCAGGGCGTCGAAGGGTTCGAGTGGGCCCCGAGCGGCCAGCGGCTGGCGCTCCTCATCAAGGACCTGAGCCCGGAGGAGCTGGAGGCGCAGCGGCAGAAGGAAGCGGGCACCAAGCCGGTGCGGCCCAAGGCGCCGCCGGTGCGCGTCATCGACCGCCTGCAATTCAAGCGTGACTACGAGGGCTATCTCGACCGGCGCCGCGTCCACCTGTACGTCTTCGACGTGGCGACGAAGAAGTCGATGCAGGTGACCTCGGGAGATCACGACGACCGCGAGCCCGCGTGGTCGCCCGACGGACGGTTCATCGCCTTCGTGAGCAACCACACCGAGGACGCGGACGCCAACTACGACAGCAACCTGTGGGTGGTCGCGGCCGACAATCCCGACAAGGGGCAGACGCAGGTCCAACTGACCACCAACCCCGGCGACGACGAGCAGCCGGCGTGGAGCCCCGACGGGAAGTGGATCGCGTATGTGACGAACCCGGAGCCGAAGCTGCTCTGGTACGCGACGCAGCACCTGGCGCTCATTCCCGCGCCGGGCACCGGGGGCGGGCGCGCGGAGCCGAAGCTCCTGACCAGGCCGCTGGACCGCAACGTGCGCCAGCCGCGGTTCGCGCCCGACAGCGCGAGCATCTACTTCCGGCTCGAGGACAGCGGCGAAGAGCATCTCGCGCGCATTCCCGTGAGCGGCGGCGCCGTCTCGCGTCCGATCGCCGGGCCGCGCGTGGTGGGCGGGTTCGCGGTGGGGCCGGACGGGACCGTCGCGGCGCTGGTGAGCGATCCACAGCACCCGAACGAGGTGTTCGTGCTGAAGGGCGCCGCCGCCCCGCGGCAGCTCTCGAGCTCGAACAAGGAGCTGCTGGACGAGGTCCGCCTCGGCGAGGTCGAGGAGGTGCAGTTCAACAGCAAGGACGGGACGCCCGTCGAGGGCTTCGTGGTCAAGCCTCCGGGTTTCTCCGCGGAGCTCAAATACCCGACGCTGCTGCGCATCCACGGCGGCCCGGTGTCGCAGCATGACCGGGGCTTCGACTTCGAGGACCAGCTCTTTGCCGCGAACGGGTACGTCGTCCTGCTCCCGAACCCCCGCGGCTCGTCGGGCTACGGGCAGGATTTCTCGCGCGCGATCTTCGCCGACTGGGGGACGAAGGACACGCAGGACGTGCTGGCCGCGGTCGACTACGCGATCGCGCAGGGCTACGCAGACCCGAGCCGGCTCGGGGTCGGCGGCTGGTCGTACGGCGGCATCCTCACCAACTACGTGATCAGCCAGACCGATCGCTTCAAGGCCGCCATCTCCGGCGCCGGCGGCGCGCTGTGGACCGGCTTCTACGGCCACGACCACTATCAGCTCGAGTACGAGGTCGAGCTCGGCCTCCCCTGGCAGCACCGCGACGTGTGGGAGCGGCTCTCCTCCGCGTACTACAACGTGGAGAAAATCACGACGCCGACCCTGTACATGGGCGGGTCCGAGGATTGGAACGTGCCCATCATCGGCTCCGAGCAGATGTACCAGGCGCTGCGCCGCCTCGGGCGGACCACGCAGCTCGTGGTCTATCCCGGGCAGCATCACGGCATCCGCAAGCCGACGTACCAGAAGGACCGCTACGAGCGCTACCTCGCCTGGTACGACAAGTACGTGAAAGGCGTGGGCAACAAGGCGGCGTCACGCTAGCGCCCTGGTGAGCCGCGGCGCGGCGGCGGCGCTCGCCGTCCTGGCCGCCTCGTGGGTCGCGTGTGCCCCGTCGCCGGGACCGCCACCGGCTGAGCCTCCCGTGGCCACTCTGGCCGTATCGCGGGAAACGACCTGGATCACGGAGCCGTTGCGGGCGGACGGGACGCCCGATTACGGCGCGTGGATCGCGTCGCGATATGCCCGCGGGGTGACGCCGGCGAACAACGCGGCCCCCGCGCTGCTGGCGATCGAGATGGAGGCGGCGGCGGCGGGATTTCCGGCCACCTTCGCCGAGCAGGAGCGCCGTGCCCTGCGGGCGCCGTGGGACGAGAGCGACGCGCCGCTGATCGCGCACTGGCTGGCTCGCAACACGGCCCGCCTCGCGCGCGCCGCGGAGATCGTGCGGTCACGTCCGCGCTTCTGGGTCCCGCGGTCGCCCGAGATGAGCATGGACGAGCGGATCCCCTCGCACCTCGGCCTCCGCCTCCTCGCCAATGGCTTCCGCGCGCGCGCACTCCAACGCCTTTACGCCGGCGACGGCGAAGGCGCGCGGGGCGACCTGCTCACCGGCCTGCGCCTGGCCGCCCGCATCGACCAGGGCCCGTGGCTCATTGATCGGCTGGTCGGCGTCGCGGTGCGCGGGATCGCCGCGGAGCCGGTCGCGGCGCTCGCGAACCCGCCGCCGGCCGGCCGCGCCGAGGCCGCCGCGCTGCTCGCCGGCCTGCGCGCGGTTCCCCCGTCGAGCCCGCTCGACGAGGTTCTCGAAGGCAGCGAGCGAATCCAGTTCCTGGCCGGTTATGTCGACCTCTACCGGGCGGCTCGCCGGTCGCCGGAGGAGTGGGGGGAGCGTGTGGCCGCCGTGACCGGCGGCGACGCGTCGTTGTACGCGGCCATCGGGCGGAAGCCGCCCCCCGCGAGCCTTCGCCGGATACCGGCCTGGGCCATCGACTGGAACGCGCTCCTCCGCCGCATCAACGAATGCTGGCTGGCGCCCGGCTGCGACGCCGGCTTCGCGGCGGGCGCCCGCGACCTGGAGTCCCCCGCTTTCGAGCAACTGCTCGACGACGCGCGCACGCAGCCGGCCGCGCGCGAGCGCATGGCCCGAGCGTTCCTGACCTTGGCGACGCCCACGGCCCTGGTGCTCGCCCGTGTCTCCTGGAACGAGCAGCAGGCCGTCGCCCGCGCCGGACTCGTGAGCGCGGCGGCCGCGCTCTGGCACGTGGACCACGGCCGCTACCCGGAGTCGTCCGCCGGTCTGGCGTCGGGCCCTTCTTCAGCCGGGTTCGATCCCGCCTCCGAGCACGCGAGCTACGCCTTCCGCTACACGGTCTCGAAGGATGGCCGCGCGTTCGCGTATACGGGCGCTCCGCTCCCGTCCGCACCCGGCGCGCGCGGCTTTTGCGCGGACAGCGCCGGACGCCTCGCCGCGGCCAGGGACGCCATCGATCCCGCCGTGGACGGCGCCTGCGCCCCCGGCCTCGTCACGCTCGTCGCGAGAACCGCCACGCCGTGAATCGCCACCGGCGTGCCGCGCTCACCCGCGACGTCTCCCCGTCGCTGGCCGACTGCGAGCTGTCGTTCCTCGAGCGCGAGCCGATCGACATCGGCCGCGCGGTCGCGCAGCACCGGGCCTACTGCGACGCGCTGGCCTCGGTCGGAGTCGACGTCGTGCGGCTGCCCGCGGATGAGGCGTTCCCGGATTGCTGCTTCGTGGAGGACACCGCGGTGGTCGTCGACGAGGTCGCGGTGATGGCATCGATGGGGGCCGCGTCGCGCCGTGGTGAACTCGGTGCGGTCGAGCGGGCGCTGGCCCCACATCGTCCCATCGCGCGCCTCACGCTCCCGGCTCGGCTCGACGGCGGGGACGTGCTGGTGGTCGGCCGCCGCGTATTCGTCGGGCGGTCGGCCCGCACCGATGCCGCCGGGGCGGAGGCGCTCGCGGCCGCGCTTCGTCCTTACGGCTATCGCGTCACGCCCGTGGCGGTGACGGGTTGCCTGCACCTGAAGTCCGCGGTGACCGCGCTCGACGCGGAGACGCTGCTCGTGAACCGCGCCTGGATCGACACGTCTCCGTTCGCGGAATTCGATCTCGTCGACGTCGATGCCGCGGAGCCGTCGGCGGCCAATGTGCTGGCGGTCGCGGGCCGCATCCTGGCCCACGGCGGCTTCGTGCGCACGACCGCGCGGCTCGCGGACCGCGGCTACGAACTGCTGGCCGTGGACGTCTCCGAGTTCCTGAAGGCGGAGGCGGGAGTCACCTGCAAGTCGATCGTTTATACAGTTCCTTGACGCCCGTCGGCTTGATTTCGCCGCGCGCCGGGGGAAGAATCCCGCAAACAACCCAGGCGATCTGATGGCGAAGCCGGCCACGCTTTCCCGTCCCAGAGTCAAGGAGCCGACCCCATGCGCTTCCTGCGTACATTCGCTCTGCTGCTTGCCGTCGCGCTCGGCCTGAGCGCCGCGGTCCACGCCGGCGAGACCGGATCGATTTCAGGCGTGGTCAGGGATTCCCAGGGGGGGGTGCTCCCGGGAGCGGTCGTGAAGGTTTCCGGTGCGCTCCTGCCCGCCGGCCGCGAGGCCGTGACGACCTCCAGCGGTCACTACCTGTTCCAGAGCCTGCTGCCCGGCGTCTACAGGGCCGAGGCCAGCATGAGCGGGCTGGGAGGGGCCGCGCGCGAGGTGCGCGTCTCGGTCGACGTGGACTCTCAGGCGGACTTCGCGCTCAGCCCCACCACGTCCGAGGAGATCACGGTCACGAGCCAGGTGGAGGCGGTGGACCTCAAGAACACGGAGGTCAACTTCAACTACACGGCCGACACGATCAAGAACCTGCCCCTCGGCCGCGGCTACCGAGGGCTGTTCCAGCTCATCCCGGGGGTCGCGGAGAACAACAGCAGCATCGGCCCGAACGCGGGCGGATCCCGCCAGGACAACACCTTCTTGATGGACGGGGTCAACATCACGAACCCCATCTTCGGCAGTCTCGGGACCGAGGTCAACGAACTCGACATCGTGGAGTTCAACGTCAAGCGCGGCGCCATCTCGGCCGAGTTCGGACGATCGGCGGGCCTCGTCGCCAACGCGGTGAGCAAGTCGGGCACGAACACGCTCGCGGGGGCGGTCCGAGTTCAGTACCAGCCCGAATCCTTCATGAGCAAGCCCGACGACCGCGCCTTCGGGGTGCCACGCACCGAGTCGTTCAACCCGGCCGCCGGCCTCGGTGGCCCGATCATCGAGGACAAGGTCTTCTTCTACGGCTCGGCCCAGCACTTCAAGACGACGACCCCCGACCGCGTGAACAAGTTCGGGACGCCGTTGCCCGATCGCGTCTCTTCCGGCGAGGAGTACTTCGGGAAGATCACCTCGACGCCGACTCCGAAGCACCTCATCAGCACGAGCTACCGCTACCGGCCGAGCGAGCTCGAGGGGTCCGTGGGCGCCAGCAGCGCGCCGAGCGTCGCGAGCGCCGACACGGTCAAGACCGCGGTCGCAGCGGCGGCCTGGTCCTGGTTCGTGACGAACCGGAGCACCCTCGACCTCAAGTTCCTCTACCTGCAGGACAAGAACACGAGCGACCCGGTCACGGACCTCGGGTTCCTGCCGGCGCCGTTCGACATCAACAACCTCCCTCGCATGGGCGAGTACACCGACCCTGCCCAGGCCAGCCTCGTGGTGGGTGGCGCCCAGTTCACGAACCGCCAGAACTACAAGCGGAAGGAATTCAAGGCGGCCTTCAGCCAGTACTTCGACATCGGGAAGACCGGCCACCAGTTCAAGGTCGGGGCCGGCTACGAGTTCGGTCAAGAGGAGCTGAATCGCCTGGCCAACGGCTGGGGGCAGATCTCGCGGATCACGGCCGCGGTTCCGTACTACCGGGCCCGCTACTACTTCGAGCAGCCGTCGCAGGTGGCGCAGGGACGCACGTGGGCGGCCTTTGCCCAGGACGCGATGACGGTCGGATCGCGCCTGACGCTCAACCTGGGCGTGCTGCTGAACAAGGACGAGTTCGCGCAGGACCTGCCGGGCAGCGGCGGCTGCCCGGTCCCGCCGTTCACCGCCACCGGTCGGGCCGGGGGGGCCGCCGTGTTCGAAACCAATGGCGACCGCTGCACCTTCGTCCGCTTCGGCTTCGGCGACGAGATACAGCCGCGCGTCGGCCTGAACTTCAACGTGCGGCCGGGCAGAGGCGACAAGGCGTACGCGAACTGGGGCCGCTACTACAACATGGACCAGAAGTCCTCGGCCCGCTCCCTCGCGCCCCGGCGCATCTACCAGCGCGAAGCCCGCTTCGCGGTCGCGACGGGCGCGCTCATCTCCGACCTGCCGCGCGCCTCGACGACCGGCAAGCAGATCGACCCCGACCTCCAGCCCACCTACAACGACGAGTGGCTAGCCGGTTATGCCACCCCGATCGGCGCCAACTGGAGCACGAACCTCTTCTTCATGTACCGCAACACTTTGAACTTCATCGAGGACGTGCCCTCGGTGCTGCCCGACACCGGGCCCTACGCGGCGGCCAACCTGCCCTGCCAGCTCTACGCCTCCTGTCAAGGCGCCGACGCCAGGCGCAAGTACAAGGCCTTTACCGTCGAGGTGAACCGCCGCATGGCCGACCGCTGGAGCCTCAACGCCAGCTACGCCTGGAGCCGTTTCGAGGGCAACCTCGACTACGACCTGATCAACGACTTCATCTTCAACACCTCGTCCATCCTGCAGGATGGGCCGGGCACGAACGTGCAGGAGGAGTTCCGCTATGGCCCGCTGAGCCAGGACCGGCCGCACCTCCTCAAGCTGTTCGCCACCGTGATGCCGGTTGGCAAGCTGACGGTGGGTGGGTACCTCCGGGTCCAGAGTGGGTCGCCATGGAACGCCCGCGGCCAGGACACGCAAGGGAGCTCGGCGCGCTATTACCTCGAGCCGGCGGGCTCGCACCGCAACCCGGCCTGGACCAACATCGACTTCCTGGCCTCGTACCGGTTCAAGCTCGGCTCCCGCTCGGCTCTAACCGTCGAGGGGCGGGCCTTCAACCTCCTCGACAGCCAGACGCGGATCTCGACGGACTCGGTCCGGTTCACGGATACGGTGCGGCTGCCGGCGCCGCCATACATCGCCCCGGGCACGATCGTGAATCCGTTCTTCGGGACCTCGAACGGATACGCGGCGCCGCGGCGCTTCGTGGCGACGGCGTTGCTGAGTTTCTAGCGAGCCGCTTCGAGCGCCTGGAGCAGGCCTCGCGCCTGCGGATAGTCGGGCCGCAGGCGGAGCGCTTCGTGGGACAGCTCGCGGGCTGCGTCCAGCCGGCCCTCCTGTGCCTCCAGCACCGCGAGGTTGAGGCAGGCGCTGGCGCTCGCGGGATCCAGGCGGTGGGCCTCCTCGAAATCGCGCCGAGCGTCCTTGGGTCGGCCCAGCATCGCCAGCGCCAAGCCGCGCTTCTCTCGCAGCGCCGCGTTCCCCGGGTCGGCGGCGATCCCCGCCTCGAGGAAGCGCAGGGCCCGGTCGGGGCGCCGGCGCTCGAGCTCCGTGCTCCCCGCCGACGCCAGTGCCTGGACGAGAGCGAGCCGGGTCTGTGTGCTGGAGGGTTCGAGCGCGAGCGAGCGCTCCAGTAGCTGCACTGCAGCTTCGGCCTGGCGGTTCTGGTCGAGGGCCTGGCCGAGGCGCAGGAGAAGCCGCCACGGCTCCGGGTGATCCCCTTCGACGTTCGGCAGACGGCGCAGGGCCTCTTCGCCCCGAGCATTGTCCACCAGCCACAGCAGCATGACCGTGCGCTCCTCGGAGCGGCCATCGTCGAGCCCGTGCGGCCACAGGGTAACGGCGAACAGTACGACCAGTGCCGAAGCGCAAGCGACCAGCCGGCGCGTGGCGCCGGCGCGCGCCGCCTCGGCCAGCCGCACCACGGCGTAGCCCGAACCCGCGGCGAGGGGCACGAAGAGTGGGAGCCGGTAGCGCGCGGACACGAAAAAGACCGCGACGGACACGGCGTAGGCGGGAACGACGAGGGCCCACAACCCAAAGCCCGCACGGGCGTTTGCGGGCGTCGCTGGGTCCGACCACAGGCGATCCATGAGGCCGAGGAGCCCGAGGGGGACGAGAAGCCACGCGCCCACGACGAGCCAGCGCAGCAGCGTGGGCTCGTCGAGCGCGTAGTAGGCGTAACTGTAGTTGAGGCTGATCTCGGGCGCCGCGAACACGTACGCGAGCTTGCGCAGGAAGAGCCGCGAGGCGTCGAAGGGATGGTCTCGCGCCCAGACCAGCGCGAGACGGCGGAAATGGCCGTCGACCTCGCGGGCTCGCAGCGGCCGCCCGGCCGCTTCCTCCGCCAGGTGACGCGCGTCCCGGACCTGGCCCCGGATGTCGGGCGTGATGCCGGGCAGGTGGCGATAGGTGCCGTCGGCCTCCGCGCGGTTGCCAATGTACAGGTTCAACCCGCCGTGGGACGAAACGAGAACCGGCTCGCCGGACACGGCCAGGTTGCGCCCGGTCGCCGGCGCCACCGCGATGGCCAGGCCCAGCGCCACGGCCGCGGCCTCCCGGCCCCCGCGTGGCCGACCCCGTGCCAGCGCGAGGGCGGCCGCCAGGCAGCAGGCCCACAGCAGCGCATTCGGACGGTTCAGGGCGAACAAGCCGATCGCGCCTCCGGCAAGCACCCACGAGCGCAGACGTGTGGAGCGCAGCGCAGTCGAGACAGCCAGCAGGCTTAGCGCCATCAGGAACGGGTCGAGCGCCGCCTGGAGCAGGATCGCCTCGTGGAACACGACCGGCCCGGCCACCGCCAGCAGCGCGGCGCCGACGAGGGCCGCTCGCCGTCCGAGCCACGGCCGTGCGGCAAGAAACGCGAGCGCCACCGCGCCGGTCCCCAGCAGGACCTGAAGCACGCTCGCGCCGACGAGCGACCCGCCGCTGAGAGCGAGCGCCAGGCCGAGGAAGTAAACGTAGAGCGGCGCCAGGAAAAAGGGCTCATTGCCGGTGGCCGAGCGCAGGAGCAGGTCGCCCTGGGCGACCGCGCGACCGAGATCGACGTAGACACCGCTGTCCAACTGGCCGACAGGCTGTAGCAGCGGGTGGTCGTGGAGCTGCCATGCGACGATGGCCCGGACGACGAACGCCATCAGGATCACGGCGACGAGAGCCCGGCGCGGGGCGAGGGAAACCCGCCCGTCGAGGATCACGGGCGGGCTTGCAGGGTCCGCGCGAACTCGAGCTCGCGCGCCCGCTGCGCATAGCCGGAAGGCGGATCGTCCCGCCACCCCGCCAACAAGCTCGCGATCACCCTTTCCATGTACACGCCAAGCGGCGGATGCACGAGGCCGAGCTCGCGCTCGCCGCGGCCGGGGTCGAGGAACGACTTCCATCGCGTGCTGAACGGCGAGGCAGCAATGGGATCGAGGCCGGCGGCTTCCATCTCGGCGGACGGGACAAGGACGACGCGCGACGGCGCGCCCAGCACCGCAGCGACCAGCGCGATCAGCTCCGCGAGGGTCGGCGTCTCCCGCTGGCAGACGTTGTACGCGTGCCCCACTGTGGCCGGATCACCGATCACGCGCTGGATGGCGGCCACGACCGCGCCGCTGTACACCTGGCGGACGCGGGCCGAGGCCTCCGGCAGGAGCAGCGGCCCGCCGTCGAGGATCCGCCACACATACCCCTCGAGCCGGCGGGACGCGTCCCGCTCGCCGTTCACGATGGGGACGCGGAGTCGCGTGGACGGAAAGCGCCGCGCCGTCCACGCCTCGACGAGCACGTCCTCGCACGCGCGCTTCCCCACGCCGTACTCCCAGTCGGCGCGATCGCGATGGCCCACCGGCGGCGGCTCCATGAGCGGCCCCTCGTAGTCCTCCTCGCGCGACGGGGTGGGGGCAGCGACGGGGAGCGCGGCGGCCCCCGCCTTGACCAGGTACACCTGGCCCGTGCTGATCATCACGTAGTGCCCGACGCGGCCGTCGAGCGCGGCCACCACGCCGGCGGCATCCGCGCCCTCGTAGGCCGCGAAATCCACCGCGGCATCGTACGAAAGACCGGCCAGCACGGCGGAGAACGCAGGGGTCGTACGATCGGCGCGCAGCCGCGTGACCCGAGCCCCGAACGGATCCGGGTGCGTGCCGCGGTTCAGCAGCGTGACGTCGTGCCCGGCGGCGACGAGCCGCCAGGTGAGCGCATAGCCCATGAATCGGGTGCCGCCGATCACGAGGATGCGCAGGTCAGGCCCCGGTCGCCGTCCTCGGAAGCGCCCCGAGCCCCTGCGGCGGAACGTACTTCGCTTCGATCTTCTTGAACAGCTTCGGCCGGCGCACGCGCAGGTAGTCGAGGAGCTCCTGCGGGCTGTTGATGGCGAGCCCGCCCTCCGGATCGTTGATCTCGCACGTCTTGTTGTCGAAGTCCCGGCAGATCTCCGGGCGGTGCTCGTAGATCGAGCACAGGAGGTCGGGCGCCAGGTTGCGGCAGCGCGTCTCGAAGACCACCGACCACTCGCCGTCGCCGTCGCGGTACAGGGAGACGTTCTGGTGATACAGGTACCAGAGCATCTCGGTCGCGCTGGTCACCGAATGGGGCGGGTCGATGCCGACGCTCACGTAGGTGCAGCACTTACCGCAGGTCGTGCACTCGACGAGCGGCGGCCGGGGCGAGAGCAGCGGGATGCGAAGCTTCATGCGGCTCCCCGGCGGTGGATGTTGTACACGGCGCGGCCTTCCGCGACGAGCACCGCGCCCTGGGTGACGGCGACGCGGACGTGGCACACGCGTCCGCCCTTGCGGACGAGCTCCGCCTCCGCGCGAAGATCGCCGGCGAGGCCCGCGGGCTCGAGATAGTCCACGCGAAGGTCGATCGTCGACACCGTCTCGTCCTCGCCGAGCGCCGACCACGCGGCGACGCCGCCCGCGGTGTCGATCAGGCTGGAGAGCACGCCGCCGTGGATCGCCGGCCGCCGCGGATCGCCGACGAGGTCGCCGCGCACGGGCAGGACGAGCACGCAGCGCCCCTCGGAGACCGACTCGCCGCGCAGGCCGAGGTAGCGATTGAAGGGAACCACCTCTTCCATGATGCGGAGGACGTCGGCAGGGCTCAGTTTCACGGGCGCCGATTATCCCACCGCGAGGCGGCCGTCCGCGAGGTGAACCACGCGGTGGGCATGGGCCATCACCCGCGCGTCGTGGGTGGAGAAGATGAAGGTCGTGCCGGCGCGGCGGTTGATGTCGAGCATGAGGGAGATGATCGCGTCGCCGGTGGCCGAGTCGAGGTTCGCGGTGGGCTCGTCGGCGAGGACGATGGCGGGATCGGTGACGAGCGCTCGCGCCACCGCGACCCGCTGGCGCTGGCCGCCGGAGAGCTCGTCCGGGCGATGG
>JANMPI010000008.1:0-1866 GCA_031369785.1 Acidobacteriota bacterium
CGGAGATGCAGCTCACGGAAAAGGCGAACGCCAAGCCGCTGACCCTGTCCGGCGGCATGCAGCAGCGGGCCATGATCGCGCGGGCGCTGATGCACGACCCGCGCGTGCTGCTCCTCGACGAGCCCACGACCGGCCTCGACCCGCAGGCGCGGCGCATCATGTGGGACACGGTGTCCGCGCTGCAGGCCCGCGGCATCACCGTCATCCTGACCACCCACTACATGGAGGAGGCGGACCGTCTCTGCCAGCGCCTGGCCGTCGTGGACCACGGCCGGATCCTCACCCTCGACACGCCCGCGGCGTTGAAGCGCGCGCTGCCCGGCGGACAGATCCTCGACGTGTCCGTCCAATCGGCGAGCCCGGTGCAGCCCGCGCTGGCCGCGGTGGCGGGAGTGCTGCGCATCGAGCGCGTCGCGCGGGCGGCGGAGGACGACGGCCTCGAGCGCCTGCGCCTTTTCGTCGAGCCCGCGGACGGGTTGCTCGACCGCGTCTTCCGTGTCGTGCGCGAGGGCGGCGGCGAGCTGCGCCACGTGAGCCTGAACGCGCCGAGCCTCGAGGACGTCTACATCCACCTGACCGGAAGGGAGCTTCGCGAATGACCGCGTTCCTGGCCCTGCTGCGCCGCGACCTGCTCGTCGCGTCTCGCAACGCGCCCATGCTGCTCACCGCGACGCTGACCCAGCCCATCCTCGTCGTGCTCGTCTTCGGCAACATCCTGCCTCGCCTCGGCCTCGTCGCGGACAGCTTCCGCACGGTGATGGTCCCCGGCCTCATGTCGATCACGATGCTCATGGCCGGCGTGCAGGGCGTGCTGATGCCGCTGGCCACGGACCTCGCGGGCACCCGCGAGGTGGACGAGAGGATCCTCGCGCCCATCTCCGTCTTTGGCGTGGCCTTCGAGAAGGTGGTGGCGGGCGCGATCCACTCCGCGCTGGCCGGCCTCATCGCCCTGCCGGCAATGATGCTGCTCATCCATCAGGTGACCGGCGTCGCCGTGCATCCCAACATCGCGCTGATGCTGCCGCTGGTGGCCGCCTGCGGGATGGTGGCGGCGTCGTTCGGCCTTACCCTCGGCACGCGCTTTCAGCCACGGTACAGCGGCCTGCTCTTCGCCGTCGTGCTGGGGCCGCTCATGCTCTTCGGCTGCGCGTACTACCCGTACGCGGGACTCGAGGTCCTCGGGTGGGTGCAGTACCTGTTCCTGCTGAACCCGCTGGTGTTCATGAGCGAGGCGATGCGGCTGGCCGTGACCCCGGAGGTCCGCCACATGCCGGTGCCGCTGATCCTCGGTGGCCTCGCCGCGTACATCGCGCTCTTCCTGTACACGGGCGCGCGCCAGTTCGACCGGCGGACGATCGTCTAGATCGGACGCGGGCTAGAATATGGGGATCATGGCTACGGCAAAGGCTGGCGTCAGCTACCCGCACGTGACGAAGACGCCCGGCGTGTGCGGCGGCAAGGCCTGTCTCGACAGTACGCGGATCCGTGTCAACAACGTCGTCTTCCTGCACAAGGAAGGAGCCGACGACGAGAGGATCCGGGAGGCGTACCCCGATCTCACCCCCGCCCAGATCCATGCTGCCCTTGCGTACTACTACGACAACCGCGACGAGATCGAGGCTGAGCTCGCAGCGGATGCGGCCTGGGCGCAATCTCCGCGTCCGTAGTGGCCGTCCGTTTCCCTCTCTACACTGACGCCGACGTACACGGTCCGTTGATCATCGCGCTCCGCGCGCGCGGTTGGGACGTCGTTCGTGCGATTGAGTTCTACTCGCAGGGCACTGCGGACACCGTGCACTTCGAAAGGGCGGCGAACGAGAACCGCGTTCTCGTCAGCAACGACCGGGACATGGAGGTCATCGCGAA
>JANMPI010000010.1:0-2155 GCA_031369785.1 Acidobacteriota bacterium
TGGTCGTCCGGCGCGGAATCCCGGACTTGAACGGGATCGTACCGACGACCTTCTCGGTCGCTTCATCGATGATCCAGAACTTGTCCGGGTACGTGCCGACGATCAGCGTGCCGTTGCCCGCCACGACCTTTCCCTTCTGAGCGGTGACGAGCGGCACCCGGAGTGCCGCCACCGCGAGCCCGAGCACCACGAAGCGCACGAGCCACGAGCGAGAGAACATGGCAGTCATCGGGCGGCCGTCTCCAGTCTTCGTGTCATCTCCATCTCAGGGGAACACGAGATTGATTTTGCGCCAGTCCTTCTGGGCGGCGGCGCACTTGCTGGTCCAGTCGGGGGCATGATTCAACTGGTCGGGCACCTGCGCCGGCCAGTAACAGCCGATGTGGCAGTCGAAGAGGTCGCGCTCGACCGGCTGACACAATCCCGCCGTTCCACCGGCCCGGTCGGCTTCCCAGCCTGGCGAAAACACGAGCGAGCAGCCCATCGGGATATGCGGTCCGGCGTCGGGCTGCTGTGGCGTCCGCTGCAGCGCGACGACGTCCAGCGGGTCGCCCTGCGTCGCGCGATCGACGCGCTCCGCTTTGCTGTTCACCGCCTTCAGATGCTTCATGTTCCCTTCTCCTCAACTCACCGGTTCCGCCACCACGGGCGCGTCGAACTGCGCGAGAAACGCCGGATTCCTCTCGGAGAGCTCACCGTAGATCTGCAGGCATACGTCGGTCCAGCCTCGGATCCAGTCGCAGTAGTGCAGGTTGGGCCGCGAGGTCTCGCCGTACCGTGTATGCGCTTCGTGGTAGCAGCCGCCGGAGCAGAGCGGCCTGGCCCAGCAGGTGCTGCAATCGGTCTTGTTCGCGATGTGATGCTTCTCGAGAAAGGCGAACTGCACGTTGCGGTCGATACCGTCGGCAACCGTCCCGAGCTTGTGGGCGTCCGACCCTGCGAAGCGGTGACACAACGCGACGTCTCCATCGGTTGCGACGCCCATCAGCCCGAGCCCGGCGCCGCAGGGGAACGCTTTGCTCATCCCCTTGTGAATTTCCTCGAGCGTCTCCTTGACGTTCGAGAAGCCGTGATGCCGGTTCTCGACCGAGTACTCGAGAAACTCGTAGGCGAGATCCCGGAACTGCCCGAGGATGTCGTCGTAGCCCTGCTCCGGGATGGCGTGGCCACGGCCCGGCGACGTGGTCACCGGCGCGAACCCCACTTCCCAGAATCCAATCTCCTCGGTCAGATGGCGGTAGATCCGCTTGATGTCGAGCGGTCCTGACGTCAGTGTCACACGGGCGCCGATCGGCCGGCTGCGGTGACGTTTGAGGAGCTCGCGGATCTTCGGCGCGACGACATCGTAGCTGCCCGTGCCGTTATGGAACACGCGGAACTTGTCCTGCACCTCCCGCGGGCCGTCGATCGAGATCGTCACGCCGACGCGGTTCTCGGCGAGGAACTCGATGATCTCCGGCTTCAGCAGCGTCCCGTTCGTGGTGAGGCTGAAGTCGATCTCCTTACCCACCTCGGCCCCGCGCTGCCGCGCGTACGCGATGGTCTTCTTCAGCACGGGAAAGTTGAGCAGCGTCTCGCCGCCGAAGAAGGTGATGTGCGCCACCTTGTTGTCGCCCGACTCCTTGAGCATGAATTCTACGCTCTGCCGCGCCGTTTCCTCGCTCATGAACTTCGGTTGCTTCCCGTTTTCGGTATCGACGATCTTGTCCTCGCTGTACTCGTAGCAGTAGGTGCAGCTCAGGTTGCACTGGTTCGTCACGTTGAGGACCATCGTCGTCAACGGAAAGGGCGTGAGGGGGAAGATCTTGGGCTGCGGCTTGTCCTCCCGTCCAGGCACGATCAGCTCGCCGATCGCGCGGACGCGCGCGAGCTCGTGAATCGTGTCGTCGAGATCCTCGTGGCTGTGCCGCTCGGACAGCTCAGCCTCGAGCTCTTCGCGCGTATACGGACGTTCGGTCAGCCGCCGCATGATCGCGTCGGCCGTGTCGTCCAGCGCGAAGATGGCGGCGCTCGGCACGAGGTAGACGAAGGGCCGGCCAGCCGCTTCGAAGCGATGATGTTCCCGCGCGGCCCAACTGATCATTTTCCGCCCCCGAACCACGCCATGTAGACCGGCACTGTCACGAGCAGGTGCGCGCGGGCGCGAAGCGGCTTC
>JANMPI010000014.1:0-7256 GCA_031369785.1 Acidobacteriota bacterium
TCTCGCGCCGTGTCATCGGCCGGGGAGCGACCGGGGCCGAGAAATGGCGGACCGGCCAGGGCCGGGCCCAGGATTCCCGCGATGGCGGCCACGGACCGGGCGATCGACACGCTACGGCTCGCTGCGGATCGCCGCACCCCGGTCCACGAAGAGGAGGATCAGGACCAGGGCGACGAGGCCCAGGAACTGGATGAGGATGACCATGCTCTGCGCGAGGGTGGCGTTGCTCAGGTTCACCGCGCCGAGCCCGAGGGACAGGGTCACGAGATAGATGAAGAGGACGGCCGTGCGCGGGGCGAAGCCCAGGGAGACCAGGCGGTGGGAAAGATGGCGGCGGTCCCCGACGTATATCGGCCGCCCCTCGCGCAGCCGGATGAGCACGACGGTGGCGGTGTCCATGATGGGGACGGCTAGGACCAGCACCGGCATCAACACCGGGAACAGCGTGCTCGACGCATTCGACACGTAGCGCTCGAGCAGGGTCAGCGAGGCGATGACGTACCCGATGAAGAGGCTGCCGCAATCGCCGAGGAAGACCGTCGCCGGGGTGTAGTTGTAGAAGAGGAAGCCGAGCAGGCTGCCGATGAACGCGAGCAGCATGAGGCTGATGAAGAATTCGCCGAGAGCCCACGCATTCAGGAGGAAGACGGCGGAGGCGACCAGCGCCACCCCGGCGGAAAGCCCGTCCATGTTGTCGAGGAGGTTGAAGGCGTTGGTCATGCCGACGATCCAGGCCATGGTGACGAGCACGTCGAGGGCGTCGCCGGGCATGAACGACGTGCGGACCCCCGAGGCGACGACGATGCCCGCGGCGAGGATCTGCCCCGCCGCCTTGAGCGCGACCGGGAACCGGCTGCCGAAGATGTCGTCCGCGAGCCCGACGATGAAGACGACCACGCCGCCCGCGATCAGCCCGAGCAGCTTCGCCTTCACCGTGTGCGCCTGGGACAGCATCGAGAGCGCAGCCCCGACATAGCTCCGGGCCGACGTCGATTCGAGCAGTGGCGGCAGCGCCACCACGTAGCCGGCGAGCACCACGAGGTTGAACGAGAAGAAGACGGCCACTCCGCCCAGGCGCGGGATCGCCCCCGCGTGCACCTTCCGTGGCCCCGGACGGTCCAGGACGCCAAACGAGCGGGCCGCCATCCTGGAGAGCGGGAGGAGCGCCGCGGAGACCGCCGTCGCGCTCGCGACGACGAGGGTGCCGATGACGGCTTCGTCGCCCAGCCTCAGGCGGCCTCCGTCGCGCGGCGGCCCAGCAGCTCGCGGTAGAGCGCGTCCATGTCGCGCAGCAGGCGCCCCACGCCGTGCTCGGCGAGGACGTACGCGCGCGCCGCGGCCACCTGGTCGGAGGGCCCGGCCAGCGCTTCCAGGATCGCGGACGCGACCGCCGGCGCGTCGCCCGCGGGCACCAGCCGCCCCCGCGCGCCGCCGCCGAGGAGATCCGGCGTACCGCCCACGCGCGTCGCCACCACCGGCCGGCCGGCGGCCATCGCCTCGATGAGCGCCACCGGCGTCCCCTCGTTGATGGAGGTGTTCACGACGACGTCGAGGTCGCCGTACACGGCGGCCATGTCCTCGCGCCAGCCGTGGAAGTGCACCGCGCCGCCGAGGCCGAGCCGCGCGGCTTCGGCTTCCAGCGCCCCGCGCAGCTCGCCGTCCCCCACCACCGCGAATCGCACGCTCGCGTTCCCCGCGCGCACGCGGGCCGCGGCGGCCAGGAACGTGGGCACGTCCTTGATCGCGGTCAGGCGTCCGACGATGCCCACCAGCGGCGCGCCCTCCGCCACGCCGGCCTCGCCGCGCAGGCTCCCGCGCGGCAGCGCGCCGGCCAACGGCTGCAGCTCGAGGCCGAGGGGAATCACGCGGATCCGGTCCGGGGCGGCAATGCCGAGCGAGACCAGGTCGTCCTTGACCGACTGCGACACCGCGATCAGCACGCGCGTCCCGCGCGCCAGGCCCCGCTCCACGGCGCGGAAGACCGCCGCGCGCCCGGGGTCGAAATAGCCGCGCAGCACGTGGCCGTGGTACGTGTGCACGACGTTTTCGATGCCGGCCAGCCGCGCCGCGGCCCGGCCGAGGACGCCCGCCTTGGCGGTGTGGGTATGCACGATGTGCGGCCGCAGGGTCCGCATCATCCGGTAGAGCCGCCAGAGCGCGCGCGCGTCCGACCACGGCCGGATCTCGCGGCCGAGGCCCGGAACCTGCACGCAGCGAACGTCCTTGCGCGCGGCCAGGGCGCGCATGTTGCCCTCCCGGGGCGCTTCGGCGCCGAGTGCGATCGTCGTCGAGTACCCCATCGCGTCGAGCCCTTCGGCGAGCAGGATGACGTGGACGGCGGGGCCCCCGACGTTGAGCCTGGAGAAAATCCGCAGGATCCGAACCGGATCGCCTCCGGTGGTGATCGACGCCTCCGATTGGCTCTCCAATTGCGGCAAATGCTAGCACGGTCGAAAGATGGCGGAGCCGGGGCGCCGGGTCGCCGCGGGCCGTGCGGGCCTCGATGACGATCCCTTCCGATCAGGCCAGGTGGTGCTTGCGCAGCCAAAGCTCGAGGGTGAGCAGCGTCCAGAGCTTGTGGCCGTGATCCGCGCGGCCGGCCGCGTGCTCGCGGAGCAGCGCCTCCAGGCCGTCCCTGCGCAGCCAGCGGCCGACGCGCGGGGACGCGAGCAGCGTGTCCTCCGCCATCGGGCGCAGCTCGCCGCGGAACCACGCGCCGAGCGGAACCCCGAAGCCGTGCTTCTTGCGCCGCAGGATGGCCGGCGGCAGCAGCGGCGCCACCGCCTTCTTGAACACGATCTTCGACCGCGCGCCCTTCCGCTTGTAGTCGTCGGGGAGCTGCGCGACGTACTCCATGAGCGCGCGGTCGAGCAGCGGGCTCCTCGCCTCGAGGCCGTGCGCCATCGTCATGCGGTCCATCTTCGGCAGCAGGTCGTCGAGCAGATACGTGCGCGCGTTCAGGTAGAGGACGCGGGAGAGCACCGACGTCCCCGAAGCGGCGGCGAGCGCCTCGCGATACGACGACAGGATGCGGTCGCGATCGACGACGGTCCCGCCGTCGAGGCGGCGCAGCGCGTCGAGATCGAAGAAGCCCGTCCAGGAAAAGATGCGCTCGTCGAGCGGCAGCGCGGCCTTGCGCGCGAAGCGGCGCAGGCGACGGAGCGCACCCTGCGTGCCCCCCGCGCCGGGAAGCCACCGCCCGACGGCCGCGACCGCGTCGCGCGCGACCCCGGGCAACGCCTCCGAGATGAGGACCGCGCGGAAGCGATCGTAGCCGGCGAAGGTCTCGTCGCCGCCGTCACCGTTCAGGGCGACGGTGACGTGCTTGCGTGCCTCGCGCGCGACGAGGTACGTCGGCAGCGCCGAGGAGTCGCCGAAGGGCTCGTCGTGATGGTGGAGCAGCGTCTCCATGAGCTCTGCGGCGTGCGGCTGGGCCACCGCCTCGTGATGCTCCGCCCCGAGGTGGCGCGCGACCTGCGCCGCCCACGGCCGCTCGTCGAAGAAGGCGTCGCCCTCGAAGCCCATGGTGAAGGTGCGCAGCCGGCCCGGCGCGTCGCGCGCGATCACCGCCGCCACCGCGCTGGAGTCGACTCCGCCGGACAACAGGACGCCGAGCGGCACGTCGCCCATCAGCCGCTTCCGCACCGCCACCGTAAACAGGTCGCGCACGCGATCGGCGGCCTCGTCGAGCGAGACGCGCGACGCGCCGCCCTCGTGCGGGAACCGCAGCTGCCAGTAGGCGCGCGGAGCGTGCACGCCGTCCTTGTCGACGACGAGGACCGACGACGGCGGGACCTTGCGGATGCCCGCGAACAGAGTCTCCGGCGTCGGCACGTAGCCGAAGGCGAGGTACTCGCCGAGCCTCTCTTCGTGGAGCGCCGCCGGGACGCCGGCCGCGAGCAGTCCCTTGATCTCCGACGCGAACACGAACCGCCGCCCGTCGTGCCAGTAGTAGAGCGGCTTCTTGCCGAAGGGATCGCGGGCGAGGACGAGCCGCCGCCGGCGCCCGTCCCACAGCGCGAGCGCGAACATGCCGTCGAGCGCGCCAAAGATCTCGTCGCCGCTCTCTTCATATCCATGAACCACGGACTCGGTGTCGCCGTGGGTGCGGAAGGAGTGGCGCGCCTCGAGCGCTGCGCGCAGCTCGCGGTAGTTGTAGATCTCCCCGTTGAGCAGGGCCTGGATGCGGCCGTCCTCGTTGGCGACGGGGTGATCGGCGGCGTGGGACAGGTCGACGATGGAGAGCCGCCGGTGGGCGAGCCCGATTCCCGGCATTCCCGCCTCGGAGAAGAAGCCTTCTGCGTCGGGGCCGCGATGCGCGAGCGCGTCGGCGATGGCCTTCAGGTCGGCACGGGGCGGCTCACTGCCGTCAAAGGTAACGATCCCGCCGATGCCGCACATGCGCCGCATCGTACCTTCGGCGGCCTTCACCACCTATTGGGCAATTCAGCCCGATCAGCGGCGGGCGGATGACCCGATCCGGATGCCCGATCGGGCCAGCTCGCGTAGCGATATCAATGACTTAGGTCGCGTCCGGCGGTGTCCGGCATCTTGCACTGTCTCGTCGCATGCGCAAGTCAATCACCCTCGCGATGCTGACGGTCGCCGCCCTCGTCGCGTCGCGCCCGGCGATGGCCCTCCCGGGCTTCACGCTGGCCGCCACCACGCCCCGCGTCAGCTTCTACACGCGCGGCCCGGCAGTCGACGTCGCCGGCATCGAGGCCTCGCTGACGCGCATCGAGGGCACGCTGGGCACGCGCCTGGCCGGCCACGCGTCGTACTACCGCTACACGTCGGCGCAGGAAGTCGCGGCGGGCACGGGCCATTACGCGGACGGCGTCACCTTCTCCGGGCAGGTCCACAGCACGCGCGAGCGGCACGATCACGAGCTCGTGCACCTGATCGCGGCGCAGATGGGCGATCCCGGCCGATTCTTCCAGGAAGGCCTGGCGGTGGCGCTCGGCGACGACTCGCGCGGCCTGCGCAAGGCCGCGAAGAAGGCGCTCTCGGGCGGACAGGCGGTCTCGCGCTTCGTCTCCGCCTTCGACGGACAGGACCAGGTCGCGGCCTACGCGGTCGCCGGAACCTTCGTCCGCCACCTGATCGACACCTTCGGGATGGACACGGTGCGCGGCTTCTACCGCGCGTCGCGCTCGGAGGCGAGCATGCGTGCGTCGTTCGCCACCTCCTTCGGCCAGGACCTCGAGCCCGCCCTCGCGGCCTGGCGCTCGAACTTGTGAACGCCGGCGCTCCGTAGCAAACTCGAAGGAACCATGCCCCAGACCCTGCCGCGGCTTCCCCGGTCGTTGATGAACACCTGCATGGCGAACCTCGAGAAGGTGGGATGGCCGGCCGGTATGGCCTTCACCGCCCACGGCGTCCGCGTCGGCGTGCGCGCGACCGACCCTTCGGTGATGGACGAGATCGAGGCGCGGCTGCCCACGGGCTGGAAGCGCCGGCTGAACCCGAGCGTCGACCATCTGGCGTCCCTCGTCGTCGGGGACCGCGAGAAGCGCGGGCCGGTGCGGAAGCTGCACGTCGTCTACTCCGGCGCGATCCGCGCCTTCCGCAGCACGCAGCTCCCGGAGGCTATGAACTTCCTCGAACACCACCTGGAAGAGTTCGTGGCGCAGATGGCGCCCGATCGCATCTTCGTGCACGCCGGCGTCGTGGCCTGGAAGGGGCGCGCGATCGTGATCCCGGGATCGAGCCACTCCGGCAAGACCTCGCTCGTGGCCGCGCTCCTCGCCGCCGGCGCCACCTACTACTCGGACGAGTTCGCGATCATCGACGACCGGGGCCGCGTGCATCCCTACGCGCGGCCGCTGCGCATCCGCGACCAGGACGATCTCGGCCGGCGGGTCACCGCGGCGGAGATGGGCGCGCGCTCGGGGCGGGGGTCGCTCCCCGTGGGACTCGTGGCGTCGACTCGATACGAGCCCGGCGCGCGTTGGCGGCCGCGCCCGCTGTCGCATGGCGAAGCCGCGCTCGAATTGCTGTCCCACACCGTCCCCGCGCGGTTCCGGCCGCGTCAGGTCATGCGCGTGCTCGATGCGGCGGCGCGTCGGGCAAGCGGCCTCAAGGGACGGCGAGGCGAGGCGTCGGAAATGGCGGGAGCGCTCCTGGAGGCAATCGAATGAGGCAGAAGGCACGGCCGGCATCGAAGACCGCGGCGCACCCGCGCGCGCGCAAGACGAAGCTGATCGTCCGCCGCCTTCCCGAGGAGACGCTCGTCTACGATCTCGAGAAGAGCCGCGCGCACTGTCTCGGCCCCGTGGCCGCGTCGGTGTGGCGTCACGCCGACGGACGCACGTCGCCCGCGCGCATCGCCACCGTGGTGGCGAAGGAAACGGGCGAAGCCGTCGGCGAGGCGGCGGTGATGGTCGCGCTCGATCGCCTCGGGGATGCGCGGCTCTTGTCGGCGCCGCTGCCCGCGAACGGCCGGTCACGCCGCGAGTGGCTGAAGCAGGCGGCGATGGTGGCCGGCCTGACCGTCATCTCCATCACCGCGCCGCTCTCCGTGGAAGCGGCGACCTGCGTCGCCAATTGCACCAGTCGGCCGAACACGCCGCCCGGCAACTGCGGGGCCATCCCGTGCTGCCCGCCCGCGAGCGGCCGCTGCTGCACGCAGTCCGCCGGGCAGAACTGCAGCTGCCGGACGACCGGCGGCTGCAGCGCCTAGCTTTGACGCGATGACCTCGCGGGCCTCCACCACCGGGGCCCGCGTCGCCGCCATCCTGGCCGGCTCCTGGCGTGAGCCTGTTGAGGGCTGGACGGGCTCTGCCGGCGAGGCGCATTCCGTCACTCCGCTCCTCCTGCACGGCGGTGTCGCCGCACTCGCGTGGCGCAGGTTGCGCGGCTCCGAGGCCGCGCGCGGGGTGGCCGCCGCGGAGCTCCAGCAGGCCCATCGGCTCCAGTCACTCCGCGCGGTCCTCCACGAGAGGGCGGTCGGCCGCTCGTTCGCGCTCCTGCGCGCGCACGGCGTGGAGCCGATCCTCGGTAAGGGATGGGCGGCGGCGCGCCTGTACCCCGATCCCGGCTTGCGGCCGTACGGCGACGTCGATCTCTACGTTCGCGCGGACCAGTACGCGCCGGCACGCGCGGCGGCACTGTCGCCGGAAGCCGATTGCCCCATCGACCTCCACGCGGGACTGGCGGAGCTCGACGATCGCTCTCCCGACGAGATCGAAGCGCGCGCGGTTCGTGCCTCTGCCGACGGCGTCCCGGTCCGCCTGTTCGCGCCCGAGGATCACCTG
>JANMPI010000026.1:0-4952 GCA_031369785.1 Acidobacteriota bacterium
CACCGTGAGCGCGCTCGTGCTCGGCATCGGCCTCATGGTCCTCGGCCGCGCGTGGACGGGCGCCATGGAGCGCGCGGTGGTCGTCCCGGCCAAGGACGGGACGCTGGGCCACGTGCAGGTCTTCGCGAAGGACGCGGCGGCGGACGAGGGCGGCCATCTTTCGTTCATCATGCCGCAGAACAACTACCGGATGATCCCCGACCCCCGGGGCCTGATCGCGCACGTGGTGGCCACCGAGCCTCGCCTCGCCGCGGGCCTCGGCCGGCTGATGGTGGGCGCGCTCCTCTCCGCGGGCGACTCGTCGCTGGAGGCGATCCTCATCGGCATCGATCCCGAGGCGCGCGCGGCCGTGTACCCGGCGGTGGAGCTCCGCGAAGGCCGGCACTTCATCCCCGGAGAGCGCGGCGTGCTCCTGAACCGCGGGCTCGCCCGGCGGCTCGGGGTGAAGGTCGGCGACAGCCTGGTCGCGCTGGGGAACGCCGCCGACGGCCGTCTCACCGCCGTGAAGTTGAACGTGACGGGCATCTGGGTGGTCAAGGGGCTGGAGGCGTACGAGTGGAGCGCGTGCTACGCCGACCTCGCGTCGGTGCAGGAGCTGGTCGACGTGGGCCCCGCCGCCGCCGTGCTCGTCTTCCGGCAGAAGGACACGGCCGCGCCCGCGGCCCCCATCGCGGCCAGCCTCAACGCGCGCTTCGCCGCGGAAGGCATTCCCGCCGAGGCGCACACCTGGGAAGAGATGGGCGGGCCCTTCATTGGCGGCGTCCTCCTGACCCGCTTCATCGCCTCCATCACCGACGTCGTGATGGCGATCATCGTGGCCGCGGGGGTGATGAACACGGCGCTGATGGCGGTCTTCGAGCGCACCCGCGAAGTGGGGACGCTGCGCGCGTTCGGCGCCCGGCGCGCCCGCGTGCTGTCGCTCTTCCTCATCGAGGCCGCGCTGATCGGAGCCGCCGGGGCCACCGGTGGGGCCGCCCTGGGCGCGGGGCTGGTCGTGTTCTTCGGGCGGTTCGGCATCCCCGCCTTCAGCGAGGCGCAGCGCTACTCGTACGGCGGCGATTACCTGTTTCCCATCCTGAACGCAGGCGACCTGGCCACCGTCCCCCTGGTCATGCTCGTCATCTGCATCGCCGCCGGCTTCGGCCCCGCGGTCATGGCGGCGCGCATGCGGCCCGCGGATTCCCTGCGCTATGTGTGAGGTCCTATGAACGGTCTGGCGATTCTTCTGGCCGCGACGCGGATGTTGATGCCCGTTCCGGCGGAGATGGTAGACGCCCCCGGGCGGATGCCGGTCGACGGCACATTCACGATCGGCGTCGGCGGCAGCGACGAGCGGCTGCTCGCCGGAGTACGGCGCGTGCTCGACCGGCTCTCCCGGCGCACCGGCCTCGCGCTCGCCGCCCCGCGCCCCGGCCTCGAGGGCGTGACGTTGCGCATCCGCGCCGACCGCCCGGGCAACGCGATCCCCGCCCTCGGCGACGACGAGTCCTACACCCTCGAGGTCGGCGACCGCGGCGGCGACCTGCGCGCGCCCACGGTGGTGGGAGCGCTGCGCGGGCTGGAGACCTTCCTCCAGCTCGTGGAGGGCAATGCGCAGGGGTACTTCATTCCCGGCGTGCGGATCGCCGACCGGCCGCGCTTTCCCTGGCGCGGGCTGCTGATCGACTCCGGGCGTCACTTCATGCCGGTCGAGGTGATCAAGCGCAACCTGGACGGGATGGCGGCGGTGAAGCTGAATGTCCTCCACTTCCACCTCACCGAGGACCAGGGGTTCCGCGTGGAGAGCAAGGTCCACCCCCGACTCCACCAGATGGGCTCCGACGGCCTCTACTACACCCAGGACGAGCTGCGCGACATCGTCCGCTACGCCGCCGCGCGCGGGATCCGCGTGGTCCCCGAGTTCGACATGCCGGGCCACGTCACGAGCTGGCTGGTCGGACATCCCGAGCTCGCGACACTGCCCGGCCCCTACGCCATCGGGGAGAAGTGGGGGATCTACGATCCCGTCCTCGATCCCACCCGCGACGAGGTGTACGCGTTCCTCGAAGGCTTCCTGGGCGAGATGGCACAGCTCTTCCCCGATGCGTACCTGCACATCGGAGGGGACGAGAACAACGGCAAGCACTGGGACCAGAGCGCGCGGGTGCAGGCGTACAAGCGCGCCCACGGCCTCGCGGACAACCACGCGCTGCAGGCGCACTTCAACACGCGCATCGCCGCCATCCTCACCAGGCACGGCAAGAAGATCGCGGGCTGGGAGGAGATCCTCCATCCCGATCTCCCGAAAGACATCGTCATCCAGTCGTGGAAGGGCCCGCAGCCGCTGGCCGAGGCGGCGCGCCAGGGCTTCTCCGGCCTGCTCTCCGCCGGGTACTACCTCGACTACATCCACACCGCCGCTAAGCACTACCTCGTCGATCCGCTCGCCGCCGACGCCGGCCTCGACCCCGCGCAGGCCGCGCGCGTGCTCGGCGGGGAGGCGTGCATGTGGGCGGAGTTCGTCGGCCCGGAGACGGTCGACTCGCGCATCTGGCCGCGCCTGGCCGCCATCGCCGAGCGCTTCTGGTCGCCGGCCGCGGTGACGGACGTGGCCGACATGTACCGGCGGCTGGACGTCATCAGCGTGCAGCTCGAGGACATCGGTCTCACGCACGAGAGAAACGTCGAGATGATGGTGCGCCGCCTCGCCGCCGGGGGCGACGCGGGCGCGGTGCGCACGCTGGTGGACGTGATCGAGCCGGTGAAGGTCTACGCGCGCGACGAGTCGCGGCCGACCACGCGAAACGCACCGCTGACCGGACTCGTGGACGCGGCGCGGCCGGACAGCCGCGAGGCGCGGCGTCTCGCGCCCCTGGCGGAAGGGCTGGTGGCGGACGCGCCCCGGTTCGCGGCCGGGCGCGAAGCGCTCTCCGCCGCCTTTGCGGAGTGGCGCCGCGCTGGTGACGCGGTGACCGCTACCGCCGCGCGCTCGCCGCTGCTCGCCTACTCGCTCCCGGTCGCCGCCGATCTCGCCACCGTGGGCCGCATCGGCGCAGAGGCGCTCGGCTATCTCGGGAAGGCTCCGCCCCCGGGCTGGGCGGAGGCGTCGCTGGCCGCGCTCGACGCCGCGGCCAAGCCGAAGGCGGAGGTGGAGATCGTGGTCATCGAGCCCGTACGCCGGCTGGTGCTGGCCGCGGCCGGGCGGCGTTGAGCACGCTTCTCTCCATCGCCTTCCGCAACCTGCTGCGCGCGCGCCGGAGGAACCTGCTCTCGGGGGGAACGATGGCCCTCGGCACCGCCGCGCTCGTTCTCGGCGGCGGCCTGTCCGACGGCATCGCCCGCCAGCTGACCGCGAGCCTGATCGCGGTGCAGACGGGGCATCTGCAGGTCGTCGTCCGCGCCACCGACTACGAACCGCAGAACAGCCCGTTCGACGCCTACGGCCACGCGCTGCTTCCCGGCGGGGAAGCGCTGGCCCGCCGCATCGCCGCGGAGGCGAAGGGCGTCACGCGCGTGGTCCCATATCTCTACGGCCGCGGGACGGCCATCGCGGGGAACCATTCGACGCTGGCCAGCATCGTCGGCATCCTGCCCGCGGACGAGCCGGAGCTGCGTGGCGCGCATCCCGCGGAGGCGGGCGCGTTCCTTCCCGCCGACGATCCCCTCGCGACGTACGTCGCCGCGCCGGTCGCGCGCAAGCTGCGCCTCTCGATCGGCGACTCGGTGTCCTTCGTCATCCAGACGCAGAAGGGCGCGGTGAACTCCGTGGACGCCGTCGTCTGCGGGATCTTCCGGAAGGGCGCGCCCTGGTACGACAGCACCTTCTATGTCCCGCTGGCCGCGGCGCAGACGCTCTTCGATCGTCCGGGCGCGGCCACCAACATCAAGCTGACCCTCGCCGACGGCAGCCGGGGCGCCGCGCGCCACCTGCGCCCGGCGGTGGCGGCCATCGTCGGCACGCCGCCGGGACTGGAGGCGGACGAGCGGGCGCGGGTCGAGACCTTCGACGAGGCCGGCCGCTTCTCGTTCTCGATCATCCAGGCCAACGAGACGGCACTCGCCGTTCTCTCCTTGTTCCTGTTCCTCGCCGCCGCGGTCGGCATCGTGAACTCGATGCTGATGAGCGTCCACGAACGGACACGCGAGATCGGGACCGTGCGCGCGCTGGGGATGCGGCGGGCCATGGTCATCCGCCTGTTCGTCCTCGAGGGCCTGGCCCTCGGCCTGGTGGCGGCGACGACCGGCATCGTGATCGGCGCCTCGATCGTTCTCTACTACGGCGCGCGCGGGATTCCCATGGACACGATGACCCTGGCCTGGGTCGCCGGCGGCGATCGTCTGTTTCCGATCCTCACCGCCACCAACGTCGGCCGCGCCGCGCTCGCCATCGCCGCGCTCTCCACCGCGGCTTCGGTCTATCCCGCGATCACTGCCAGCCGGCTCGAGCCGCGCGAAGCCCTGCACCACATCTGATGCTCACCCTCGTCTTGCTGGCCCTGGCCGTGCCTCCGCCCAGCGCGGACACCATCCTCCGCCGCGCCGACCACGCCGTGCTCGGCGAGACCGCCGCCTACACGCTGCAGATGACGGTGGTGCGGCCGGGGAAGACGGACCGCGTGGTCGAGATGAAGGGTTGGAAGAAAGGCGACGCGCTGGGCCTCGTCCGCTACACGGCGCCGGCCAAGGAGCGCGGCACCGCGTACCTGCGGAACGGCGCCAACACGTGGCTCTACCTGCCGAGCGCGGAGAAGGTCGTGCGTGTCGGCGCCAAGCAGAACTTCGGCGGCGGCGACTTCTCGAACGCGGACATCTTCCGCCTGTCGCTCGTGAACGACTACGTCCCGACCCTAGCCGGCGAAGAGCCGATGGACGGCCAGCCCTGCTACAAGCTCGAGCTGAAGGCGAAGGACCGCTCGGTCGCCTATGACCGCGTGGTGTACTGGGTGCGCAGCGACGGGACGTTCTTCCCCGTG
>JANMPI010000037.1:0-2459 GCA_031369785.1 Acidobacteriota bacterium
GGTGGCAGGTCGTGCAGCGGTCGACCTTGGGCGTGCCGGTGAAGATCACGTCGTCGGTCAGGTTCGCCGGCATGATCTGATTGACCTTCAGCGACGGGTTCAACATGTCGATCACGGGCATGTTGCGGGTGAAGGACACCCAGCCGGGACGGATCTTCTTCAGCTTCTCGTCGAGGCGGATCTTCTCCGCGTAGATCTCCTTCTCCGCCTTGTCGGCGTCGAGGCTCGTCTTCTCGAGCTCGTCGCGCCGCGCGCGGGCGGCGTTGCGGCGGGCGATCACGTCCTCGAGCTTCAACTTCAGCGCCGCCCACTGCTTCTCGAGGTCGGTCAGCTTCTCCCGCTTCTTGCCCGCGCTCTTGGCACCCTCGTGGTCGGCTTCCTCGAACGCGTAGCGGGCGACGTCGATCTTGGCCTTGGTGAACCGGTAGTCCTGGTCGACGCGGTACCACTCGCCGTCGAGCTTGTCGATCTCGCCCTCGACCTTGTCGATGTCCTTCTTGCGGGCCTTCTTCTCGTCCTCGCCGCGCGCGATCTGGTCCGCGAGCGCCTTGCGCTTGGAGGCGTCGACCTTGCCGAGCGCTTCCTGGATCTCGAGCTCGGTGCGCTTCACCTCGAGCAGGGTGAACTCGTTCTGGTGCTTCTTCCAGGGACGGTCGTAGTCGTACCAGATCATGAGCGAGAACGTGATCAGCAGGCCGATCGAGGTCAGCGCGAAGACCACGTTCAGCTTGCGGGTACGGTTCGCCATTTCCGCGTCGCGGCCGGGCTCGAGCTTGGGTGCCATTAGATGTTGAAGAAGATTTCAGGTAGCGCGACGATGTACTTCAGGTTGAAGAGCCAGCGCAGCACCATCTTGATGGGCAGCGCGATCATGCTCAGGAGCAGCATCACGAAGATCCCGTAGCGCCACGGCCCGAGCGCCGTGTAGTACTTCTTCAGGCCGATGGGTAGCCCGACGAGCCGGTCGCGGGTGGCCAGCAGGCCGGGCAGCACGCCGATGTAGAAGAGGACGAGCAGGATCCCCGGCAGCTCGCGCACGAACTTGCCCACCGCCCCCGACGGCATCTTCGTCTGCAGGAGCTTCACCCAGAAGTACTCGGAGAGGTTCACGTTCACGAGCGCTTCCAGCTTGTGCAAATCCCAGTACTCGTACGGGCCGAAGAAGTTCCAGTTCGGCCCGCGCAGGAAGGTGCCGAGGATGACCAGCAGCACCCACAGGATCAGGAAGCCGAAGAGGAAGATCGTGATCTCGACCCTCCGCTCCTTGAAGGTGTAGTAGCCGTTCCCCTTGGGGTTCACGTCGATGTAGGGGATGGCCATCAGGCCGACGATGATGAGGCTCGGAAACACGACCCCGGCCAGCCACGGATCGTAGTAGACGAGCATCTCCTGCAGGCCGAGGAAGTACCACGGCGCCTTGCTGGGATTGGGGGTGCGCGCCGGGTTCGCCGCTTCCTCGATCGGGGCCTGGAAGACCATGCCCCACACCACGAGGATGATCATCCCGATGACCATGCACAGCAACTCGGTGTAGACGAGGTCCGGCCAGACCCACGTCTTCTCCGCCTCGCCGTTGCTCGCTTCGTTCGGCGGCTGGCCGGTGGAGATGCGGGCGTCGTTCTCGTGGGCCTGGTGCAGGGCCAGCCACATGAAGAACCCGACCAGGAACAGCATCGCGACGATCGGGACGTTGTCCGGCTTCTGCACGATCAGCGCGAAGTTGTGGTCGAGCATCGACAGCCCGAGGAAGATCGTCCCCGCGATCCCCAGCGCGAGCGCGACCTTCGGCCGCCACAGCGCCGGCCGCCCGATGGAGAAAAGGAGCAGCAGCGCCGCCAGGGTGAGGAAGATCGGCGGGTTGGTGAGGAAGTTGACGGCGTCTTTGATGAACTCGACGACGATCATCCGCTAATCCCTTTTACAGCGGGCCCGAGATCCCGCCGTCCTTGCGAACCCGCCAGAAGTGCACGGCCATCAGGATCCCCGCCACGAGCGGGATGCCGACGCAGTGGAGGACGTAGAAGCGCAGCAGCGCGCCCTCGCCGACGAAGCGGCCGCCGAGGAGCGCGAAGCGCGCGTCCGACCCGGCGTGGACCATCTGGACGTTCCCCAGCGCGAGCAGCTGGGCACCTGGCCCTTCGTGCCCGAGCAGCGGCGTCGCGCGGGCCCTGTTCGATCCGACGGTGATGGCCCAGATCGCGAGCTGGTCCCAGGGCAGGAGATACCCGGTGAAGGAGAGGAGCAGCGTGAGCACGAGCAGGATCACGCCCACGTTCCAGTTGAACTCCCGCGGCGGCTTGTAGGAGCCGGTCATGAAGACGCGGAACATGTGCAGCCACACCGTGATGACCATGGCGTGGGCGCCCCAGCGGTGCAGCTCGCGCATGATGCCGAGGGGGACCTGCTCCGCGAGGTCGATGATGTCCATGTACGCGTAGGCCACCGTGGGCCGGTAGTAG
>JANMPI010000052.1:0-6124 GCA_031369785.1 Acidobacteriota bacterium
GCTTGGATTCGACGATCCGAAGGTCGGCGTTGGGGTTGAACGCGTAGATCAGCCGGAACGGCACGTTCAGCACGGGCATGATAAACCGAAGCTCCGCTCCGGTCGAGACGACCGCGCTCCGGAAGCCCATCTTCTCGCCCTTCAGATACGACTGGCCGGCGTCAAAGAACAGGAGGGCCCGGACCGGGCCGAAGACGTCGATGTAGTACTCGGCGTTGAAGAGAACGAACTTGTTGCCGCCGAGGGCGCGGCTGCTGCCGGCCACCTGCTCGATGGGCCCGACGGTGCGGATGTTCACGACGCGGATCTGCGTCTCGCCGCCCCGGACGAAGCGCTGGTAGTACGGCAGCTTGTCGGTCGACCCGTACGGAATGATCATCGCCGCCTCCGCCCGGATGCCGAGGGCGGTGCGGCGGGTGTGCGGCACGTAGAGGATGAACTCGGCGTCGGGCTTCAGGAAGTTCACCGTCCCGCCGAGGATGCCCCCCGCGAGCTGCGGGGTGGCCGTGACCTTCATCCCGCTGCGCGGCGTGTAGGGGTTGTCGACGGTGTTGTGGACGAAGGACGGCGTGAACTTGCTCTCGCGCCGCCGGCCTTCCTCGCCGAGCAGGAAGGGATCGAAGATCGGCGTCGTGGGATTGCCGCCCACCGGCACCTCCACCACCGGGTTCGGGGTCGCGGGATCGCCGTCCTGATCCTTGGGCAGCAGCTGATCGTCGAGGCCGCGGATGTTGATGATCTCGTACGAATAGTTCGTGAAGAAGCGCGTGAAGCGGCCGAGCGGGAGGCCGACCACCAGGCTGGCGCCGGTCCCCTCCTGGCTGTACCCGACGACGTTCTGGAAGCTCTGGTAGGTGAGCTTGCGGCTGAAGACGTCGAAGCCGGCGGTGATCGGGCGGTCGAAGAGGTAAGGCTCCGAAAGCGCGATCTGGTAGTTCTTCGTGCGCCGGCCGCTCTGCGCGGAGAGCTGCAGCGTCTCCCCCTGGCCGAGGAAGTTCGCGGTCGAGAACGACGCGTTCAGGAACGTCCCCTCGAGGCCGGAGACGCCGCCGCCGAAGGTGAACTGGTTCCGGTTCTGCTCCTCGACCTTGAAGATGACGTCGAGCTTGTCCTCGCCGAGGTCGCTCGGCTTCAGCTCCGGCGCGCCTTCCATCGGCTTGAAGTAGCCGAGCTGGTTGATGCGGCGAATGGACATCTTCAGGGCCTCGGTGTTGAACACCTCGCCCTCGTTCAGGTAGACCTCGCGGCGGATGACCTTGTCGCGCGTGGTGTCGTTGCCGGTGAAGGTGATGCGGCCGACGTGGTACCGCTTGTCCTCTTCCATCACCAGCGTGACGTCGACGACCTTCTTCTCGTGATCGGGCGTGCGCTGGGTCCGCGCGCCCCACTGGAAGTAGCCCTGGCTGCCGTAGAAATCACGGAGCTTGTCGTAGCCCTTCTTGATCCGCGACTCCTTGTAGACGTCACCCGTCTCCAGCTTGAAGAGCGGCCGGATGCCCGCTTCCTTGAATACGGTGAGGCCCTCGAACTTCACCTCGCCGACGCGGTACTGCTCGCCCTCGTTCACCGGGATCACGAGCTGCACGAGCTTGGTCGGCTTCTTGCCGCCCTTGCCCGGGGCGTACACGATGCGCGGCTCGCCGACGCTCGCGGTGACATAGCCGTGGTTCAGGTAGAAGTCCTCGAGGCGGCGGCGGTCGCCCTCCTGCGGGTCCGACCACTTCTCCTCGGTGTAGGTCGTCTTGCCGCCCAGCCAGCTCAGGTTCCAGAAGCCCTTTTGCTTGATCCCCTTCAGCTGGCGGCGCAGCGAGGCGTCGGAGAAGACCGAGTTCCCCTCGAAGTCGATGAGGCTCACGTTCGCCTTGGGGCCGTCGTCGACGATGAAGGAAAGCTGAAGCCCGGCGCCGCCGACCGACTTCGCGTCGTGCTTCACGGTCGCGAAGGGCCGGCCCTTGGCGGCCAGCATCGCGCGGAGGATCGACTCCACGCGGCGCGCCTTGCCGATGTCGTAGAACGTGTCGATCTTGATCTCGGCTTCCTTCTTCTTGAGCTCGTCCTGGATGGTCGTGGTCGTGAGGGCCTTGCTGCCTCGGTAGTCGACGATCTGGATCCGGCGCCGCTCGTCGACGACGAAGGTGACGATCTTGCCCTTGGCCCCGTCGCGAACGTCGAGCAGCAGGTCCTCGACGAAGCCGGTCTCCCACACCCGCCGGAAGTCGTCCTTCAGGCGCTTCTCGTCGTACCGGTCGCCGGGCTTGGTGGAGATGTAGAAGAGGAACGTCTCCTTGTCGAGGTACTGGTTGCGGACGATGTCGATCCGCTCCACGGTGGGTGCGTTCGGATCCGCCTCCTCCTGGCCGGCGACGGTTCCGCCGGCGAGAAACGCGCAAAACAGGAGCGACGTCGCGAAAGGGATCGATGACTTCAGCATAGGGATTCTCGCTTACGCGGAGAGGGCGCCGCCGCGGCCGTCCTGCCAGTACCAGAGCGCTCCATCCTCGACGCCGATCTCGATCGGCACCTGCGATCGGATCTGGCCGCGGATGAAGGCCTCCGACAGCGCGTCCTCGATGTGGCGCTGGATCGCGCGGCGCAGCGGCCGCGCGCCGTAGGAACGGTCGGGAAGCGTCTTGTGCAGCAGCCAGAGGACGCCCTCGTCACGGATGCCGATGGCGATCCCGCGCTCCTTCAGGTTCAGGTTCAGCTGCTCGACGAGCAGCCGGGTGATCTTGATCAGGTCCTCTTCGGTGAGCGCGTCGAAGATGATGATCTCGTCGATGCGGTTGATGAACTCGGGGTTGAAGGTCTTCTTGACCTCGCCCATCACCATCTCGTTGACGCTGACCGCGGTGTCCTTGGCCACGTTGGACGCGAACCCCATGCGGCCCTTCTTCTCGATGTAGCGGGCCCCGATGTTGGACGTCATGATCAGGATGGCGTTCTTGAAGTCGACGGTGTTCCCGAGGCCGTCCGTGAGGTGCCCGTCCTCGAACACCTGCAGCAGCACGTTGAAGACGTCGGGGTGCGCCTTCTCGATCTCGTCGAGCAGGACCACCGAGTACGGATTCCGCTTCACGCGCTCCGTGAGCTGGCCACCTTCTTCGTGGCCGACGTACCCGGGCGGAGAGCCGATGAGCTTGGACACGGAGTGCTTCTCCATGTACTCGGACATGTCGAAGCGGATGAGCGCGCGCTCGGAGCCGAACAGGAAGCCGGCCAGGCTGCGCGCGACCTCCGTCTTCCCGACGCCGGTCGGGCCGAGGAACATGAACGAGCCGACCGGGCGGTGCGGGTTCTTGAGCCCCGCGCGCGTGCGGCGGATCGCGCGGGCCACCGCGCTGATCGCGTTCTCCTGGGAGACGATGCGGCGGTGCAGCTCCTCTTCCATGCGCAGGAGCTTGGCCGATTCCTCTTCCTTCACCGCGGTGATCGGGATGCCCGTCCACTTGGAGACCACGTCGTCGATGTCGGCCTTGGTCACGTCGTGCTCGCCCGCCCCGCCCATGTCCCAGTGCTCGCGGACGATCTGCAGGTTCTCGCGCTGGGCGACTTCCTCGTCGCGGAAAAAGGTCGTCGCCGCGCTCGGATCGGCGCGGTCCACGACCACGCGGATCTTGCGCGAGAACTCCGGTGTTTCCTCGTGGGCGGCAGCGTCGCGCAGCTTCACGCGGCTGCCCGCCTCGTCGAGGAGATCGATGGCCTTGTCGGGGAGGAAGCGGTCGGTAATGTAGCGGCTCGACTGGTAGACCGCGGCCTCGAGGGCCTCGTCCCGGTAGGTCACGTGGTGGAACTTCTCGTAGCGATCCTTGATCCCGCGCAGGATCTGGATCGTCTCTTCTTCCGTCGGAGAGGCGACCTTCACCGCCTGGAAGCGCCGCTCCAGGGAACGGTCCTTCTCGATGTACTTCCGGTACTCGGCCGGCGTGGTGGCGCCGATGCACTGGATCTCGCCGCGAGAAAGCGCCGGCTTCAGGATGTTGGCGGCGTCGAGCGACCCTTCCGCCGATCCCGCGCCGACCAGCGTGTGCAGCTCGTCGATGAAGATGATGATGTTGTGGCTCTCGGTGAGCTCCCGCATGATCGTCTTCAGGCGCTCCTCGAACTGCCCGCGGTACTTGGTGCCGGCCACGATCAGCGAGATGTCGAGGGCGAGGATGCGCTTCTCGGCCAGGTACACCGGGACGTCGCCCTGCACGATCTTGTTGGCCAGCCCCTCGACCAGCGCGGTCTTCCCCACCCCCGGCTCGCCGATGAGCACGGGGTTGTTGCGGGTGCGGCGGCAGAGCACCTGAACGATGCGCGCCAGCTCCTCGTCGCGGCCGACCAGCGGGTCGAGCGCGCCGCGGGCGGCGGCCTCGGTCAGGTCCCGGGAGAACTCGGAGAGGAGCGGCGTCTCCTTCGTCTTGCCGACGTTCGCCTTCTCGTTCAGCAGCTGGACGATGTCCTCGCGGACGGAGGTGAGGCGCATCCCCTTCTCGCCGAGGATGCCCGCGGCGACGCTCTTCTCCTCCCGCATGAGGCCGAGGAGGATGTGCTCGGTGCCGATGTAGTTGTGGAGCATCCGCTCCGCTTCCTCGGAGGCGTAGCCGAGGACGCGCTTGCTCTCCGAAGAGAGCGGGATGTCCACCGAGGTCGAGACCTTGTCGCGGTACAGCGCGCGGCCCTCGATCTCCTTGCGGATCGACTCCATCGAAAGGTGGCTCTTGGAGAAGATGCGCGAGGTCAGCCCCTTGCCCTCCCGGATCAGGCCCAGGAGGAGGTGCTCGGTCTCGATCGAATTGCTGCCCAGCTGGCTCGCTTCGTAACGCGCGAAGAAGATGACCCGCCGGGCGCGCTCGGTGTATCGCTCGAACATGTGCCGATCGATTCTAGCGCAAAAGCCCGAGCGCCCCTCGGGCTAAACCTTGGCCCATCAAGGTCAAACGTTGTGCAGGCGCCCGCCTGCCAAGCGCAGGACGCGGTCGGAGGCGGCGGCCAGGCGCTCGTTGTGGGTGACCACCACGAGCGTGAGCCCCTTCTCCTGGTTCAGTCGCCGCAAGAGGACGTGGAGCCGATCCCCCGTCTCCTGGTCGAGATTGCCGCTCGGCTCGTCGGCCAGGAGCGCCGGCGGTGACTGGACGAGGGCGCGGGCCACCGCGACGCGCTGCTGCTCGCCGCCGGACAGGGCGCCGGGACGGTGGTGGCCGCGGTCGCCGAGGCCCATCTCGGCGAGGAGCGCGTCCGCGTGTCGCTTCGCCTCCCCGGGCGACCGCCGGGCCACCAGCATGGGCATCATCACGTTCTCGAGGGCGGTGAACTCCGGCAGCAGGTGGTGGAACTGGAAGACGAAGCCCAGGGTGCGATTCCGGAAGGCGCGCAGGCGGTCCTCGGCGAGCTGGAAGACATCCTCGCCGCCCACCGTCACCGTGCCCGCTTCCGGCCGGTCCAATGTCCCGAGCACGTGGAGGAGGGTCGACTTCCCCACCCCCGAGGCGCCCACGACGGCCAGCATCTCGCCTTTGGCGACGTCGAGGTCCAATCCATCGAGCACGGGGACGTACCCTGCGGCGGTGCGATAGCCCTTCTTCACTCCGCGCGCGACGATCAGCGGCTCCGTCATTCGTAGCGGAGGGCTTCCGCGGGATCGAGGCGCGACGCCCCACGAGCGGGATGGATCGTCGCGAGGAAGCAGATGAGGAGCGCGCCCGCGATCACCGTCGCCGCGTCCTGGGGCAGGAGGATGAACGGCACGTAGGAGATCTGGTACACGTCCACCGGGACCTGGATGAGCTTGTAGTGGTCGAGAAACCGGCACAGGCCCCAGCCGAGCGTCGCCCCGGCAAAAGTACCGACGGCGCCGATGATTGCGCCCTGCAGCATGAAGATCCGCGTCACCGCTCCGCGCGATGCGCCCATCGAGACCAGGATGGCGATGTCCTTGTGCTTCTCCATCACCAGGAGGATCAGGGTGGCGACGATGTTGAGCGCGGCCACCATCACGATGAGGCCGATGGTGATGCCGATCGCAACCTTCTCGAGCCAGAGCGCGGAGAAGAGGCTCTGGTTCATCATGATCCAGTCGTTCGTGATGTAGCCTTCGCCCAGCGCCTCGAGCATGCTCGCGGCCACGGCCTTCACCGCGTAG
>JANMPI010000058.1:0-15088 GCA_031369785.1 Acidobacteriota bacterium
ATCCTGAGCGCGAACTACATGGCGCGGCGGCTCGAGGACCACTATCCTGTGGTCTATCGCGGGCAGAACGGGCGCGTCGCGCACGAGTTCATCGTCGACATGCGGCCGTTCAAGGACAGCGCGGGCATCGAGGTCGACGACGTCGCGAAGCGGCTCATGGATTACGGCTTCCACTCCCCGACGATGTCGTTTCCGGTGGCGGGCACGCTGATGATCGAGCCCACGGAGAGCGAGCCGAAAGCCGAGCTCGACCGCTTCTGCGACGCGATGATCGCCATCCGCGAGGAGATCCGGGCCATCGAGGAAGGCCGGATGGACCGCGTGGACAACCCGCTGAAGAACGCGCCCCACACCGTGCGCGCGGTGACGGCGACGGAGTGGGGGCACCCGTACACCCGCGAGGAGGCGGCGTTCCCCGCGGAGTGGGTGCGCGCCCACAAGTTCTGGCCCGCGGTGGCGCGCATCGACAATACGTGGGGCGACCGCAACCTCGTGTGCGCCTGCCCGCCGATGGAGAGCTACGAATGAGACCCGCAGGCGGCGTCTCCTCTACGTCCGCAGCGCGAGTACTCGCGCAAGGACGCTCAATGAACCTGGTGCCGCCGAGGACGCGACAAAAATGATCGCCGCCGTCCTCCGGGACACCGCCGACGGTGAGCATCGGGTGGCGCTCATTCCCGCATCGGTGCCCGGGCTCGCCAAGCTCCGGCTCGACATCGTGGTCGAAACGGGCGCGGGCGTGGCCGCCGGTTTCCCGGATGCCGCGTACGTCGAGAAGGGCGCCCGGATCGCCGCCTCACGCGCGGAGGCGCTGGCCTCCGCCGACATCGTCCTTTCCGTGCGGCCGCTGCGCGGCGTGACGCAAGGCCTCTCCGCACGCCACACGATCGTCGGGTTCCTGGACCCGCTGGCCCTGCCGAAACCAATCGAGACGTTCGCGGCCGGGGGGGGCACGGCCTTCGCCCTCGAGCTGCTGCCGCGCACTACGCGCGCGCAGGCGATGGACGTCCTCTCGTCGTCGGCGACCATCGTGGGCTACAAGGCCGTGCTGCTGGCCGCGGGCGCGCTCCCGCGCATGTTCCCGATGATGATGACCGCGGGCGGGACGCTCACCCCCGCGCGAGCCTTCGTCATCGGCGGCGGGGTGGCCGGCCTGCAGGCGATCGCGACCGCGCGGAAGCTGGGCGCCGTGGTGCAGGCCTATGACGTGCGGCCGGCGGTGAAGGAGCAGGTCGAGAGCCTCGGCGGCAAGTTCGTCGAGCTGCCGATGGAGGCCGGCGACGCCCAGGACGCGGGCGGCTACGCGAAGGCGATGGACGAGTCGTTCCTCCGCCGGCAACGCGAGATGATGGCCAAGGTGATCGCGGGTTGCGACGTCGTGATCTCGACCGCGGCGGTGCCGGGGAAGAAGGCGCCGATCCTGATCACCGCGGAGATGGTGGACGCGATGCCGCCGGGATCGGTCATCGTGGATGTGGCCGCCGAGCAGGGCGGCAACTGCGAGATCACGCAGCCGGGACGAAACGTGGTGCGGAACGGGGTGACGGTGATGGGCCCGGTGAACCTCGCGGCGTCGGTCCCGTACCACGCCAGCCAGATGTACGCGAAGAACGTCGCCAACTTCCTGGCCCTCCTGGTGAAGGACGGAGCGCTCGAGGTGGACATCGCCGACGACATCGTCCGCGAGACGCTGGTCACGCGCGGCGGGGAAGTCGTGCATGCGAAGGTCCGCGAAGCTCTCGGCCTCCCCGCCGCCGTCCTCGCCTAGATTCCGGCGTGACCCGCCGTCAAGCGCCGCGCGACGAGCCGGGACGGCGCACGCGATCCTTCCATCTCCCGCACCTGCACCGCCCGCGGCTGCCGCGCTGGCAGCAGCTGCTGCTCGCGGGCGTGATCCTCTCCGTCGGCGCGTTCTTCGCCCTGCGCCATCCGGAGGCGCTGCGGTCCACGGTGGACATGATCGCCCCGCGCATCGACGCGCCCGGGGAGACGATCATCGCCGACCGCCCGGCGGAGGAGGCGGTGCTCGAGCGGCGGCGCCAGGGCCTGATGGGCCTCGTGCAGGCGGCGGCGCGGGGGCCGCTGGTCGCGATCGACGCGGACCGCGTCCTCTTCCTCGTCGACCAGTCGCTGGTGGCGGCGCTCCTCGCCACGCAGGTCCCGCGCGAGTACGTGATCGAGGATACGTACCGCATCTGGATTACCGGCGCGCGCATCACCTTCGAGGACGGGCTGGCCCTCGTACGCCTCGACGGCCGCGCGAGCCTCGTCGGCGCGGAATCGCAGGTGTTCGCCGACGTAGCGGTGTTCGGCGATCTCGAGATCCTCCGCGAGCAGCCCTCGAAGGACGTCCTCCGGTCGCGCATCAACCTGATCGCGGTGGACGTGCGCCGGGTGGAAGTAGGGGGGAAGCGCGACGTGGACGACCTCGTGGAGAAGCTCGGGAAGAGCCGCCTGTCCGCGTTCGCGGCGATGGCCTCCGAGCTCGAGATCCCCGTGCGTCACGAGCACTCGCTCGAGGTGCCGGCGGTGGACGACGGCCCGGTGCGCATCGCGGCCACGACGCTGCCCCTGCGCCTGTCCCTGGTCGACGTGAAGGCGTTCAAGGGACGCCTGTGGATCTCGATGGCGGCGTCGTTCGACGCCGCGGCCCCGCCGCCCCCCACGGCGGTCCAGACCCTGCCCGTCGCCCCCGCGTCGCCCTCCGCGAAGGAGAAGCCGGAGCAGCGCGTGGCCCGCCTCGGGTATGAGGTGGCGCAGCTGCGCCAGCGATTCTCGGCCGCCGCCGACCTCGATCCACTGGTGCGCAAGGGCTCGGCGGCGGAAGGCCACCTGACCGCGGTCATCGCGGCCCCGCTGTTCGAGGACATCGTCCGGCGCGTGTTCGCCCACTACCTCGATCGCGTGGACGTGCTGCTCGACGGGTTGCACGTCGCGAAGACCGGCGAGATCCACAAGGACACCCTGTTCGGCAAGATCAACGCCGGCACCTGGGACGCGTCCATCGAGTTCCCCCGGGTGCGCGGCGCGCTCAGCGCCGGAGAGCCGCAGGTCCGGCTTCCCGGAGGCAACCTCGTCACCGTCTCCATGCCCGTCCACCTCGACCGGGGAGCGGGGACCGTGCGCGTTCATTTCACGTGGGACTCGCACTCGGTCGTGAACCTGGTCTGCCAGGACTTCGAGGTGACCGAGGAGATGGAGGGCACGGTCGAGCCGCGGAGTTATCCGGTGACCGGCCAATTCAAGCTGGAGGCGGGCCCGGACGCCTTGCGCGCCCTGCCCTCTTTCGATGATCGCTTCCGCATCCATCCCGTGCTCGCCGCCGAGTCTTGGGACAAGGCGCGGCGGGCGATCGACGCCCAGAACAAGGTCGAGAAGTGCGGGATGGGGATGCACCCGGACATCGTGATGGGCCAGCTCCGCGCGCTCGTCGACGCGGGCTTCGTGGTGAAGCTGCCGCGCAAGCTCTTCCGCGCCGTGCAGCTCCCCACGCGGCTCACGCCGACGGTGCGGGTCCAGGATCACGACGTCGACGTCGAGCTCACGCAGAGCCGGCTGGAGGCGGGGCCGGAGGGGCTGTGGTACGGGGTGTGGGTAAAGGCCGGCCTCCCGGGCCCGCGGGGGGCCGGCCCGGTGCGCTAGCGGCGGCGGCTGTTGCCCTTGCCGGAGAGCGCGCGCTTGCGCTCCTCCATCCGGGCGCCGAGGTCGCGCAGCTCGGCCATGCCGAGGGCGCGGCGCGCCTTGGGGAACATCTCCTCTTCTTCTTCGCCCGCGTGGTGCTCGATCAGCTCCTTCAGCACCTTGGCCTTGGCGCCGAAGACCTCGCTTCCCGGATCCGTGCCCTTGATCTCAGGGAGGACGAGCTTGACCACGTGGTGCTCCTCGAGCGCCTCCTGGTAAAGCTCGCGGTCGTCCTTCTTCTTCACCGCGTCGCGATACGCGGGGTAGAAGATCTCCTCCTCGATCGTCGTGTGGACCTTCATCTCGGCTTCGATCTGGCTCAGCAGCTTCGTGCGCCGCGCCGCCGAGCGCTCGGTGGTCTTCTCGAGCTGAGACAGGAGGCCCTTGACCTTCTTGTGGTCTTCCTTCAGCAGCGTGATCGCGTCCTTGCCCTTGGTCGGTGGCATTCGTGGCTCCTTTGATGGAACGACTCCAGTTCCACGATAACCGGAGCGCGGGAAGCGGTGGGGAAGTCTCCGGGAAGTATCCCCATCCGTTACCATCGAAGCATGGACTTGCGCGGGAGATTCCGGACGCGGGCGTGGCGCATCGGCGCCATCGCGCTCCTGCTGGCCATCGCCGGTTTGTCCTTCGTCGGCTGGCGCTCGGCCCGCCGTCGCGCCGTATACGCACGGGGAAACAGCGCGCCGGACCAGACCACGAGCGCGGAGAGCCGGCCCGTCGCGGAATGGACCGAGCGCTTTACCGGGCTCGCGGCGAAGAAAGACTGGGAAGCCCTCGACGCGGAGCTCGACGGCATCCGCGACCGCGAGCCCGACCTCTACGCGTGGTACAGCCTCGGCTACCTGCAGGCGCGGACGAAGCTGGCCCGTGGCGACCACGCCGAAGCGCGGCGGTTGCTGGAGCCCTTCCTCGCCCCCGGCCAATCGCTCCGCGATCTCGCGCTCCACTACGGCGCCCGGGCCGAAGCGGTGGCCGGAAACGCCGAGGAGGCGGCGCGCCTTCGCGAGGACCTGATCCTCAACCATCGCCAGGGCTCCTACCGTCAGCGCGCGCTCGAGGATCACGTCGAATGGCTCACCGGTCAGAAGGACGCCACGCGGCTCCGCTCCTTGATGGGGCGCCTGCCGTCGACGGACGCGGCCTTCGTGCGCGACATCGAGAGCCGGGTGGTCGTCCTCACCCTCGACCAGGACCGCGCGAACGCCATCGCGGCGGGCCTGCGGATCCTGAAGGCGGACCAGGGCGACGACGCCGCCGAGCGGGTCGCTCGCGCGCTCGACCAGCCGCAGGTGCTCGATGCCCTCGCCCCCGCCGACTGGATGCTCCTCGGCGAGAGCGCCCGCAACCATCGCCACTACGACCGTGCGGTCGTCCTCCTCGATCGCGCTCTCCAGGCCGGAGCGGGGAAGCGGGAGGACTTGCTGTACTCCATCGGCCGCGCCCACTTCGGGGCCGAGCAATTCGGCGCCGCGGAGAAGCGGTATCTCGAAGGCGCTTCGATCCCATCCTCGGCGGAGGTGCGCGGCAACTTCTTCTACAACGCCGCGCGCAGCGCACAGCTCGCGGGCCCGGAGGGTGATGCACGGGCCGAGCAGCACCTGGCGAGCGCCATCAGCGCCGGAGGCAAGACGTCGCGCGCGTCTTCCGCGCTCACGCAGCGGATCCGCGTGCGGATCAGGACCGGCCGCTACGCCCAGGCCAGGGCGGACCTGGCCACCGTCCGGAAGAGCTTCGGGAAGACGCACGCCGCCGTCGAAGCCGCGCTCGCCTACGCCACGGGAATGGTCCAGGCCGGACGTCACGCGGAGGCGATCGCCACCCTGCAGGCCATTCCGAAGAAGGCGCTCGAGAAATCCGACCCTCCCGAGGTGGAGTACTGGAAGGCGCGCGCGCTCGAGCCCACGAGCGCCGCGGCCGCCGTCGCTGCGTACCTGAAAGTCCTGCAGGCGGACACCCCGAGCCATTTCGCGTACTTCGCCCGGCGCCGCCTCGCCCAGGCCCCGCTGGCCGGCCGCATGAGCGCGGAAGCCGCTACGCGCGAGGCGCGAGCCACCGCGCTGGCCGCGAAGGGGGACCTGGAGGCCGCGCGCAAGGCGCAGACCGAGGCGGTGCTGCTCTCCGCCCCCGCCGAGGCCGCGGCCCGCCGCGAGCGGCTGCGCTCGATCTACCGCGCGCTCCCGCGCTACCGTGACATCCTCGAAGCGCCGTTGCCGTCCTATCCGCATCTTCCGCTGTTCGGGCCCGCGGGCAGCGAGGAGCCGAAGCGCCTCGATCTCCTGCTGGCCCTCGGCCTCTTCGACGACGCGGCGGAGGACGTCATCGCCGCCTACCCCCTGCAGCCCCTGGCCTCGGGGATCGCGCGCGCGGAGGCGCTGCGCCGCGCGGAGGCCGGACGCGGCTCCATCTTCGCCATCGAGTCGGCCCTGAAGTTGCCGGAGGGATACCTGCCGGAGCTGTTGCCCACGCTGGTGCGCGAGCTCCTGTACCCGCGGTATTTCTTCGCCGACATCACGAAGCAGGCGAAGGCGCACGGAGCCGACCCTCGCCTGGTCCTGTCGATCATGCGGGAGGAATCGCGTTTCAACGTGCGCGCCAAGTCACCCGCGGCCGCGCGCGGGCTGCTGCAGTTCATCATCGGCACCGCGCGCGACGTCGGCCGCTCCATCGGCCTCCTCGACGTGGAGGCGGCGGATCTCTACGAGCCCGAGGTCATCATCCAGCTCGGCGCGCGCTACATCGGCGACCTGCAGAAGGAATTCGCGGGCGATCCGTACAAGGCCGCCGCCGCCTACAACGCGGGGCCGAAGCAGGCCCACCTCTGGGAGCGGATGGCCCCCGGGCCCGGCGAAGACCAGTTCCTGACCGCGGTGAACTTCGACGAGACGAAGAACTACGTGCGCAAGGTGCTGAACAGCTACGAGCGGTACCGCGAGATCTACGAGAGCGGGCCGCCCTCCGGCGGGATACGCCCCGAGCCCTAGCCCGCGGTCTTCCGCCGCCGCTTCGACAGCGGCGTGTCGTCGGAGAGGAACATCGCGACCATGTTCAGCAGCTTGGTGGCGAGGACCGGCTTGATCAGGTAGAGGTCACTCCCCGCGTCCTCGCCTTCCGCCATGTCCATGAGCATGCCCTTGGCGGTCAGGAAGATGACCGGCGTGTCCTGCGTCTTCTCCTCCTGGCGCAGCTTGCGGCACACGTCGTAGCCGGTCATCCCCGGCATGGCGACGTCGAGGATGATGAGGTCGAACACGGCGTCGCCGGCCAGGATCTCCAGCGCGGCGTCGCCGTTGCCGGCCGTGCTCACTTCGTAGCCCTTCTGGGCGAGGATCTGCCGTAGCGCCCCGAGCGCCGTGGCGTCGTCGTCGACCGCGAGGATCTTCTTCCTGGCCATTTCAAGGACCGCCGCGGGACGCGTCCCCGCGATGGGAGCGCAATTCTAGCACCGGCGAAAACGCCCCGTCCTGCGGAGTCAACGGGGCTTCGCGCGGTCGCGGATGAGCCGAACGGCGGCGAGGCGCTCCGCGATCGCCTTTTCCTGTCCGCGCCCGGTCGGCTCGTAGTAACGCTTTCCGGCCAGCGCTTCGGGCAGGGAGTCCATCGCCGCCACGCCCTCCGCCTCGTCGTGGGCGTAGCGGTAGCCCTCACCGTAACCCAGCTGCTTCATGAGGCCGGTGGGCGCGTTGCGGATCCAGAGCGGGACGGGCTCCGCGCGGGTCGTGAGCGCGTCCTGGCTGGCCGCGCCATAGGCGCGATAGACGGCGTTGCTCTTGGGCGCGGCGGCGAGGTAGATGACGAGCTGGGCCAGCGCGAGCGCACCTTCCGGCATCCCGATGAAGTGAACGGCCTGCTGCGCGGCCATGGCCACCACGAGCGCCTGCGGATCCGCGAGGCCGACGTCCTCCGACGCGAAGCGGACGAGCCGCCGCGCGACGTAGAGCGGATCCTCGCCCGCCTCCAGCATCCGCGCCAGCCAGTAGAGCCCCGCGTCGGCGTCGGAGTTGCGCACTGACTTGTGGAGCGCGCTGATGATGTTGAAGTGCTCGTCGCCCGCGCGGTCGTAGAGGAGCGACTTCCGGGCGAAGGCCTGGCGCATGGCCTCGAGGTCCACCGCGCGGACGCCGTCTTTTTCGGGCGCGGTAGTGACCGCGATCTCGAGTACGTTCAGCCCCGTCCGGGCGTCGCCGTCGGAGGTCGCGGCCAGGAACGAGATCGCGTCGTCGGCGACGGTCGCGTTCAGGGCCCCCAGGCCGCGCTCGCGATCGGCGAGGGCCCGGCGGAGCACGAGCGCCAGCTGCGGCATGTCGAGCGGCTTCAGCACCACGACGCGGCAGCGGGACAGGAGCGCCGCGTTCACCTCGAACGAGGGGTTCTCGGTGGTGGCGCCGATGAGGGACACGTCGCCCGACTCGACGTGGGCGAGGAGCGCGTCCTGCTGGCCCTTGTTGTAGCGATGGATCTCGTCGATGAAGAGCACCGTGCGGCGGCCGTCGCGCCTCCGGCGCTGCTCCGCCTCCTTCAGGGTCTCGCGCAGCTCCTTGACCCCGGAGAGCACCGCGGAGAGCGCCTCGAAGTGCGCGGAGGTGAGGCGGCGGACGACGTGGGCGAGCGTCGTCTTGCCCGAGCCGGGCGGTCCCCAGAGGATGATCGACGGGACGCGGTCGGCGAGGATCGCGCGGCCGAGCGGCGTCTCGGGCCCGAGCGCCTGTTCCTGTCCGAGCAGCTCGTCGAGCGTGCGCGGGCGCACGCGATCGGCCAGGGGCGCGTCCGGGCGTGGAGCGTCGGACGCTTTTTCGGCCGGGAAGAGAAGCCCCGAGCCCTCGCGCCGCTCCGCCATCAAGGAAGCGTAACCCGAAAGCGGCGGGTCAGCCGCGTTGGCGTCGGGCCTCGAAGAGCAGCACTCCGGCGGCCACGGAGACGTTCAGGCTCTCGACCGGCGCCGCCATGGGGATCGCGATGCGGCGGTCGGCGCGCGCGGCGAGGTCGTCGGAGAGCCCCGCGCCTTCGTTGCCGAAGAGAACCGCAATCGGGCCGGAGAGGTCGACCCGGTCGTAGCGCTCCCCTCCGGATGCGACGGTGGCCATCGTGACGACGCCGCGGGCGGCGAGCCGGTCGAGGACGGCGTCCACGGCGATGCCGGTCACGTGCGGCAGGCGGAACGCGCTGCCCATCGAGCCGCGCAGCGCCTTCCACGACATCGGATCGGCGGACTCCGCGGTCAGGTACGCGCCGGTCGCACCCGCCGCCTCCGCGGCACGGAGGAGCGCGCCGAGGTTTCCGGGGTTCTGGATCGCGACCCCGACGACGATCAGCGGCACGCCGGTGAACAGCGCGTCCTCGCGAAACGCCGGCCGCGGCGCGATGGCGAGGATGCCCTGGCTCGTGCGCGCCTCGGAGAGAGCGGCCAGGACATCCGGGGCGACGATGCGGACGGTCGTTCCACTCGCGGCAAGGCGCGCGACGAGTCCGTCGTGCCTGCCGTCCGCGGTGTCGGCGGCGACCGCGCACTCCGAGACCACGACCCCGGCCGCCAGCGCCTCCTCGACGAGCTTGCCGCCTTCGAGAACGGCGACCCCCGACCGCGCGCTGTCCGCGAGGAGCGCGCGCAGGCGCTTCAGCAGCGGGTGCGCCCGGCTCGTGATGGTTTCGCGGGGATGCATGGAAAGGGCCTCGGAACAGGCGTGATAGTATCGTTTCGAAGCGATGAACGAGATCAAGAAGAAGCTCGAGGAGGAGATCCGGTCGCTCGACCATGAGCTGAAGGTGTCGCTCCCCAAGGAGATCCAGCGGGCCCGCGAGTACGGCGACCTGCGGGAGAACGCCGAGTACAAGGCGGCCAAGGAGCGGCAGAGCTACCTGCAGGCGCGCATCAGCCAGCTCCACACCCGGCTGGCCGCGCTCACGCGGATGAACCTGGACAAGATCCCGCACGACAAGGTCGGCCTCGGGTCGTCCGTGAAGCTCCGCGACACCGCGACCGGCAAGGACATCTCCTACGAGATCGTCACGCCCGAGGAATCGGATCCCGCGCAGGGGAAGATCTCGCCCTCGTCGCCCATCGGGAAGTGCCTTCTCAATCACGAAGAGGGCGACGTCGTCGAAGTGACCGTCCCCTCCGGCACCCGCGAGTACGAGATCCTGAGCCTGCTCACGATCTACGACCAGGCCCCGCCGGAAGTCCCGCCGACCGCCTGACTTCGCGGGTGATCCTCACCACCGTCACGCTGGAAGGCGGGGTGGATGCGGCGCTCGCCCTCGTCCCGGCCGCTCCGGGCGTCGGTCAGATCCTGGCCGCGGAGGATCGCAACCTCGTCATCGGCCGGCCCTCCAACCTTCGGCGCTGGGTCGCCGGTCATCTCGGGCGCGCACGGCCGCCGAAGGTCGTGGCGGGCAGGATTCCGCCGCGGCCCCCGACCGATCTGACCCCGATTGCGGTCGCCATCGGCTACGTGCGCACGCAGTCCGCCTTCGGGCAGCGTCTCGCCTTCGAGCGTGTGATGGCCCGGTACGTGCCGCTCGCGAAGCGGCGCGATCTCAAGCGGCCCGCCTGGCTGCGCGTCGATGGTGACGCACCGCTGCCCCGCATCCTCGTCCAGCCGGGCCCGGCGGGAACCCATGTCTTCGGGCCCTTCCGCGATTCCCGCGCCGCCACGCGCGCTCGTGACGCGCTGGACAAGCACTTCCGCATCCGGCCCTGCGACTTCGGCTTCAAGCCACCGGTCGGCGTTCCGGCGGGCCTCGCGGAGCAGATCACGCGCGCGCTCGCCGCCGGCGCGGAGATCGTGGAGATTCCGCCGTGGGTGCAGCCGCCCTACGGGCGGTCGCTCATCGCTGAAGACGTTAAGGGGCATCTCGAGGTCTATCCGGTCGCGGGGGGCGCCGTTCTCGAGGAGGGGATGCTCGACACGGGCGTCGACGGGCTCGAACCGGCCATCGCCGGCATCGACTGGACCGCGCCGCTCCCGCCGCGCGACGACGTCCCGTGGCTCAACTCGTGGCGTCACGGGAAGCATTCCGGCGTCGAGGTCCGTCTTCGGGACGACGAGCCGGCGAGCGCCATCGCGGCGCGCATCCGCGAGGTCCTCGGCGGCGATGGAGCGGCGGTGGGCGCGGTGGTAGGGTAGGCGGGAATGAGGGAGTACTCGCCGAAGCGCCGCACCGCGGTCGTGCTCACCGGGACGGGCACGTCCGGCGCGTACCACGCCGGGGTCCTGCGCGCGCTCGACGAGAGCGGGGTGAAGATCGACCTCGTCGTGGGCTCCGGGGTGGGGACGGTGGGGGCGGCCTTTGCCGCCGCCGCGGGCGGTGCGCGCCTCTACGGGGAAGGCGGATTCTGGGACGGCGTCGGATGGGACGCGCTGTATCGTCTCCGCGCGGGGCTCCGGACCGCCATCCTCCTGCTCGCGTGCTCGTTCGGCGTCTTCCTGCTCCCGGTGGCGTTGGCACTCCTCGCCGGCATCCTCTTTCTTCCCCTCGCCCTCGCCGACCTCGCGCTGCCCGGCCTCACCGCGCGCATGACCACGTTCGTCTCCGAGCTGCCGGGCCTGCTGCGCGCGCCGTATCTCGTAGCGCTGTCGCTGCCCATCTTCGTGCTGTGCGCGATCGCCTTCATAGCACTCCTCCGCATGGCGCTGCGGGATCGCCGCCGCATTCCCGAATCGCTGGAGGCGCTCCTCGATCCTCGCGTCGGAGGCGTGCGCCTCGGGAAGGGGCTCTGGGAAATCGCGCGCGGGTCCGCCATCTCGTCCTTCCCCACCTCCGAGGCCGAGATCGGCCGCAAGTACGTGGCCCTGGTGGCGGAGAACCTCGGCCAGCCCGGCTTTCGCGAGCTGATCCTGCGCACGGCGGACCTCGATACCGGCGGCGTCCTGCCTTTCGTGCTCCTCGATGACGCGCACCGCGCCGCGTTCGCCGCCGCGCGCAGCCGCGGCCCGCGGTCGCGCCTCGACGGCATTCCCGGGGCCGTCGACCTGCGCACGCCGGGCTACGACACGCTGCTCTTCGACGCCGCGGTGACCGGCCTGCTGCCTCCCGGCGCCGCGCCCGTCCGCCGCGTGGCCTTTCCCCGTGGCGGGATCTTCGCGGGCGAGATGCACCGCCTGACCGACGCCGCGCTCGCCGGCGGGTGCGGGATCTCGGAAGCCGTCGCGGCGGGGGCCGACCAGGTCGTGGTCGTCACCGCCGCTCCCGCGATCGCCGCCCCGGCCCCGCGCCGCCGTGGCCCTCGCGCCCTCGCCGACGGCCTTTTGTCGACGCTCGAGCGCAGCGCGGTGGATGGCGGCATCCGCGCCGCGGAGCGGATCAATCGCATGGTCGAGACCCTCGGCCATCGCACGGAGGACGGCGGGCACGGCTGGGAGGACCCGGTGAACGGCCGCGTCTATCACGACATCTCGCTCTACGTGATCCGCCCGGAGCGCCGCGTTCTCGGTCCCCTGGAATGGGATGGCGGGGAGGACCCCGCCACCGAAGTCCTCGAGATGCCGGAGGACCTTGCCGAGCAGGGATATCGCGACGCCTACCGGCTCTTCGTCGAGCCGGTGGTGGGCGCGTTTGCCGAGCCGCAGCCGCGGGCCGCCGTCGACGAGCGGCAGACCGTCGAGCTGTGAGCGGCGCGGCCCCGGACGGGCCGGAGCCGGCCGCGGGCTAGCGAGCCATGGTCCCGCGCCACGAGACGATGCTCACCTTCGTCCTCGTCGGCGTCGGGGTGTACTTCTCGGTGCTGCTCGCGCGCGGCCTTCTGGCGTATCTCAGGTTCCGCCGGATGAGTGGGAGCGCCGTCCTCACCTGGCGGGCGCGGCGGTCGGTGCACTTCGCGCTCACCCTCGGCGCGGTGAGCCTCGCGGTGGCGATCCTCAACACGTCGCTGGGCCGCCCGTTCGCCCATCTGTACGGCCAGTACGCGACCGCCGCCTACTTCATCCTCATGGTCCCGCTCTCCGCGCGCATCCGGCTCGGCCTGTACCGCGACGGCGTGTGGGCGGACGCCGGCTTCCTGCCCTACGCGCGCATCGGCCGGATGGCCTTCCGCGAAGGCCCGGAGATCGTGCTCCTGCTGCTCCAGCGCGGGGCCGCCCGCGCGTTTCGCCTCGTCGTGCCGCCGGAAGAATACGGAGCGGTGCGCAAGGTACTCGAGGAAAAAGTGCGCGCGCGCGTGGTCAACGTGGAAACGGGGATACTCGGCCTGTGATCGCCTGCGGCAACGCGGCGCCGGGCGCGCTCGTCCGCGTGCAGTCGCGCTTCCAGGAGCTCCGCCATATGGCCTTCTACTCTGCCAATTGGCCCGGCACCATCGGCGCGGCGGAGGAGGCCGGAGGCTCCTCCGCGACCTCGATCACGATGCGGTCCTTGCCCGCGGCCTTGGCCATGTACATCCGCCGGTCGGCAGCGCGGATCATGCCATCGACGGAATCGGAGATCACCGCGTAGACCACGGCCCCGATGCTGGCGGTAACGGGGTGCGGCGAGCTCTCGAGGACTCCGGATAGGCGGCTCCTCAGGCGCTCCAGGGAGAGTTCCGCCTCCTTCCGCCCCGTCTCGGGCAGTAGCAGGACGAACTCGTCACCGCCCATGCGCGCCGCGAGGTCCGAGATCCGCGTGCTCTTGCGGATCGCCGACGCGACTTGGCGGAGCATCGCGTCGCCCTCGTGGTGGCCGTAAATGTCGTTCACGCCCTTGAAGTCGTCGAGGTCGATGTACGCGATGGTGACCGGCCGCTTCTTGCGGCGGGAGACGGAGAGGACGCGGGCCGCCTCCTCGTGGAACGCGCGGGCGTTCATGAGCGAGGTCAGCGGGTCGAGGCGGCTCAACTGTTTCTCGTGGGTGAGCGACTCCTTGAGCTGGGCCAGGAGCACGCCCACCGTGAGGAACGAAGTGATGAGCATCACGGTGTTGAAGAGCCAGATCCCCGGCGCGGAGAAGTGAAGGCCGGCGAGATAGTTCGATGCCACCCACGCCACCGCCGACAGGCCGACGGCGGCCACCGTCCACGGCCGCCCGAGATACCACGCCGCGAACGCAATGGGCAGGTAGTAGAGCGGGAAGATGCGCAGCTCCACGCCGCTCAGGAAGTCGACCTCGCCGACGAGGGCGATGGCGAGGATCGTCAGGAGCACCGCGTACGCCTTCGGGAGACGGGCGAGCCAGGACACCACTGGGCGGTACGTTACCCTGCCGGCCTACTCCCGCGTGTCCAAAAGCGCTGGAAGCAAAGCACGCGCGAACCGCATGGTCAGAAGAGCCGGACGCGGCCGCCGCGCCGCAACCGCGTACTTGCCTGGGGATTCCGCCGCTCGACCCCGAACAGCCATTGCCGCTCCGGCATCAAGGTATGGAGGCGCAGGGACTCCGTCAACGACGACGCGTCACGAGCGTCGTCGTCCGCGCTCAGGATCTCGCCCCACGCGTCACGCCAATACGCGGGGCGGACGTGGACGGGGTCGAAGGCGTACCACTCCGGGCGCAGCGCGACGAACCGCGCGGCGTGGCGCCGCGCGAGGGTGGGCAGGCCTTCGTCGACCTGCTCCGCGGTGGCGAGGATGTCGCGGTAGGGAATGCGGCAGCGCGGGAAGATCATCGCGCGATAGGCCACGAACTTCGCGGGGGACAGCCGGCGGATCGGATCGAGGGGCAGGCCGGTGACCACGACGTCGTCCGTGAAACGACGCAATCGCGTGACTGCTTCGTCGATCCATTCGAGGATCCGCGCCGCCGGCGCCCCGTACACGATGTCGTTCCCGACGTCGGTGACGAGCGCGCGCGTCCGCAGCGCCGGCCGTTCCTCGAGGGCACGCCACAACCCGCAGGAGAGGATGGCCGGCAGCGTCCGAACCAGGAAGCGGCTCTCCATCCCGTAGGAGCGGGCGAGCCCGAGGGCGGCGAGGATCTCGACGTCCGGTCCCGCCGCCGCCCGCGCGACGGACACGAGCGTCGGAAGGCCGAGGGTGAGATTGCTCGCCCCCAGCGCGACCACCCGCGCCGGGGCGGGCCGCGCGGTCAGGCCGCTTCCTCGATGCCTTTCTCGGGAGCGGGCTCGCGCGACAGTCCGATCCAGAGGAGCGCGCCGGAGACCACGAGCGCGATCCCGAAGATCATCAGGTCCCGCTGGCGATCGAAGAGCAGCGAGCCCGTCGTGAACATGATCGAGTAGACGAACACGACGCCGAGCAGCCAGAACCAGAGGTTGCGCGCAATCTCGCCCTTCGCCCCGGCCACGCCCGTCGCGCGCTCCAGCGGCTTCCATCCCGGCCCACCCGGTCGCACCCGGAGGTAGAACCGGCGCAGCACGGCCTCGGGCTCCGGGCTGGTCAGGAGCGTGGTGGCCAGCCACACGATGGTCGTCACGGCGGTGGTGATGATCAGCACGAGGCCGAAGCCGCCGGGAGTGTTGGTGTCGATCGCCGGGACC
>JANMPI010000092.1:0-5978 GCA_031369785.1 Acidobacteriota bacterium
GACCCGGTCTCCGCGCGGGGGCCCTGGGGGACGAGCTGGACGTCGACCCCCGAAAGCGGCCGCCCGTCGTCGAGCGCCGTGGCCCAGGCGATGAGGCGGCTTGCGTCGACGAACGCGTCCAGCCCGATGCGCGTGGCCTGCACCCACTTGATCACGCGGCCCGGCCACTGCCGTCGCGTCCCGCCCACCGCGGGACCGGCGGGCTCGACGATGACGATCGCGTGCCCGAGGCCTCCAGGCAGCGCCGACTGGAGATCGATCGCGGTCTCCACGAGGTCGTCGGGCGATCCGGCGACGGCCACCGACCGCGCGATCGCTCGCGTGCCCGGCACGGCGGGCAGCGCGCGGTCCCGCTGCGCGCGCTCCTGGAACGCGCGATACGCGGGCCAGTCCAAAGGCGCCACCCGATGCACGGTGACCTTGAGCGTGGCCAATCCCGTCGAGTACACGGACAGCCGCGGGCCCGCGGAGGGGTCGAGGACGGCCAGCTCCCCGCCGGCCGCCGTGAGCGACGGCTCCGCGCGCCCCACGGCGAACGTGAGCGCTTGCGGCGCGCCGAGGGTCTGGCCGAACTCGTCCGGCAGCGAGGCGGCAAGCGTGACCCGGTAGGTCGTGCGCGGCCTCGACCGGCCCTGGATCACGAGCCGCGAGCCGTGGGCGGAGACGATGAGGCCGGACAGCGCCGGCTCTACGCGCACCATGTCCTTGCTGAACGTGGCGGCGTCGACGGGATTGCTGAGCTCGATCTGCCAGGGCGCGCCGGGCGGGCAACGGCCCTCCTGCCACCCGCAGCGATGAGCGGTCACGCGCAGCGGACCGAAGGTGCGGAAGCCCCACGACTGCGCGGCCGTCGTCACCAGCGGGCCCTCGGCGGACGGCGTGCCGGCGTCGAGCGTCACCGTCACGCCGCTGTCCGGCGGCAGCGGATCGCGGGCGCGGAAGGCGAGCCAGCGGCCTTCCCCGGCGGCGGCGGCGAGACGCCGCACGTCCTCGTCCGCCTGCACTTCGGCGTCGGTGGCGAAACGCACGGCCCGCACGCCCTGCCCCGCGATCATCCGCACGTGGGCCAGAACGGACTGCGCATCGACGCGCTGGTCGAACGACGCGAACACCAGTGCGTCGCGCCGGGCCGGGCCTTCGGGATGCTTCGCGACGAGCGTGGGAGCCGGGGTCGTGAACCCCCACGCCACGGCGGCGCGGCTGGGCGTGCCCGCCGCCGGCGCGATGCCGGACGGCGCCTCGACGCGGTACGTCGTGGCCATCGGGAAGCGCCCCGTCGGCTCGAAGAGCAGGGTGCGCGTGCCCACCCACCGCCACTTCCCCGCCGGCTCGGGCGTGATCCGCACCGGCACGCCCTTCGCGGCGAGATCCTCATACGCGCCCACCGGGACCATGGGCTGCGAGAAGGTGACGCTCAGGTGCGACGCGAGCGGCACGCGGCCTTCCGGCGAGCGGCGCAGGATCGTCACCGGCTCGCCCGCGGGCACGGCGGGCGCCCCGCCGGCGGGAGCCACGGGCGGCGGGAATTGCTGGGCCACGGTAGCGCCCGCGCGCGGCGGCGGCAGCGAGCGCTCGCGGAACGCGAACGGCTGCTGGTCATCCGGCAAGGCCACGAGGGGTGGGAGGCGATCGAGCACGCGTCGCGTGGCCTCCGCATCGAGGGGCTCCGCGGCCGCCGCCGGGCTGCGCTCCGTCGTCGGCGCGCGCTCGTCGCCTTCGGCGAGATGGAAGACGAGGCCCGTCTCGGATGAAATCGTCACCGGCCGCGGGCCCCGGCCCCGGCCGACACGAATCTGTCCCGCGTCGCCGACGCTGGCCGCGACCAGGCCGAGAACGACGACGGCGCGTCCCAGTTTCATCTCGCCTCCGTGAGCGTTACGCGGGCGGCGAGGGCGTTATTCCGCGTGGGGAGGCGCCCTGACGATTTCAAACACATGCGCCTGGTAGGGATCGAGGGCGACGAATAGCCCGGGATCGACGAACTCCGCCCCGTCTCGCTCGTACGTGCTCCCATCCACGTGATCCGTCACCTGGTACCGCTGGTCGGCGTGAAATCGGGCGCCGTCGAGCCGGATGCGCGCGTATCCCTTGGTTCCGGCGAGGTTGGATACGGTCAGGAACGTCCGCGATCCCGTGTCGCGAGCCGACCGCCAGGTCGCGGCCACCATGTGCTCGTTCGTCCGGTCGTCGGCGCCGGCCTGGGCCACGTCGACCGGCGCGAAGACGCCCTCCTTGAAGATCGGCTGCTGCAGCACGGCGAGGAGGCGCTCGTAGAACGTGCGCAGCTCCTCGTCCACCGGCTCCGCCGGCCGCCGCGCGAGCTGAACGGGGACGCGCACCTGCCGGCCCTCGAGCTGCCCCTCGTGGAACAGACGCAGCCCGGGCGCGCAGAACGTCATCACCGCCGCCGCCCGCGTCAAGGGGCCGAACGCCGCCGCCGCGCGCGGCTCGTCGTGGTTCTCGATGAAGCGCGCCGAGCGATCCTGGAACGCCGCCGGCCGCTGCAGATGACGCCGGACGCCGCCCGCGTCGCGATCGCGCACCCGGTCGTAGAGCTCCTTGTCATAGCTGAAGTGGAAGCCGTCCTCGTGCAGGCGGTCCTCCATGCCCCAGTACGCTTCGGCGAGGAAGAGAAAGCGGGGATGGCGCGCGAGCGCGGCCGGGATGGCGTTCCGCCAGAAGCTGTCCGTCATCGGCTCCGGGCCGAGACGCCCTTCCCACGTGCGCGCGAAGATGTCGGGGAGGATGAGCATCGCCATGTCGCAACGCACGCCGTCGCATTGCGCGGCGATGCGCAGCAAGACCTCGAGCATGGCCTGGCGCCCGATCGCGCTCGCGTAGTTCACCTGCGCGGTGTCCGTCCAGGCCGGGAAATAGGGATCCCGCCCGTGGGCGACGATCGTGCCGTCGCGGCTCCGGAAGAACGACCCCGGCTCGCGCGCGAGGTCTTCGGTCGTCCCTCGGATGTAGGCATCGGGGCGCTCGCGCAGGAGCCGATGATCGCGGGCCGTGTGGTTGGGGACGAAGTCGAGGATGACGCGCATCCCGTGGGTGGCGAGCCGCGCGCGGATCACGGAGAGGCCTCCCGGCCCGCCGATCTCCTCTGCCACCTCGTAGCGCGAGATCGCATACGGCGAGCCGATGACGTCGGCGTCGGTGCGGTCCGGGAGCACGCGGTCGTACTCCTGCTGCAATCCCGCGTGGTGGCGCGCGACCCACACCGGGTCGGGGCCCACCGCCCACACGCCCATCAGCCAGACCGCGTCGAACCCGAGGGCGGCGATCGCGGACAGCTCCTCGGCGGGAACCGTGGCCAGGGTCACCGTCCGCCCGTGCCGCGCGGACAGCTCGTGGAGCCACACCCGGATGTTGATCTCGTAGACGAGCGGGTAACGCGGCCAGCGCACTGCCATCAGCGCCCTATCTTAGCGGCGCAGGGAGGCGTCCAGCCCCGCTCGCCGAGGAAGCGCGCGACCGCCTCCGCGGCCACGCGATGGCCGGTCTTGTTCCAGTGCCCGTCGTGGACGAAGTACGGCGCGCCGCCGGCCGCCGCCTCGGCGCGGCGGGGGTCCGGGGTCAGGTCGGGCACCCGGAACGACGCCGCGGCGCCGATCTCGGCGAAGCGCCGGGCGACGAGGCCGCGATCCCATGCCTTCTCGTCGAGGTCGTAGGCCAGCCGCGTCAGCTCCCAGTCGCGGTCGCTCACTTCCATCCGGCTGGGCACGTACACGAGCGCAAAGCGCTCGCCGCGGCCCGCCGCTTCGCGGGCGAGGGCGCGCAGGATCGCGTCCGTCCGCTCCCAGGCCGCCTCGATCGCCGGCTGCTGGCGGCGCTTGTAGACGCGCATGTGCTCGTCGGGCTCGTCGCCGCCCAGACGCGGCCAGAGCCCGAGGCCGGCGAGCGCGTTGAATGCGCGCGGCGCGCCGCGGGCCAGGCGGTCCTTCGCCCAGTCGAACGCCGCGGAACGGATCGTCCGCGCGGGCGGCGGTGGCGGTGGCGGCGGAGTGGGGCCGTGGTAGGGCGCGGGCACGGGCGCGTTCGAGAGAACGAGCTGATTCCCCACCGGGATGAGCAGCGGCTTGGGCGAGCCGAAGTAGTTGACCGCGGTGTTCGACAGCAGGTCGTTGTAATACGCGAAGAGGAGCACGACGTCCGGCGCGTAGCGCACGCCCTGGTCCAGGTGGAAGAGGTATTCCTGGTCAGTGCTGTAGCCGGCGGTGCCCGCGTTCAGGACCTCGACCGGGCACCCGGGCGCGCGCAGCGTCCGCTCCAGCACCTGGGTGACCGTCCGATCCATGTCGACCGTGTATCCCTCGACGAACGAATCGCCCAGGGCGAGGACGCGGAAGGTTCCCGCCGGCGCCGCGTACGCGCGCTCCGGATCGCGCAGGCCGAGGCTGTTGATCGCCACCTCCGTCCGGTACTCCCGGCGTTCGTAGCGCACGCGCGCGCCCGGCTTCTTCCGCCACCCCAGGCGCGGATCGTGCTCGACGTAGCGCGAGGCCTCGTCGCGCTCCTTGCCGCCGCCACGCGAGCGCTCGGCCACGCGCGCCGCCGCCTCGAGGAACGCGAGTACGATCCCGATCGAGACGAGCGCGAGGGCCGCGTTGGCGAGCCCGGCGCGGAGGCGCGGCGACATCACAGACGGAGCGTGCTCGCGTGGTAGGCGAAGTCACGGGCCTGCAGCCACGCCGCCCCGCCGATGGCCACCGCCGCGGCCACGCGGCGCCACGTGCGATCGGGTATGGCCGAGATCCCCCCGGCGGTGAGAAGGCCGAGGAGCGGGCCGAGGAACAGGTCCTCCTTGGCCCAGCGCAGGAGCCGCGGCAGCAGGAACGGCTCCTTCAGCACCATGACCAGGGCCCACGCGACGAGCCACGCCACGAGGACGGGACGGCTCCATCCCGGCGCGGCGCGCAATGCGAACGGCGCCGCGACCAGGCCGGCCAGAAGCGGCATCCAGAGGCCGATGGCCCACAGGCGCAGGCTCTGCCGCGACTCGTTGTGGAAGAGGAAGAACGTGCGGCCGGGAAAGAGGTCGGGCTCCGCTTCGACGCCGGCCGCGCCGTGGAGAAGCCCCGGGACGTAGTGGAAGTAGAAGAGCACGCCGGCGATCAGCCCGCCCGCGACGAGGGCGGCGAGGATGCCCAGCCGGTCCCCCGGCCGGAGCGCGCGCGCATCCACCGCGCAGAGGACGAGCAGGACCACGCCGAACAAGCCGAGGAGCACGACGAAGCTCGAGTAGCCGAGCGCGCCCGCCGCGAGCAGGGCCGCGGCTCCGGCCGCCGTCTTCGGCCGGTGCATGGCGTCCGCGTTCCGGGCGAGATGGAGAACGGCCATCACGCCGAGCACGCCGCCGAAGATCGCCGGCGCGTGCGAGCGTCCGAGGTGATGCCAGAGGGACAGGTCGAGCGCGGCCAGGACGGCGGCGACTCGGCCGGCATTCGTCCCCCAGAGCCGCGACGCGGTCGCGTACGCGAGCGGGACGAGGAGCGCGGCCAGCGCGGCGTTGGCCACCGTCATCGCCCAGTAGAGGTCGAGACCGGAGGCGTGCATCGCGTAGTAGAAGACGTACGGGAGCGGCGAATACGGAATGAGGGTGCGTTCGCCGAGGGCGGCGGTCGCGGACCCGATGTCCTGCGACGCCGTCGGGAGCTGCGATCCGTAGCGCAGCCACGCCGGATAATCGAAGGGAACCGATGCGAGGTCGAGGGTCCGCCGCACGTGGATGTCGAGATCGGGCGGGTTGTGATCGGGAAAGAAGACGACGGCGCCGTGGGCGGCGGCGGTGATCGCGATCAGCGCGGCGAGGCCGGCCCGCTCGCGGGTGGCCATCCCGGAAGCCCGTGCGAGGAGAGCCCCCGTGAGGCCGGCGGCGACCGCGAAGGGCAATAGGCGCGGGATCGCGGTCAGGGTTGCGAGCGGCGCTACCCGCAAGGTTGAAGAGACCACCACCGCCACCAGGCCCGCCCCCCCGA
>JANMPI010000119.1:0-6004 GCA_031369785.1 Acidobacteriota bacterium
CTGGAGCTTTCGGCCGAGGCCGCCCGACCAATCGCGCTTCAGGATGTGGACGAGATCGTAGTGGTCGCGCCAGTACGCGGCGACCGCGGGGTCGATGTCGCCAGTGCGCTTGTCCCAGATCCGCTTCGGGTAGCCGTCGGCATTCACCGGCGAGTAGACCGCCTCCCAGATGTCCCATTGCCCGCCGGAGCGGCTGTGCGTGCCGAGGACGAGCTCCATGCGGTTCGCGGCCTCGAGGGTGAGCTTGACGTGGCCGAGGTAGTTCCGCGCGGCCGGTCGCGGCGTGCGCATGAAGGGGCCGGTGGCCCAGTACGCGTTCTTGTCCTGGTAAAGGTCGACGACGGTGTAGGCGCGGAAGTCGATGGGGTCGGGGCACGCGATCCACGCGCCGTTGAACTCCTCGGGGTAGAAGATCTGGGCCGCCATCGCTTCCCACCCGCCGGTGGAGCCGCCGTACATGAAGCGCGCCCAGCCCTTGCCGAGGGCGCGGTACTTCTTTTCGAGATACGGGATGAGCTCGTAGGTGATCGCGTCGCCGTAGGGACCGAGGTTCTCCGAGTTCACGGCGTACGAGTCGTCGTAGTAGGGGTTCGCGTGCTGGATCTCGATCACGATCACGCGCGGGAAGTTGGGCGCCGTCCAGTCCTTGAAGAGCTGGTAGTCGTTCTCCTGCTCCGTGCGGTTGTAGCCGGGCCAGTGGAACCGTTCGCTGTACACGGGCTTCAGGTCCGGGTCCGGGGGCTCCTCGCGGAACCCGCCGAACGTGCTCGGGAAATGGCCGTGGTTGATGACCAGCGGGTAGCGCGCCTGCGGGTGCGTCTCGAAGCCCTCGGGGAGCAGCACGTGGGCGCCCAGGAACATCGGCCGCCCCCAGAACTTCGTGAGCCGCTCGCTCTGGATGCGCTCGTGCTTGATGTACTTCGTCTCCGGCGGATCGGGGATAAGCGGGATAACCTGGCCGAGCGTCAACGCGATCGTCTGCGCGCGCCGGGGATCGAGCGCGATCTTTCGCGGCGTGCTGTAGAGGTTGCCGGGCGCGCGGTTCCACTGCTGGCCTTCGCCGCGGTCCATCGGCAGGTCGACGACGTGCCCGTCCGCGCGGTGGAAGGTCTCGTAGCGATGGAGGAGCGCCTGGACGGTGTACGTCCCGGGCCGGAGGTCGCGCAGCGACTCCAGGGGGTACCCGAGGACGGACGCATCCACGATCGCCGGCACGCCGCCGCGAAGGTCGGTCACGTCGATGCCGAAGACCTGCTGCGTCGAGGGCCCGTCCGTGATCTGGAGGCGCGGCTCCGCGGTGTCGTCGCTGGAGATCAGGACCAGCACGCGGCCGGTGAGCGGCGCCGGCGACGCGGGCGCGGTGACGGCGAAACGCAGCCCCCTCGTCGATGGCGCGTTCGCCCCGACGACGGGAGATGCGAGCAGCGTGCACACGGCGACGGTAAGGGCGGAGCGGCTCGTCATCATGAATTCACCTCCGGGGGCGCGCGCGGAGTCTAGCACCGACGCTGCCGCGTCCCCGCTAAAATGCCGCGAAACGTGCTATAATCCGTTACGTCGTGAAGGCCGGCGTGAGACGATCCGCCTTCGGAACCGGACGACCCGGAGGTTGGGCATGATCAGGCTTTCCGTCGAATACGTCGGGTTCAAGACCGTCGGCGACCACCGCCAGTACACGCTGCGGGCACGCACCGCCGAAACCAGCCGCGACTTCTCGGTGAACATCCCGAACGCGCTGTTCATCGCCGGCCGCGCGAAGTTCCAGGACGGACCGGAGCTCGCATACCAGAAGCTGCAGCGGGAGATGGCCGCCCACGACAACGAGCCGCCCGAGCACACGTTCACGGTGACGGAAGCGGAGTTCGAGGCTTTCAAGGAAGCGCACCGCCCGCAAGCCAGACCGCGGAGGAACCACGCCGCGGCCGCGAACGTTCCCGAAGAGCCCAATCTTGGTTGAGGAGGGATAGTTGGAAAAGCTATTGCGCGAGGGCCAGCCGCTGCAGCATGCGCGGTTCGGCGTCGGCATCGCGACGCAGTGCACGGACACCCGCACCACGATCGACTTCTATGATCACGGGGTGAAGACGTTCGTGACCTCGATGCTCGAGGTCGAGCTTCTCCCCGAGGCCCCGGCGCGGGCGGGCGGCACCCGCAAGGCGCCGCGCGCCAAGAAGGCGCCCAAGACCTGGGCGACCCGCGGCGGCGGACCGGCGATCGTCACCCGGTCGAGGTCCACCGCCTCTCCCCACAGCCGGTCCACCACCGGCTGCACCGCGCTCGGCTCCCCGGTCGTCCACATCCGCAGCGACCCGGAGCCGCGTGCGGCCTTCAATCCCCCGCCCGACAGCACCTGCGTCAGCCTCCGTGCGATGGCGGGCCCGCTGTCCACGATCTCGACGCCGGGTCCGAGGGCGCGGCGCACCGCTCCCTCCACGAACAGGTAGTGCGTGCATCCGAGCACGACGGTGTCTGCCTGCGCCTCGCGGATGGGGCGCGTCAGTTCCTCGACGCGCGCCTTCAGCACATCGTCGTCGAGGTGTCCCTGCTCGATGAGATCGGCGAGGCCGGGACACGGCTGGGCGAGGACGGCGACACCGTCTCCGTGGTCGCGCACGAGGCGGGCGTAGCGTTCCGATCTCAGGGTTCCCACCGTGGCCATCACCGCCACCCGCCGATTGCGGGTGCGCGCGGCCCCCGTCTTCACCGCGGGCTCGAGCCCGATCACCGGCACCGTGAGCGTCTCGCGCAGCGCCTCGAGCGCCGCGCCGGTGGCGGTGTTGCAGGCGACGATCACGACCTTGGCGCCGGCCGCCTGCAGGTGGCGGCCCACGGCCAGGGCGCGCTCGCGGACTTCCTCCACCGCGCGATCACCGTACGGGCAGTACGCGGTGTCCGCCACGTAGACGAGGTCTTCGGCGGGCAGCGCCCGCCGGATTTCGCGGGCGACGCTCAGACCGCCCACCCCTGAATCGAAGATTCCAACCGGCGCCACGGGGTCATTATGCGGCACGCAAATCCGCACCCCGGGAATCGGCGATGATGGACGAGCGTTTACCCGTACGGATCAGGAGGTCGCCGATGAAGCATTTCGTGAACGGAACATCCCTCGCGCCGCCCTTTCCCGGCCTGGAGACCGCCGTCTTCGGGATGGGGTGCTTCTGGGGCGCGGAGCGGAAGTTCTGGACGGCGCCGGGTGTCGTGACCACCGCCGTCGGGTACGCCGGCGGCAGCAAGGCCGACCCGACGTACAAGGAGGTCTGCAGCGGCCGCACCGGACATGCCGAGGTCGTCCTCGTCGCCTTCGACCCCAAGGTGACGAGCTACGAAGCGATGCTGAAGATCTTCTGGGAAAGCCACGATCCGACCCAGGGCATGCGCCAGGGGAACGACGTGGGCACGCAGTATCGCTCGGCACTCTACTGGACGGGTGACGAACAGAAGCGCCAGGCCGAGGCCTCACGCGACGCGTATCAGGCCGCGCTGCACTCCGCGGGGCACGGCACGATCACGACCGAGATCGCGCCTGCGCCCGAGTTCCATTACGCCGAGGAATATCACCAGCAGTACCTGGCCCGGAACCCAGGCGGGTACTGCGGCATCGGCGGCACGGGCGTGTCGTGCCCGGTCGGGGTCGGCGCCGCCGCGCGGTAGCGTCTACCCGCGGAAGACGGGCCCCTCGGTCGGGTTCGGCTGCGGCGCGGGGTTCGGGCTTGGGACGCGGTTCGGGTCGGGAGTCGGATCGGGATTCCGTGTCGGCGTCCCGTCCGGCTTCGGCGTCGGGTTCGGGTTGGGCGTGCTCATGATTTCTGGTCTCCAGATTCCACGCTAGCACGCCCGGCCCGCCATCAGTGGTTTTGATGGTCGGAAGGTACGTGCACCTGCCCGGCCACGTCGCGGTGGGAGATCCCGCCGCTGCCATCGCGCGAAACCGTGAAGTCCCCCTTCACCGCCGCGACGTCGATCGAGCCGGATCCGTCGTCGTCGACCGTCACCGATCCGCCGACCTCGCGCACCGAGATCGATCCCGCGCCGTCGCTCAAGCGCACGTTGCCCGTCACCTTGGCGACCTCCACCGATCCGGAGCCGTCCTCGATCCGCAGGTCGCCCACGACGTCCTCGACCGTCAGCTCGCCGGAGCCGTCCTTGATCGTCGCCGGCCCCACGTGCGCGATGGCGGCCGACCCGCTGCCGTCGTCGATCTCGAGGGGCAGGATGCGCGGGACGATGACCGTCATGTCGAGGCGCGCCTGCTCGTTCCAACCCCTACCCGAGGCATCCGGGATCTCCGCCTTGACGACGATGACGTTCGCCTCACGGCGGGCGGTGAGGCGGATCTGGCCGAGCACCTGCTCGCTCGAGCCGCAGGCCACGCCGGTCGCCTCGACGCGGGTCTGCCCCGTCCGTCCCTCCACGCGAAGCTCGCCCGCCCCGGCCTCGATGCGAACGGAGCGTACGCCCCCGGTGTCGAGGGCCGCTTCGCGGTCCGCGCGATGGCTGCAATCGTCGGCGGCGGCTGCGGTTGCGCCACCGAGGAGGACGAGGGTCAGGACGAGGGCCAGTTTCATGGAAATCTCCTTACGGCGCGCCCACACGGTCCTTGACGAAGCGGTCGAGGGCGTGGAGCAGCTCCTCGCGATTCGAGTACGGGCCGGGCAGGTATCCGCGGGACGAAATCCCCTGCTGGGCGAGCTCGGAGAGCGCCCAGTCCTGCCGGTTGGTGATGTCCCAGAACTCGATGGCGCTCCGCGGATCGAAGTCGGGGGCCGCGATCGCCTCCGGATGGAAGTGCCACTCGCAGATGATGTCGGTCCGGTCGGGGGCCAGCGGCCACAGCGTGAAGGTCAGCATGTAGTCCGGGTGCAGGTTCAGCAGGAGGTTCGGCAGGACGGCGTAGTAGTAGACACGGCGCTGGTCTCCGGCATCGAGGCCGGGCAGGCAGGCGCGCGTCGTGGAGCCATCCATGGAGAGGGTCTTGATCCCGTCGCGCAGCTCCATCCGTCCGCCGAGATAGGTCGGCTGCGCGGGCTCGTTGTCCCCGCTCATGTAGTGGCTCTGCTTCTGCAGGAGCGGATGCACGATCGGGCAATGCAGGCACTCCGAGTAGTTCTGGATGACGAGCTTCCAGTTGGCCTTCAGCGGATAGACCCGGCGCTCCACGAGGCGAAGGTCCTCCATCCCCCACGGGCGGAACTTCGCGGGCAGGCCGACCACGTGATCGGCGAAGGGCGACGGCCGCTCGGACAGGTTGATGAAGACATGGCCGTCCCACATCGCGACGGCCACCGGCCGCAATGGGTAGTCGGCCTCGCGGAACCCCTCGACCTTCTCCATGTGCGGCGCATTGACCAGCGTGCCGTCGAGCCCGTACGTCCAGGCGTGGTACTGGCACTGGATGCGGCCGGGGAACCGTCCCTCCTCGTTGCCGCACAGCATCGTCCCGCGGTGCCGGCACACGTTGTGGAGCGCGCGGATGCCGCCGTCGTCGCCACGCACGACGATGACGCTGGCGTTCCCGATCCGCCGGACGAAGTAGGAGCCGGGGTCGGAAATCTGCGACGCGCGCCCCGCGCACAGCCACATGTCGAAGTGGATGCGCTCCATCTCGGCCGCGAAATGGGCGGGGTCGGTGTAGTACTTGGCGGGCAGGGTCGTGATCCCGGGCTGGAGGTTCGGCCGCGTGTTGACGTAGATCGACATGCTCGTTCGAAGGCTAGCGTCGGGGCGCGGGGGCGTCAAACGCGTGGTAGCCTCGCCCCCCATGGCCAGGATCGTCGAATGCGTGCCCAACTTCTCCGAAGGCCGCGACCGCGCGGTGATCGACGCCATCGCGGGGGCGATCCGCGAGACGCCGGGCTGCACCCTCCTCGACGTCGACCCCGGCCACTCCACCAACCGCACCGTGTACACGTTCGTGGGCGAGCCGGAGGCGGTCGTGGAAGGCGCTCTCGCCGCCGCGCGCCAGGCCCACCGTCTCATCGACATGCGGCGCCACCGGGGCGAGCAC
>JANMPI010000134.1:0-7829 GCA_031369785.1 Acidobacteriota bacterium
AGAAGAAGGCCTAGTGCACCGTAACGGATGAACTGAAGCCGCGGATACGCACCAGGCCCGGCTGGGCGTCGTCTCCAACAAGGCGGACCTGTCCCGAGGACAGATTTCAGTGCTCGGCCGGCAGCCACTCCCGGTCGGCCGATGGATCGAAGCGGCCGAAGACCAGCTCGGCTTCGTACGCGTTGTGCGCGCGACATCGCAGGGCGATGTTCTCCGCCGTCGCCGGCCCGTGATGCGCGTGCGGATCGCAATGGTGGTACTCCAGGAACGCACGGGCCGAGCACCGCATGCCGCTTCGTCCGACGAAGGCGCAGCGCCCCCCGTCGCGCGCCCACACCTCGCGTAGCACGTGCGCGGGAACCGTCCGGGAGCCGGGCTTCGTCCCGCGCGCGGGGCGCGGCCGTGCCGTCGCCGAGAACGCCTTCTTCTGCGCCCGCTGCTCGAGCAGGATGAGCGCGCGGGCGAATAGGACACCGGCATCGCCGCTCGGGATCTCCCGGGCGGCGGGAGCGCGCAGCGCGACCGGCGCCCGGTTGGGGGGTCTGGGGGGGAGCGAGGCACTTGGCTGATTGCCGCGCCGCGCAGCTACGGCGGCACGAGAACCCGATCAGCACTGGCGGGCGTTCCCGCCCAGCTAGATACTTCAGACCCAGATCGAACGTCTCCGCTTCAGCCTCCTGTCCAGCATCTTCTGGACCGTGGCCCGGACCTGCTCCGAGAGGCGGGCGACGAGGATCGGATCGTTCGCCCCCCGGGCGCCGTGGCGCGCGACCTCGATCGGCTCTGCGAATGCGATCGACCACTTGCTCGGCAGGGGGACGACGCCGAGCGGTCCGAGGGCCGGGAACGTCGGCGTGATCGGAAAGTACGGAAGGCCGAACGGGCGGCCCACCCAGTCCATGCTGCCGATCTTCGGGTGCACCTCCTCCGCGCCGACGATCGCGCAGGGGATGATCGGCGCGCCCGTGCGCAACGCCAGGCGAACGAACCCTCCGCGCCCGAAGCGGGCCAGGCGGTAGCGGTCCTTGTACGACTTCCCCACTCCCTTGACGCCTTCCGGAAACACGCCCACGAGCTCGCCGCGGCGCAGCAGGCGCTCGCCGTTCTCGGGATTCGCGCGCACCGCGCCCGTTCGCGCGAGGAGGGGGGCGAGGAACGGGAGCAGCGCGAACATGTCCAGCGCGAGCATGCGGCACTGGCGGCCGGTCGCGGACTCGTGGCGGATCGCGAGGTTCACCATCAGCCCGTCCCACGGCAGGACGCCGGAATGATTGGCCACGATCACGCCCGCGCCCTCCTCCGGCACGTTGTCGATCCCGGTCACCTCCACCCGCCACCAGAGCGTGTAGAGCAGCTCGAAGAACGGGAGGACGGCCGCGTTCCACTTCGGGTCGAAGCCGAAGTCGTCGACAGCATCGGAGTGGCGCGCGAAGTACCGCTCCGCGGAGAGCCGCGCCGCGTTCTCCCAGGTGACGGTCCTTGCTCCGGCCGCGAGCGCGCGCGCCAGCGCAATAAGGAAGCCGTTCGCGCTCATGCGAGGTACGCCTCCAGCGCCTCGCGGCTCGAATGGCGCGGGGTGAACGCGAGGGCGCGCCGCGCCTTGTCGCCGTCGGCGAGGAACGGGTACCGGACGAAGTCGAGGAACCCTGCCGGCGCGCCGGAGAGGCCCGCGGCCCACAGGAGGTCCACCGCCGCGTAGGCGACCGGATGCGGAACCGGGACCGGGATCCGCCCCGCGAGGTGCAGCGCGGCGAGCAGCGGAATCGGCCGCAGGGGCACGATGTTGAAGGCCCCGGCGACGGGACGATCGATGGCGATGGCGAGCGCGGCCAGCGCGTCCGCGGGGTGCAGGAGCTGGACGAGAGGGTCGAAGCCCATGAGCACCGGCACCAGCCTTTGCCCGAAGAGCGCGGTGTAGAACGTGCGCACGCCGGGGCCGAAGAGGGGCGCGAAGCGCAGCACCGTCACCTTCATCGACGGGTATCGCCGCGCGAACGAGGCCGCGTGCTGCTCGGCCTCGACCTTGTCCCGCACCCACCCGAGCCGCGCATCCGCGGCCAGCCCGTGCTCCTCGGTCAGGTACGCGGGGTGGCGGCCGAGGGCGCCGTAGACGGCGGTGAAGGAGCGCAGCACGACGTGGCCCACTCCGGCCGCGGCCGCCGCCGCCAGCACGTTGAGCGTGCCGATGGATTCGAGCTCGTGCGCCGCGGCCCCATCGCGACGCGGGTCGGTGAGGAACGCGGTGTGCACCACCGTCGTGACGCCGTCCTCGCCCAGGGCCGCGAGCAATCCCTCGCCGGCGGACGGCGCGGTGAGGTCGATGGCGCGATGCCGCACGCCGAGGGCGGGGGGCGGCGCAAGCACGTCCACCGCCACCACTGCATCGCCGCCGCGGGACGAGGCCAGCGCGGCCAGGACCCGTGACCCCAGGAAGGACGCGGTCCCGGTGACGGCGATGCGCAGGCCGGTCATCCGCGCGTCGGGGGCGCCTTCCTGGTCCGGGCCGGCGCGCGCCGCTTCGCGCCGGCGGCCGCCGTGGCCCGCGGCCGCTCCGCGAGCTTCCGCTCGAGCTCCTCGATCCGCGCCACCGCGCGCTTCAGCTCCGTGCGGGTGGGGACGTCCATCCTCTTCATGGTCTGCTCGACGGCGCCGTTCACCATCTCCTTGCCGCGGACCACCGTCTCCACCGCGCGCAGGAACGCCGGGCTCTTCATGAGCTCGGAGCCCTGCGACATCACCTGGCTGCCCGTCGTGCGCAGCATGTCGAACATCCCTCTCGTCCTTTTCACCCTGGCCTCCGCTCGAAGGTAACGACGTCGATCTCCCGCGCGAGGAGGCGCCGGAATTCCTCCGGTACGATCGCCCCCGCCTCGTGGCCCGTCTGCTGCTCGATCCGCGCAAGCGCGCGCGACCATTCGTCCTCGCGCCGCGCGACCTCGTCCGCGTCGCGCACGCGGCCGTACTGCTGGACGTAGCGGTTGTGGCGGCACAGCATGCGGAAGGCGTGCTCGGTGCTCGGACGGCGGATGGGCAGGCCGAGGATCCGCACGTCGTTGCCCACGCCGTGCACCGGCTGCCCCCATTCGCCGTAGCCGCCGAAGATCGTCCCCAGCTTCTCGAGAGCACTGGCGATGCGCGGCTCGCCCAGCGCCTGAAGCGCCGCCTTGACCACCGGCAGCGTCACGTTCCGGTAGAGGGTCGGGTCGGAGAGGCGCACCTGGATGCCCAGCTCTTCGCTCGTGATGCGCACCATGTCCGCGGACCGGATCCGGTTGTCGGTGGCAAGGTGAATGCGATTGCCGATCGCGTCCGGCGCGGTGAGCGCGGCCAGGATTCCCGCCACCACGCGGTCGACGGGGACGAGGTTCAGCTCCGCGGTGGGATCGCCCGGAAACCCGGTGGCGACGGCGGCGATCAGCCGGCGCTTGACCCGCGCCATCGCGTCGCCGGCGGGCTTGTCGAGGGCCTCCCGCGCGCGACCGAACGCGTTGATGGGCGCGTTCACCACCTTGGTGTCTCCCCGGTTGTTTCCGGTGCGCGAATCGCCGATGACGATCGACGGCAGGAGCTGCGCGACCTGCAGACCTTCGTCGATCAGGTGGCGGTCGGTCTCGATGGAGGCCAGCGCCTTGGTGAGCTCGTAGAAGTTGTTGTAGAAGTGCCGCGGGAACGAGAGGTCGTTTTCCTGCGCGATGGTCCGCCGCTTGCGCCCGTGGATGTACGACGTCTCGATGGCGACGTGCTGCACGAACGAAGACCCCGGCGCGCGCTGGGCAGCCAGCGAGAAGGAGAGCGCGTTCAGGCTGCCGAGCACGTTCGCGCGATAGGAGCTCTCGTAGGTGTCGTCGAAGGACACGCTGGCCGCGCAGTGGATGACATGGGTGAGCGAGCCGCGGAGCCGCGCGACCTCCGCGGGAGCGATGCCGAGGTCGGGACGCTCGATGTCCCCGGCGATGAAGCGGAACTTGCGCGCCCGCGCGCCGGTGATGCGCATGCGCCGGAGCAGGAGCCGGCCCCGCTCCGCGGGTGACCGCACCTTCACGATCTCCTTCGTCTTCGGGTCGCGCAGCGTCTCCGGCCGCACCACCGCGACGATGGACGCGATGCGGCGATCGCCGGCCGCCTGGGCGAGGATCTCCTTGCCCACGAATCCGGTGGCGCCGGTGAGGAGCACCTTCAATCGCGGATCCGGCCCCCGCGCGCGGAGCGCCGCTGCCGCCGCGCGCTGCAGGCGCTCCACGCGGGCCCGCACCTGCTTCTCGCCGAGCTGCGTCGGCTCGCGAAACCGGAAGTACGCGCCGCCGCCCATCACGCCCAGGAGCCGCTTCGCGCCCGCCGCGAGGTCGGGACGGCCCGCGACCGCCGCCGCCATCTCGGCGACTTTGCCGGCCACGGCATTCACGCGGCGCAGGCCCGAGTCCACCGCCTGCTCGCGTCCCGTCCACCCGACGAGCCGGCTGGCCAGGAACTGGACGCCGACCTCGATCGGATGGAGATCGCGGTGCGCGTGAACCAGGAGCTCGTCGGGATCGATCGGGCCGGGGATCGCAGCACCCGTGCGCTTGTCGATGCGCGCGATGTAGTTCGCGGGAGACGAATCCTCGGGGTCGCGTATGGCGCGCGAGCGCCGCGCGGCACTCCGGGCGCTACGGCTGGCGCGCATCGCGGGATTCTAGCGCGTAGAGCCGATAGTCGGCGGACTCGGCGATCACGCGCAGCCGATCGAGGAACGGCTCGTCGACCCCGCCCGGCAGCGCGCGCTCGCGGGGGCCCACCAGCACGTAGCCCACTTGGTGCGCGGCCAAAAGAGCGGGCGCGTCGGCGCGGCCGGCATAGATCGCGCGGATGTCGTCCTCGCGCGTGCCCGCGTCCAGTCCCTGCGACCACGTGTGCCCCACGTAGCCGAGGATGGACCGGCGGCCCGCGAGGTAGACCTCGGAGTTGTAGGTCGGGGCGTGGAGGACGATGGCGCGCGGCGGGGTCACGGCGCGGATCCGGTGGGCGAACGCCACCGCGGAGGCGTCGTAGACGACGATCTCGATGGACTTCGACGCCAGGCGAAAGACGTCGAGCGCGCCGGAGAGAGTGAGAAGGACGAACGCGCCCACGGCCGCCGGCCGCCATCCGCCGCCGCGGCGCCACAGCCGCGCGAGGAGCATCGCCACGATGGGAGCGGAGGCGATGTGCCACCAGACGAGGACCTTGATGTTGTCCCAGATCCACGGCGAGAGCTTCAGCAGGTTGGGGACGAGGAAACAGCCGAGGAAGGGCAGATAGAGGACGAGGACGCGCCGCGACAGCCACCCGCGTCGCCAGCCCCACAGGAGCGCCGCGGCGAGCAGCGGGATGAAGAGCCCGAGATTGTCGAGCCAGAACCAGAAGGGATTCCGCTCGCCCCGGTCCCAGCCGACCTGCCAGCCCAGGAATCGCTCCGCCTGCAGGCCGGTGCCGAGGGCGAGCCAGACGACCTGCGGCAGTGACAGCAGGAGGGCGGGAACGAAATACGCGAGCCAGCCGCGCGCGCGCCGCTCGAGGATCGCGACCGCGACCGCCACCCCCATCGTGACCGCGAAGGCGTGGGCGTGGACGAGCGGGAGGAAGCCGGTGATCATCCCCGCGCCGGCGAGGAGGCGGCGGCGCCGGCCCGGATCGTCGAAGTCGCCGGGAGGCGCGGAAAGCGCCTGCGCCCACAGGGCCCAGACCGCGACGACGAGCGGCATGCCCATGAGGATCGAGCGCTGCGGCAGGAGCATCGTGATGATGACGTTGCCCCAGCGCAGCTCGCCCGAGGACACGATGGTGTAGTCGTGCCACATCCGCGGCAGCAATCCGACGAGGCCGCCCTGCGTCGGGTCCACGTCGCGGGCGAGGAGCCGGAATCCGAGGCCGCCGCTCAGAAGGATGAGAAAGGGCGTGATCAGCGCGGCCACGCGGTCGCGCGTCAGGAGTGACGCCCAGCGGAAGATAAGGACCACGAGCGCCAGCGCCAGCGTCACGTTCACGACGAAGAGCGCGTCGCGGAGGCCGCTGCCGGCGCGGACCAGCATCGCGGTGACGAAGTCGACGAGGAACGGGTAAGTGAGGCGCACGCCCGCCAACTCCGGATGCTCGGGCGGGAGGTTGCCGCCGTGGACGAACCCGGAGATGAGTGCTATGTGGAAGGGGAGATCGCCGATGTTGTGGTCGTCGCCGGTGAAGATCGTCCCGTCGGCGCCTTCGAACATCGCCCGCTCGAAGACGCGCCGGAGGATCCACACCGCGAGGACGGCGAGCACGGCGACGGCCGCTGTCCATCGATCCGGATACCGGAGACGGCCGACCAGCACGTCACGGGCAATGATGGCGTCCGACCGCAGGCGGGCGCCACGGTCGCGGGCCGTCGCGATCAGGCCGGGAACGAAGGCAATGACGACGGCGAGCGCGATGGCGGCGCCGGTCAATCCCAGCGCGGACGCGATCACGAATCCGACGAGACCCACCATCGCCAGCCCCAGGGGAGCGCCGGCGGCCACCCGCGCGGACAACGGCGACTCGTGGTCGTACAGATACGTGGCCAGCGCGCCGCTCACGATGGCGGCGAGGCCGAGGAGCAGGCTCACGTCACGTCCCGTTGTGGACGACCGCGACCTCGTCCGCCTCCTCGTCGATGAGCGCCATGTCGAGGTCGCCGTCGCCGTCGAGATCGCCGAGGTCGGACGCGAGACCGACCGGATCGATGGGATGGGTCGCCGGCGCGCCGAGGCCGCCGCAGCCGGCGGCGGCCGCCAGCGCGAGGACGGCGACGCCGCCGCGCACGCTCAGGGGCGCGAGCCCTGGTCGCAGATCTGCTCCGGCGCGTGATTGCGGCGGGCCACCGCGAAGTCGCGCACCGCCGCCGCATCGACCGGGTCGCCGGTGAGGACGAAGTCGGCGGCGACGACGGCGGTCTGCCGCGGCAACAGCGGGTCGGGTACGAGGACGGCGCGCCGGTGCCCGCAGAGGGGGTCGTTCGGTATCGAGCGGAACGCGTCGGTGATCTGGCGGATGACGTCGGCCGGCGCGTCCGGCCGATAGAGCACGACGACCGCCCCGTGCTCGAGGTTGTGCACCCAGTACCCGCGCGGAATCACCTGCGTGTACTCGGCATACCGCAGCCACGACGGGTAGTGCGGGCCGGAGGCGGGCGGGTTGCCTTGGTAGGTGATGGCGCTCCCCTCGGGGACATGGCTCCACCCCTCGTTGGGAACGGCGACGCCAGGTGTTCCGGCCGGAGGGACCGCGGGCACCGCCGGCGACGATCCGCCGCATCCGGGAAGCGCCATCGCGACGGCGAGGACCGCCGCGGCCCTTCGTGGCGGTGAGATGGGATTCATCACCGGCAGCATACGTCGATTGAAAGACGCCGAGCCAGCGGCGATGATGCCTCTCCGAAGGACGCGACCATGGCCGACTCCCGACGTCACGCGGCACTCGTGCTCCTCGCGTCGATCCTCGCCCTGGCGTCGCCTCTCGCGGCGGATGACGCGTCTCCGCGCAGATCCAGGCCGGGATCGACTGGTCGCCGTCTCCCTTTTTCCTCGCCCATCTTCATCTACTGGCGCGTACGGACGACGGCCATTCGCGAAATGGCCATGCCGGCACCCCCGAGGCCTACGTCGAGGGCCATCTCCCCGTCCGGGGAAGCCCCCTCGACGAGCTGAAGATCGACAAGGCGTTCGTCGTGAACCTGGGCGCGGAGGCCAGCGACGACGGGGTGATCGTGCGCTCGACGAGGACCTCGGCCACAACATGGGCCTGCAGGTGGTGGCGGAAGGGGTGGAGACCGCCGAAGGCTACGCCGTCCTGAAGCG
>JANMPI010000171.1:0-4184 GCA_031369785.1 Acidobacteriota bacterium
TCGCCGTCTATCGCAAGTTCGCCGGCCCGGAGCCACAGGAGGTGAAAGCGCCTTCACCTCCTTCGACTGCCGCGCCGCGTTCCCGGCCGCGGCAGTCGGCCGCCCCCGTCGCGCTGGCCGCGGGCAGCCTGCACGTCGAGAGCCAGCCCGTGGGCGCGACCGTCACCGTCGACGGCCGCCCGTACGGCGTCACGCCGATCGACGTCCCCGACGTGCCCTTCGGCGCGCACGAGGGGAAGGTCGATCTGAAGGGCTCCGCGCCGAGCACCGAGACCGTCCTCCTGTCCGCCGACGCCGCCGCGCCCACCATGAACGTGACCCTGTCGCGCACCGCGCCCGCGACCGGCGCCGCGGAGATCTCGTCCGAGCCCGCGGGCGCCATCGTGCGCATCAACGGGACGCCGGTGGGGCAGACGCCGTTCGTCGACCCGAAGATGAAGGCGGGCTCGCATCGCGTCGAGGTCGTGAAGGACGGCTACGAGCCCTGGTCGGGGTCGGTGAGCGTGGTCGCGGGCAAGCGCGCGCGCGTCGAGGCGCGCCTCCGGCCGACCGTCGTCGCCGCGCTGCCGACGCCCGCGCCCGAAACCGTCGACGTCAATCGCATCTACGTGAACTCGCCGGCCGAGGTGGACACGCCGGCGCGCAAGATCTCCGGCATGTCGGCCTCGTATCCCACCGACCGCGCGTCGCGCCTGAAGTCGGGCAGCTCGGTGTCGGTGCGCCTCGGGTTCGTGGTCACGGAGACCGGTGAAGTGACGGACGTGCGGGTGGTCGAGTCGGCCGGCCGCATCGTCGACGACGCGGTGCTGAGCGCGGTGCGCAGCTGGAAGTACAGCCCCGCGGTCAAGAAGGGCACTCCGGTCAAGGTGAGGGTCGACTTCCGCCAGACCTTCCGCGCTGGCTAGGCCGTGGCGAAGCTGATCGTCAATCCCACGTCCTCCGCGCGGAGGGAGATCTCCCTCGCGCGGTCGCTCATCTCCATCGGCCGCGACCCCGGGAACGACGTCGTGCTGCCGGATGCGATGGTCTCCCGCCGCCACGCGGTGATCGAGTTCCGCGGCGCGCAGTACTTCCTGCGCGACTGCAACTCGTCCAACGGATCGCTGGTGAACGGTGACCGCGTGAGCGAGCGCAACCTGCGCGACGGCGACCTGGTGGCCATCGGCACCGCGCGCATGCTCTTCCGCGAGGAGCTCGACTCCGAGGAGTCGGCGGCCAAGGTCGTGCAGCATCCGTCTTCACCCAAGCTGCATTGCCCGCAATGCCAGGCCGACTACCGGAAGGGCGACCAGTTCTGCCGCCAGTGCGGGACGAGCGTCGCGCCGGCGGCGCCGGCCAAGGCGGTGTGCGCGTCGTGCGGGACGGTGGTGGTGCTGCCCGCGAAGTTCTGCAACGCCTGTGGCCGCGTGCTGCCCGAGGACGGGTCGCCGCGGGAAGCGGACGCCGACGTCGCGACGACGGGGGAGAGCGATTCGGACGCCGTCGCGCCCGCAGGGGCGGAGCCGGCCGCGCGGCCGCCCGAGTCGCGCCCGGCGCTCGATGCGCCCAGCCACGGGGGTGCGCAGGCGCAGGTCATGCCGGAGGCCATGGCGCCGATGGCCGGGCCCGTCATCGCGGGCCCGCCGCCGATCCCGACCCCCGCGCGCTCCGCCGCCCCCGCGATGGCGATCGCACCGCCGCCGCGGCGCGAAGCCCCGCGCCCGGGATCACGTCCTCCGACCCCGGCGCCGCCGCTCGCGACGCATGGCCCGCGATCGATGCCGCCGCGGCCGGTCGCCGTCGTCGGTCCGACGGGAACGGCCTCGCTCGCCGCGCCCGGGGTCGACGCCGGCTTCCTCCCCCGCCTGGCCGCGGGACTGATCGATCTCGTCATCGTCTCCGCCGTCCAGGCCCTGTTGCTGGCCCCGGTGGCGCGCCACTGGTGGGCGCGCGAGCTGCCTGCGACGCCGGCCGACGTGCCGTACTTCCCGATCCTCGCGTCGCTGGCCATGATCCCCATCGCCATCGTGCTGGGGGCCGCGTACTACGCCGTCTTCTGGGGCCTTTCGGGCGCGACCCCGGGGAAGCGCATGCTCGGCCTGGCCGTCGCCACGGAGGACGGCGCCACGCCCATCGGGATGTCGCGCGCCACCCTGCGCATCCTCGGCTACTGCGCGTCGTCGCTGCTGCTGGGGATCGGGTTCCTGATGATCGCGTTCGGCGGCACCGCCCTCCACGACCGTATCGCGGGCACGCGCGTGGTGCGCCGCGGATCGGAACTCTAGACGGCATTGGAGAACACGACCGGCGTCGAGATCGCCCGGGACGAAGGCCTCGTTCTCGACCGTCCGCGCGACGGCGCCCGCTCGCAGATCTGGCGGGCGCTCTGGGAGCTGGTTCACGACCTCTCGGTGGCCGTCCTCTTCTGCTTCTTCCTGATCACCTTCGTGGCCCAGGCCTTCCGCGTGCAGGGCACGAGCATGCTGCCGCTCCTCGAGGACTCGGAGCGCATCATCGTCAACAAGTTCATCTACCGGTTCCACCCCATCCAGCGCGGGGACGTCGTGGTCTTCTGGTATCCGAAGGACCCGTCGGTCTCCTTCATCAAGCGCGTGGTGGGCATCCCCGGAGACACCATCGAGCTCCGCCGCGGCGTGCTGTTCGTGAACGAGCAGCGCGTCTCCGAGGAGTACGTCCGCCCGCAGTTCAACGACCAGGAGAACACCCCCCGGGTCGCGGTGCCCAAGGGGTACTACTTCGTCCTCGGCGATCATCGCAACAGCAGCAACGACAGCCGCAGCTGGGGCGAGGTGCCGGAGAAGTACATCTACGGCAAGGCGGTGCTCCGGTTCTGGCCGCTCCCCAAGGTAGGCTTCCTGCAATGACGCGGACCTTTGGGAAGAAGTGCGTGCTGGCGCTGGAGGACGGCCTCGTCTACGAAGGCCGGGCTTTCGGCCACGCCGGGGAGACGACGGGCGAGGTGGTCTTCAACACCGCGCTCTCCGGCTATCAGGAAGTGCTCACCGATCCGTCCTACGCCGGCCAGATCGTCACCATGACCTACCCGCACATCGGGAACTACGGCGTGAACGTGGACGACGTCGAGTCCTCGGACACCCAGGTCGCGGGGTTCGTGGTGCGCGAGGCCTCGACCGCGTCGTCGTGGCGCTCGTCGGGCGAGCTCGACCAGTACCTCGACGAGCGCGGCGTCGTGGGGATCACCGAGGTGGACACGCGCGCCTTGACGCGCCACCTGCGCGATCACGGCGCCAAGCGCGGCGTCATCTCCGCCCTCGTGGACGACCACGCGGCGCTGGTGGCCAAGGCGCGAGGCGCACGCTCGATGATAGGGCTCGATCTCGCCCGCGAGGTGACCTGCGAGGCGCCGTATCACGTCGCGAGCGACGGCGACGCGCGGTTCAAGGTCGTGGCCTATGACTTCGGCATGAAGACGAACATCGGCCGCATGCTGGCCGCGGCCGGTTGTGACGTCACGGTCGTGCCCGCGACGACGTCCGCCGAAGACGTGCTGGCACTTTCGCCGGACGGCGTCTTCCTGTCCAACGGCCCCGGCGATCCCGAGCCCTGCACGTATGCGATCGAAGCCTCGCGCAGGATCATGCAGAAGGAAGTGCCGATCTTCGGCATCTGCCTCGGCCACCAGATCCTCGGGCTCGCTTGCGGGGCGAAGACGTTCAAGCTGAAGTTCGGCCATCGCGGGGCGAACCACCCGGTGAAGAACCTGGCCACCGGCCACGTCGAGGTGACGTCGCAGAACCACGGCTTCTCGGTGGACGCGGCGGCCTTTGATCGGCCGGAGCTGATCCTCACCCACCTGAACCTGAACGACGGCACCGTCGAGGGCTTCCGTCATCGCGACCACCCGGTGGTCTCCGTGCAGTACCATCCCGAGGCCAGCCCGGGCCCCCATGACAGCCACTACCTCTTCGCCGACTTCGTGAAGCTCATGTCCGAGAGCCGCAGGCCCCGCTGACCGCCGCACCCTAGGAATGCCAAGAGATCCGTCGATCAAGTCCGTGCTGGTGATCGGGTCGGGCCCGATCGTCATCGGCCAGGCTTCCGAGTTCGACTACTCGGGGACGCAGGCGGTGAAAGTGCTGCGCGCGGAAGGCATCCGGGTGTCGCTCGTCAATTCCAACCCGGCGACGATCATGACCGACCCGGAGTACGCCGACCGCACGTAC
>JANMPI010000191.1:0-31529 GCA_031369785.1 Acidobacteriota bacterium
CGTCGGCGAGATGGAGGTGCAGGAAATCGAGGCGCGGGTTGAGGCCGACCGCGTGCTTCAGGGTCGCGATGCCCGCCTCGCGCCGCCCGGCCGCGGCCTGCGCCTCGGCCAGCCGCACGAGAAAGGGGACGTTGCCGGGGCTCTTGCCGACGATGGCCTCGAACGCGCCGATTGCCTCGCGCACGCGTCCGCTCTCGCGCAGCGCCTTGGCGCGGTCGAACTCGCGCAAAAGAGCGATGCCGTCCTTGGGGTCGATGGTGCCGGTGCGCGTACCGGTAGCACCCGAGAGGTAGCCGAGGCTGCGCAGCGCTTCCGCGACCCCGGCATCGATCTCCGCGGCGGGCGCCGGTCGCGCGCGCGCGGCCGCATCCGTCGCCGCCAGAGCCGCGGCCAATCGGCGCACGTCCTCGGGCCGCTCGGCGGCGAGGTTGCGCGCCTCCGCGGGATCGGCGACGAAGTCGTAGAGCTCCGGGCGGGGCGCGGCGACGTACCGCCAGCGATGGTCCGATACCGCGCGCAGCGGGCTCCACCCGTACGCCGTCGCCGGGAGCTCGGTCTCGCTGTAGGTGAATCCCGATGGCGCCGCCACGCCGGGAAGCGGAGCGCCGAAGCCGCCCGTCGACGCGCCGGCGAGACCGAGGAGCGTCGCGGCCAGGCCGCGCGTGGCCACCGCCGCGTCGTGCACGCCGCGTGCGACACCGCGCCCGGCGAGGATCAGCGGCACCTCGAGGCTCGCGCGGTAGAGAAAGATCCCGTGGGTATCCTCGCCATGCTCGCCGAGCATCTCGCCGTGATCGCCGACCGCGGCCACGACGTCGGGGCGGACTCCGGCGAGGAGGCGGCCGATCTCGCGGTCGACATGAGCGATCTCGCCCGCATAGCGCTCCGCACCCGGACGATCCGCGGCCATGCCCGGAGGCTGGTAGGGCGCATGGGCGTCGTAATAATGGACCCAGAGGAAGAACGGCCGTCCCGGGGGCAGCGCCCGGGCCCAGCGGAGCGCGGCCGTCGTCACCGCCGCCGCGTCGCGTTCCGGATATCCCTGCTCGCCGGTGTGCTCCGCCGTCATCGCATCGTCATAAAGGGCGAACCCGCGCGCCAGGCCGAAGCGCCGGTCGAGGACCCGCGAGCCGACAAAGGCGCCCGTGCGGTACCCGCGTGCGGCGAGAGCGGTCGCGAGGGTCGGGATCTCGGCGGGGAGCGCGGCGGTCCCGTTGTCGTGCACGCCGTGCGCCGGCGGATCGAGGCCGGTCAGGAGCGAGCAGTGCGCGGGCAGGGTGAGGGGCGCCGAGGTCAAGGCCCGCCCGTAGCGCATCCCCCGCGCGGCCAGCGCGTCGAGGTTCGGGGTGAGCGAGGGCGCGCCACTCCGTGGTCCGACGTAATCGTTGCGCGTCGTGTCGAGGGTGATGAGGACGATGGACGGCGCCGTCGGAGCGGGCGGCGCCGGCGCTCCGGATGCCAGCGTTGCGCCGAGGACGGCCGCCAGCGCTGCGCCACCGCGAAAATGCATCACCCCACTCTAACCGTACGATTCCCGCGTGATGTGAGCCTTTGGAACGCCGATCTCGTCCAGCGCGGCCAGCGATCCCTCGAGGAAACGGGGAGCGGGCTCGACGCCCTTCTCCTTCGCCGCCTTCTTGTCCCAGGTCGAGACGGCGGGGCCGCACAGGAAGACCCGGCAGGCCGTGACGTCGCCCATCGCCTCGCGCAGCAACGCGGGAGTGAGTCGCCCGTGACGCACCTCGCGCGCGATGCCGGGGGCCGGTTCCTGGCGGGTGAGCGTGTGTACGACACGCAGCTGGTCGGGATGCTTCGCCTCCAGCGCGGAGAGGTCGGGGCCGAAGATCGTGTCCGACCACGTCCGGTTGGAGTAGATCAAGGTGTGGCGAAGCCTCGGATGATGAAGCAGCGCGTGCTTGATGATCGAGAAGTTCGGGACGATTCCGGAACCCGCACAGACGTGGACGACGTGGTCGGTGCGCGACTCGATGTCCTCGGGCAGCGTGTACGGCCCCGTGAAGCCGGTGACGACGAGACGCGCGCCGCGCGCGGTGCGCCTCACCAGCAGCGGCGAGAGGAGCGGCGGGTATTTCGTCGCCCCCGAGGCGTAACGCTCTTCCTTGATCGTGAAGGCAAGTTGCTTCTCGTGCGGCGCGGAGGACATCGAGTAGGCCCGCGGCGGCTCCTTCTTCCCCTTCAGGTCCTCGAGGAAGGACGTGAAGCGCGAGAGGGACTCGAACTGATGCGGATCGACGGTCAGGAAATGGCCGGGCTGGTAATCGAGGCGATCGTTGCCGGTGAACAGCACGAGGGTCGCGGTGTCCGGCGTCTCCGTGATGACGTCGGCGACCATCACTTCCATTTCCTTGATCCGGCGGCGCGGCGACGCGGCTTCGACCGTCTCCGTCATGTGCCCTCCCGCCCCCAACATAACCCTGTAACGCCTGCCATTGACTCCCGCCCACCTGCACGCTACCGTCCGCTCTCCGAGGGAAACCATGATGCGCCAGACTGCCGGCCGTGCCGTCGCCGCCGCCCTGATCGCCCTCGTCTCCAGCGCGGCCCAGGCCCAGGCGCCGCTGCCGGCGATCAAGCTCGACAACTTCGGCTACCGGCCGGGCGACGCCAAGGTGGCGGTCTTCACCGCCAACCCCGGCGCGACGGTGCAGATCCGCGACGCCGCCACGTCCGCGGTCGTCTACACCGTCCCCGCCGGGTCGATCGTGGCCAAGGGCGCGGACGGCAACGGCTCCTTCGACACCGTGTGGTGGGTGGACTTCTCGCCCTTCGCGGCGGTCGGGCAGTATCACCTCTTCAGCACCGCGCTCGCCGGCAAGTCCAACGACTTCGTCGTGCGCGGAGACGCCCACGAAGCGGTCTTCCGCGCCGCGCTCAAGAGCTATTACCGGCAGCGGTGCAACACGCCGAAGCTCGCCGTGCACTCCGGGGCGTGGGCGGATCCCGTCGCCTGTCACATGGGCGACCTGGCGACCACGAACGAAGTGGGGCACACCAACCGCGGCACGCTCGATCTCACCGGCGGCTGGCACGATGCCGGCGACTTCAACAAGTACGTGTGGGGGGACAGCGGCGGCGCGATCCTGTTCCTGCTCCGTGCCTACGAGCGTGACCCCGCGGCCTTCCGGGACGACACCGGCATCCCCGAATCCGGGAACGGCGTTCCCGACGTGCTCGACGAGGTGAAGTGGGAGCTCGACTGGTTCCTGAAGAACCAGCTCCCCGACGGGTCGGTGATCTCGCGCACGCACACGACTTTCTTCGATTCCGACTCGCCGCCGAGCGCGGACCCGACCCCGCGCTTCTACCACGACCCGAATGACGAGTCGGCCGCGACCTTCGTGGCCGCGTGCGCCATCGGCTCGCGGGTCTTCGGACAGGCGGGCCACGTCGGATACGCGGCGCGGCTCAGAGCGGCCGCGCTGGCCACGTGGCCGCGCGTCGCGGCCCAGGCCGGCAACGACTTCAAGGTGTGGGCGGCGGCAGAGATGTTCCGCCTCGATCCCGCGACCCCCGGTGCGCGCGGGATCGTCGACACGTATTACCCCGCGAACTGGGCCGGCGTCTTCTTCAACGTGATGGGCTACGACACCCAGGCCGCGCTGGCGTATCTCGAGGCGCCGGGGGCGACGGCGGCGGTGGTCGCGAACATGCGCGCGTCGGTGTCGGCCCAGGTGGACTACATCTTCAGCGTGGACGACCTCTACCGGAACGGCATGCCCGACTGGTCGTACTACTGGGGCTCGAACTCGATCCGCGCCGGCTACGGCCTGTTCCTGGTAGAAGCGGCGCGGCTCGGACTGACCGGCGGCCAGACCGCGGTCGAGGCGCGCGCGCACGCCCACGACTTCTTCCACATCTTCCACGGCCAGAACCCGAAGCGGATGGTCTACCAGTCGAACATGAGCGGGCTCGGCGGCGAGCACTCGGTCTGGCAGTTCTACCACCAGTGGTTCGGCGACTCCTTCAGCGCCTACGCGCGGACGAACTACATCGGCAAGCCGGCGTCGGTCTCCGAGCCCGGGTACCCGTACTTTGCCGGCATCGACAACAACGGTGTCTCCGACAACAACACTTCCGTCCTCGGCCCCGCGCCGGGGATCCTCGTGGGCGGGCCGAACAAGGACTACGCCGGCAACGCGACCCCGCCCCTCGGCGCCGTTGGCCTCAATCGTTTCTACCGCGACTGGAGCGAGCAGCGCTTCGGCAATCCCAATACCTGGGAGATCACCGAGAACTCCATCAAGTACGAGGCGCCCTACGTGTCGCTGGCCGCCACGTTCGCTTCCCAGGCGCTGCCCATCGCCCTCCGCATGGATCCCACGGCGAGCGCGGGGTCCGACGGCAACTTCGTCTTCGAGCCGGGGGAGACGGTGACGATGGCGCCGACGTGGCGCAATCACCGCTTCGTCGCCGGCGCGCTCGCCGGGACGGTGTCCGCGTTCACCGGCCCGCCGCCCGCAACCTACACCGTGGTCGACCCCAGTGCGTCGTACGGCACGCTGACCGCACGCACGAGCGGCGACTGCATCGCCGCCTCTGACTGCTACTCGCTCTCCGTCTCCGCCGCGCGCCCCGCGCCGCACTGGGACGCCGCCATCCGCGAGACGCTGGCCACCGGGGAGACGAAGGACTGGGCGGTGCACATCGGCGACAGCTTCGCGGACGTGGCGCGGTCCAGCGGCTTCTATCGCTTCATCGAGACGATGCTCCACCAGCGCGTCACCGGCGGCTGCACCGCCACCGAGTACTGCCCGCAGAACGGCACCACCCGCGAGCAGATGGCGGTGTTCGTGCTCGTGGCGAAGGAGGGCGACGGGTACGTTCCGCCCGCCTGCACCACTCCGGTCTTCAACGACGTGCCGGCGTCCAGCCCCTTCTGCCGCTGGATCGAGGAGCTGGCGCGCCGCGCTGTGGTCTCCGGCTGCGGCGGCGGCGGCTTCTGCCCCACCGCCGAAGTCACCCGCGAGCAGCTCGCCGTCTTCGTGCTCGCGACGCGCGAGGGATCGGGATGGGCGCCGCCCGCGTGCGTCACCGAGCCCTTCGCGGACGTTCCCGTGTCGAGCCCCTTCTGTCGCTGGATCCAGGAGCTCGCGCGCCGCGCCGTCGTCTCCGGCTGCGGCGGCGGCAACTACTGCCCGGCGTCGCCCGTCACGCGCGAGCAGATGAGCGTCTTCATCTCGCTCACCTTCGGCCTCACCCTCTATGGCGGCTAGCACCCGCGAAAGGACGATCGACTCCATGGCCGTGGACGACGCCACCCTCTTCCGCATGGGCCAGAAGCTGCGCCGCCTCTCCCTCGAGTCGACGACGCAAGCGGGCTCCGGGCATCCCACGAGCTGCATGTCCGCGGCCGATCTCGTCTCCGTCCTGTATTTCGACGAGATGCGCTACGACCCGAAGGACCCGAGCGGCCGCGGCGCCGACGTCTTCGTGCTGTCGAAGGGCCACGCCGCTCCGCTGCTCTGGGCCGCGCTCAAGGAATCGGGCTGCATCGACCTCGACCTCATGACTTTGCGCGAGATCACGAGCCCGCTCGAAGGGCATCCGACGCCGCTCGTGCCGTGGGTCCGCGTCGCCACGGGCTCGCTCGGGCAGGGGCTGTGCGCGGCGGCGGGGATGGCCTGGGCGCGCGGGCGCGACGGCGAGCCGGGCCGCGTCTACGCGCTGATGGGCGACGGCGAAGCGGCGGAGGGCTCGGTCTGGGAAGCCGCGCAATTCGCGTCCTTCTACCGGCTGGACAACCTGTGCGCGATCATCGACGTCAATCGCCTCGGGCAAAGCGGCCCCACGATGTACGAGCATCACGTGGACGTCTATGAGCAGCGGTTCAACGCGTTCGGCTGGCAGACCGCGGTCGTGGACGGCCACGACATCAAGCAGATTCGCGACGCCTTCGCCAAGGCGCGCGCCGCCGAGGGCAAGCCGTTCGCCATCGTGGCCAAGACCTTCAAGGGCCGCGGCGTGTCGTTCCTCGAAGACAAGGAGAACTGGCACGGCAAGCCGGCGAAGAAGGGCGAGGAGCTCGACCGCGCCATCGCCGAGCTCGGAGACACGTCCATCCGCATTCCCGTCGCGTCGCGCCGGTACGAAGGCGCGCCGGAGCCGCTCCCGGAGCCCGAGATGCGCGCGACCCCCGAATACACCCTCGGCCAGGAAGTCGCGACCCGGGAGGCCTACGGCACCGCGCTCGCGAAGCTGGCCGCGGCGTCACCGCGCGTGGTCGCGCTCGACGGCGACACCAAGAACTCGACCTTCTCCGATCGGTTCAAGGCCCGGGCGCCGGAGCGCTTCGCGGAGTCGTACATCGCGGAGCAGAACATGGTCGGGGCGGCGCTCGGGATGTCGACCGAGGGGAAGATCCCGTTCGCGTCCACTTTCGCCTGCTTCCTGACCCGCGCCTACGACTTCATGCGCATGGCCGTCTACTCGCGGCCGAAGCACCTCGTGCTGTGCGGCAGCCACGCCGGCGTCTCCATCGGCGAGGATGGCGCGTCGCAGATGGCGCTCGAGGACCTCGCGATGATGCGCGCGCTCCTCGGCACGACCGTCCTCTACCCGAGCGATGCGGTCTCCGGCGAGCACCTCGTCGTGGCCGCCGCGCGGACGCCGGGGATCGTGTACATCCGCACCAGCCGGCCGAAGACGCCGGTCCTCTATCGCAACGACGAGCAGTTCCCGATCGGCGGATCCAAGACCCTGCGGTCCAGTGCGAAGGATGCGGTCACCGTGGTCGCGGCCGGCGTCACCGTGCACGAGGCGCTCGCCGCCCACGACACGTTGTAGAAGGACGGGATCGCGGTCCGCGTCATCGACCTCTATTCCGTGAAGCCCATCGACACCGCCGCCCTGACCCGGGCGGCGGCGGAGACCCGGGCCATCGTCACCGTCGAGGACCATTCGGTGTGCGGAGGGATCGGGGAGGCGGTGGCGGCGGCGGTGAGCGGACGAGGGCGGGTGGAGATCCTCGGCGTGCGGGAGGTCCCGCGCTCGGGCAAGCCGATGGAGCTGCTGGCCGCGCACGGCATCGACGCCGCGGCCATCGTTCGCGCGGTGCGGACGCTACTCTAGGAAAGCCGGGCCGCCGGGCGTGGCGCGGGAGGCCCGCGCCCTCTTCACCACCACGACGCTCACGTCGTCCTCCCACGGCCCGTCGTCGCCAAACGCCGCCGCGGCGGCGAAGATCCGCTCCAGGATCTCCGTGGCCGTCGAGTCGCGATCGCGCACCGCCGCCTCCACCCCCGCCTGGCCGAAGAACTCCCCGGCGGCGTTGCGCCGCTCGAGGATGCCGTCGGTGGTGAGCACGAGGACGTCTCCCGGCTCGAGGTAGGCGATGCCGCGCCGGAAGCGCGCTTCGGGCAGGGGGCCGATCACGGTTCCGCCGATGGACAGCTCGCGCACCCCGGCGGCGGTGAAGATGAGCGCGGGGGGATGGCCGGCGTTGACGTAGATGATGTTCCCCGGCTCCTCGAGCTCGCCGTAGAACACGGAGACGAAGCGGCTGGACAGATTGCTGCGGTGGATGACGCGGTTCAGCTTGCCGAAGACGTACCCCATCTTCAGGTCCTTCTCCAGCCCCATGCGGAGGCCGGTGACCACGTCGCGGACGAGCAGGGCCGCGGGGAGGCCATGACCGCTGGCGTCGCCGATGGCGAGCCCGAGGAGCTCGTCGCCGAAGGAGAAGAAGTCGTAGAAGTCGCCGCCGACTTCCTCCGCCGCGACGGAGCGCGCGGCGAGCTCGTAGCCCTTGAACTTCGGCGGCTCGTCGAGGAGGAGGCTCTGCTGGATCTGGGCGGCCTGGCGGAAGCTTCCGCGCACCCGCTCGTCGGCGAGGCGCGAGCCGAGCGCGGCGCGGATGGTATTGAGCGCGAAGTCGAGCTCCTCCCGTACCCAGGCCTTGCGCAGCGCGAACCACACGACGTGCCGCGAGGGCCGCACCCCGACCACGACCGCGGCCGAGGGCCACGGCAGGGTCAGCCCGCCCCACGCCTCGCCGGGAAACGGCTTGTCGAAGATGTACACGCCGTGCTCGAGCACGAGCCGGAGGGACGGCGACGTGCACTCGAGCGTCTCCGGCATCGCCTTTGCTTCCTCGCCCACGCCGTCGACGCGCTCGAAATCGTCGCGGCGCTCCGCATAGAGCGTTCCGGCCTTCAGCCGCAGGTCCAGGGCGAGGAAGCGGAACGCGTCGGCGAGAAACGCGCGCATCAGCACGGGACCCGGCCGCGTGGGATCGAACGCACCGAGAAGCCCGTCGAGGCGCCGGTACAGCAGCTTGGGGTCGAGGCGCCCCTCCGTTTCCATGTCCGGCATGCTAACAGTGGAGGGACATGGCGCGCGTGCGGGCAAGGACGTGTGCGTCTACTTCGACAACGACGCGAAGGTACACGCGCCGCACGACGCGCTGGCCCTCGCCGCGCGGCTGGCCGCCTTCAATAGAACTTCCGGGAAAGGTTGAAGCCGATGTACCACTGGCGGCCTCCCTCGCCGGCCTGATCGCCCTGCTCGCGCACCGCCCCGCCGCCGCGCGCGACCTGTGCGAGCGTGCTGCCGAGGGCGTTGCCGAAATTGATCTGGAAGTTGTGACCGCCCACCCGGCGCTCGAATGCGAAGTTCACCTGAGTGCCCTGGTGGCGGTGCCCGCCGATGCGCGGCACCGCCTCGCCCACGATCGCGTACGCCTCGCCGAGGCGCACGCGCGCCGCGAGGCCGAGGATCACGGAGTTGTTGCCCTCGCCGTCCTCGTCCTCGAGGTTGGTGTTGCCGACCCACCCCGGCTCGACGTAGATCGCCGCCCGCTCGCCGAACGCCCGCGACGCGACGAGCATGACCCCCGACGCGCGCTCCGCGTGCAGGTTGTCGAGCCCCTCGAAGGTCCCGAAGACGGCCAAACCGATGGGCCCCCGGCCCTGCTGCATCAGGTCCTGCTGGGCGAAGAGCTGGATGGTGCGGTCGCTGGTGCGGTACGCGCCGAGCTGCGTGCCCGCGCGGAGGCCGTAGCGCAGCTCGAAGCCGACCTGCGCGCCGCTGTCGAACCCGAAGAAGTCGCCCACGAGGTCGCCGAAGTCGCCGTCGCCGAGGGGACGCGCGAAGCGATGCGTGATCCGGAAAGAGAGCTTGTGCCGCGGGAGGCGCAGCGTCGTGGGCAGGTTGATGGAGGTGAAGTCGGGGATGGCGGGGTTTCCGTCCTCGTCGGACCACGTGGGCGCCGGAGAAGGAGCGGGGGACGATGCCGTCTGGGCGGCGGATGCGGAGGCGGGAACGAGCACGGCCACGACGAGCAGCGGTCGGAGGAGGGCATTGAGCATGGCCGTCGATTGGCAAGGGCGGTGCCATCGCGAAAGTGGTGCGCCGCGCGCTTCCCGGGCCGCGCGCCCTTACGAACGGAGTAACGTCTTACGCGACTCGTACGGACGCAGGGTCAGTCGATGCGGTGCTTCGCGAGGTAGTGGCTGAGCGCGCGCTGGCTGATTCCCATGAGCGCAGCGGCGTCCTTCTTGACCCCGCCCGAGGCCTCGAGGGCGCGGCGGATCGTCTCGCGCTCCGCCCAGTCGACGTTCTGGTGGAGCGCCAGTGACGGCAGCGACGCCGCGGGCGCGGTGGCGCCGAGGAGCGAGATCGCGCGCGCGTCGATCACCGTCCCCGGGCAGAGCACCACCGCGCGCTCGATGGTGTTCTCGAGCTCGCGCACGTTGCCCGGCCAGTCGTGGCCGCGCAACGCCGCCAGCGCGTCATCCTCGATGTGATCGATGCGCTTGCCCATGCGCTGCGCGTGCTTGCGGAGGAAGTGCTCGACGAGGCCCGGGATGTCCTCGCGCCGGTCGCGCAGCGGAGGGATCGCGATGGGGATCACGTTCAGGCGGTAGTAGAGATCCTCCTGGAACTTGCCTTCCGAAACCAGCTGGCGCAGGTCGCGGTTGGTGGCCGCGATCACGCGCACGTCGACCTTCTCCGTGCGCTCCGCGCCCAGTGGCTCGAACTCGCGCTCCTGCAGGACGCGCAGGAGCTTCCCCTGCAGCAGGCCCGTCATGGCCCCGATCTCGTCGAGGAAGATCGTCCCGCCGTGCGCGAGCGCGAAGCGCCCCTTCTTGCTCGACGTCGCGCCGGTGAAGGCGCCGCGCACGTGGCCGAAGAGCTCGGACTCGAGCAGCGTCTCGGGAATTGCCGCGCAATTCACCTTGATCAGCGGCATTTCCCGCTGCGCGCTGCGGTCGTGGATGGCGCGGGCGACGAGCTCCTTGCCCGTCCCCGTCTCGCCCGTGATGAGCACCGTGCTCTTGCTCTGCGCCACCTTCTCCGCGCGCGCGATGACTTCCTGAATTGCGCGGCTCCTTCCGACGATGCCGTAGTGGCCGAACTCCTCGTCGCGCTCGTTGATCAAGTAGCGGTGCTGCGTCCGCAGCCGCTGCACCTCCAGCGCGTGGCGGACCACCACCAGCAGCTCCTCGACCTCGAATGGCTTCTGCAGGTAGTCGACGGCGCCGAGCTTCATCGCCTCGATGGCGCTCTCGACGGTGGCGTGCGCGGTCATCATCAGGATCTGCGGGCGCTCGTCGGCGGGCGTCGAGGTGACGAGATCACGGATCAGCTCGAGCCCGGTGCGCTCGGGCATCAGGTTGTCGACCACGAGCACGTCGAAAGGCCGGGCGCCGAGGAGACGCTGCGCCTCCCGCGGGCTCCCGGTGGCCACGCACTCGTGGCCTTCCTCGCGCAGCGCGCGCCCGAGCACCTTCAGGATCTTCTCCTCGTCGTCGACGAGGAGCACGGAGCCGGGAGTCACCGCGTCACCGCCGCCCGCGGGAGATCGATGCGCACCTCGGTGCCCTCGGTGGGACGGCGGCGGACGGTGATGGCGCCGCCGAGCGCCTCGACGATGTTCTTGGCGATGGCGAGGCCGAGCCCCGTGCCGGTGCGGCGGGTCGTGAAATAGGGATCGAAGACATGCGGTAGATCGGCATCAGCAATTCCGATGCCGCGATCCGCGATGACGATGGCGACCCCGCCGCCGGCACGGGACGTGACGAGCTCGACGTCGGGCGCGTCGGTGGTTCCGGGCGTCCCTCCCGTGCGCGCGGCGACGGCTTCGCGGGCATTGGAGAGGATGTTGACGAGCGCGGTCCGCACCCTCTCTCCGTCCGTCAGAACCGACGCGATCCCCGGGTCGAGGCGGAGCGTGATGGCGGGGGTGGTCTCGCCGGACAGGCTGGCCTCGGCGGCGTTGCGGCAGAGGGCGTTCAGGTCCGTCGGCCCGAGGTCGATGCGGATCGGCCGCGCGAAGTCGAGCACCTCGTTCACGACGCGATCGAGGCGGCTCACCTCCTCGCCGATGTCGGCCACTGCCTCCCGGCTCTGCTCCGCGGAGGTCGGGGCCTGCCGGAGCACCCGCAGCGAGGCCTTGATGATCATCAGCGGGTTGCGCACCTCGTGGGCGACGACGGTCGAGAGCCGGCCGAGGGAGGAGAGCCGCTCGCGCTGCGCGGCGTCGCGCTGGAAGGCGGCGATGGAGTCGGTCAACGCGTTGAACGTGCGGGCGAGGAGCCCCGCGTCCTCGTCCTCCCAGTGCGCGGGCTCGAGGGCGATCTTGCGGGTGAGGTCGCCGGTGGTCGACATCTCGCGCATGGCGGCGGTGATCTTGGCCAGCGGGCGGGTCACCGTGCGCGCGACACCGTAGCTCAGTACGGTGGCCACGAGCACGGCGATGAGCGCGGTCCCGGCGAGCGCGGTGTGGATCGCGGACAGGAAGCGCAACCGCTCGGTGCGGGAGCGGAGGATCACCGCGGCGGCGGTGGATCCGCCGGGGCGCGGTGCGGTAAGGGGCCGTGAGACGGCGACGTACTCCGCGCCGTCGAGCGGGATCCGCGACACGCCGGTGGCGGAGACGAGCGGGGCGAGCGCCGCGCGCTTCGATGCCGGGAGGGTCGCCGCGCGCACCGTGCCGTCCAGCGCGAAAGCGACCTCGCTCTCGGTGAGCGCGCCGAAGCGCGCCGCCACCGCGTCGTCGAGGACGAAGCCGAGGCTGAGCGTGCCGAGGATCTCCGGCGGATGGGCGCCGATCGAGATCGGCACCGTGACCACCTGGAGCACGCCCTTGGGGTGCGCGCGGAAGGAGGTCGTTTCCATGCCGGCGAGCGCGCTCGACACCGGGAGGCCGCCGCCCGCCGCCGCCTGCCCGGCCGGTCCCACCGCGGCGAGGACGGCGCCGGCGCGGTTGGTGACGACGAACAGGTCGGACTTCACCCGCGACTGGTAGTCGACGGCGAGGGGCCCCACGGTGGGCGGGTCTCCGGTCTCCACCGCCGCCTTCAGGCGCGGGAGGTCGGCCACCAGCCGCGCGACGAGGGTGAAGGTCTCCGCCAGCGTCGTCCGATGCTGCTCGACGACGCGCCCTGCTTCCTCGAGGCCGCGGACGAGCTCGGCCTCCGCCTGCCGCGTCACGCGCACGTTCACGAAGTAGACGGCGGCCCCGATGCAGAGGATGGCCAGCGCGGCGCTGGCCAGGAAGATGCGGTTCGTGAGGGACGAGAGCAAACGCATCGCCGGCGACTCTACTTCAGCACGAAGTCGGCCTCGACCCCCGACGCCTCGGGGACGGTGACGGCGCGTGACTCGCGCGGCTGCCCGTCGTTCCAGGCCACGAGCGTGTACGTCCCCGGCGGGACGTTCTCGATCTGGTATCGCCCCTCGCCGTCCGTGACCGCGAAGAAGCGATGGCCGAAGACGAGCACGAACGCGCTCATGTGCGAGTGGATGTCGCAGAACACGCGCACGATGCCGGGCCGGTCGAAGCGCACGGACTTGGAACGTCCCCGGCCATACCGCCCGAGGTCGAAGCGACTGCCCTTCGTGAACGAGAAGACGTTGTGGTACGTGCGGTCGTTGTTCGTGAAATCGACCACGGTGCCGGCCGTGACCGCGAGGACGTGGGGGACGAAGGTCTCGTCGCGCTGGTCCATGACCGCGCGCGCCCCTTCCCGCAGCTCGAAGGCGCCGCGGGGCGCGGTCTCGAGATAGACGACCGCCCGGCGGCGGTCGCGGTCGACATGCCGACGCGGCATCCCCACCGTCGCGACGGCGGGGCGATCGTCGCCGGCCGGGACGTCGCGCCGAACGTCCACCGTGCCGCGGATCCCGCCCCCCTCCCCCAGCGAGGCGGCGATCCCCAGCGCGAGGGCGCCCGCCGCCGTCCGCGCCATCAGTGCCAGAGCATCACCTGCGCCGCGACCACGCCGAGCGGGCGCCGGCGGCCGTCGTCGCGGCGGTTGTGCTGGTAGACGGCCTTGAACAGCACATGGCGGCGCGCCCTCCATCCGAGCCCGACCTCCACACGGCGCACGTCGGCGTCCCACGACACGGCCGTCCCCGGCAGCTGGTTGAAGGCAAGATCGTCGAGGCGTGCGGCTGCGTAGAGGCCCGGCCAGAGCTTGTAGCGGCCTTCGACGGACAGGGCCCGCGCGCGCAGCGGGCCAAACACCAGCGGCTCGCGGATCGCCGGCATGTCCCACCCGCTCCACACGCCTTCCGCGCGCAGGAGCCAGTAGCCGCGGGAATACTCGGCATCGACGCCGAACGCCTGCTGGACGTAGCCGTCGGCGTCCAGCCCGATCGCGTCCAGCAGCACGTGATCGAGGTAGGCGCCGCGCGCGACGGAGCCGCCGAGGACGAGCCCGACGACCGGGTGCGCCGCGATGCGGGCCGAGATCTGCCCGCCGCCGTTGTCGTCGCGGAGGCGCGGGCTCGAGAGCGTGCCCACGGTGTACGCGGCCAGGGCCTCCAGTCGGCGCCATTCCACGCGCGCCTGCACGCCGGTGTCCCACCGCAGCGCGTTCACCAGGGGCAGCCCCGCCTTTTTCTCCTGCGATCCGATGGGGAAGCGCGGCGCCCATCCGCGCCCGCGCATGCGGAGGAGATCGGCGGTGCTCGCGGGCAGCGCGTCGGAGCGCAGCGAGGTCAGGTACTGGTAGCCGAGCGGGTAGCCGATGAGGAAGTTGTCGCTCGCGTAGCTGCGGCGCGGAAAGGCCCCGAACGTCGGAGGGATGCGGCCCGCCTGGACGTCGAGCGCGCGCTCCGCCCACGGGCGGAAGCGGAGGTACGCCGCGTGCACCCGCGGTGTCGCGAGATTGTCGCTGCGGACCTCGGCGACCGCGGAGAGCCGCTCGTGGACCCGCCAGGACGCGGCGACGCCGATGCGCCCGAGGCGGAGCGCGTTGTAGTCGTAGTCGGTGTAGTTGAAGAAGGTCGGATCGGGGGGTGCAACGGCGGCCGAGAGCTCCGCGCCGAACGTGAATCGCGCCGGCGCGGGTCCCGGTGTCTCCGCGTCCACGCCCGCGGCGGCCGCCAACCCCGCGGCGAGGAGGAGCGCGCGGACCACCGGCCTACGCGCCCGGCGTCATCGCCGGCCGAGGCGGCGCAGGAGCCGCGGAGGCATCGCCCACACGAGCGACCCGCCCTGGCCGAGCGGGCCCGCGACCTCGACCACGGCCACGCCGCCCTTCCGGAAGGCGAAGGCGGCGCTGTCCTTGCTGCCGAGGATGGCGGCCAGGAGCTCGGAGACATCCGGCTCGTGACCCACCAGGGCGACCGTGATGTCGCGCGGCAGCTTGTCGAGGATCGCCGCGATCTCGGCGAACGATCCGTTCGCGAGCGCGTCCACCTTCTTCGGCTTGATCTTCCCCCACGCCTGCGCGGCGATCTCCGCGGTCTGGCGGGCGCGGGGCAGGGGGCTCGTCAGGAGCGCGTCGGGCCGGGGCTCGATCCGGGCCAGGCCGCGCGCGACCTGCTGGAAGGTCCGCTCTCCCTTTCGGGTCAGCGGGCGGTCGTCGTCGGCGATTTCGGGGGTGCCCCTTTCCACCGCGATGGCGTGTCGAATGATGAGCAGGCGCATCGTGGGATTCTAGCCCCGCGGCCGGCTGGGCGGTCAGGCCGCGGAGCGGGTGCGGGCCATCGCCGCGAGCGCGCGGCGGACGGCATCGGCCGGAGACTGGGCCAGGAACGCGCGATGGTGCGCGCGGCTCGCCTCCACGAAGAACGCCTTGTGCGTGCGCGCCTCCCGGGCCAGATCCTGCTGCCCGCGCGACTGCGCCGCCCTGGCCTGGCGGTCGAACCACCCCGAAAGGATGAACGCGTCCTGGATCAGCCCGAGATGGTCCTGCATCTCCCTGAGCTCGACGGGCGCGGCCGAGACCTGGCCGCGGAAGGCATCCGCCAGCTCGCCGAGATACCGCAGACGGCGCACGCGGATGCGCAGCGCGTGGAGCGCTTTGGCGTCGAAGGCCTCGCCGAGGGTCGCGATCGAGGCCAGGACCTCGGCGCCGAGGGCGGCCCGCGTCTCGCGGAGGCGCCGCAGCACGAGGAACAGGCCGCCGGCGCGCATGGCGAGGACGGCGCGGAGATGACGCCGCAGGGCGGCGATCTCGAGGTCGAGCAGCGCTTCCGCCATCCGCGTCCGGCTGCGCGCCCGCGCCGCGCGCATGCGGCGGCGCAGCAAGGCCCACTCCGGGGTCGCGGCCGCGTCACGCCGCTCCGCGAGGAGCGCGACGCCGACGTCGAGGTCCCGGCTCGCCCCGGCCGAGCGCGTCACCTGGCGCAGGACGCGCAGGCTGCGTCGGACCCGGCGCCCCTCCGGCTTCCTGGCCAGCAGGGGCAGGGCGACGCGGAGCCGGCGGGCCGCGATCCGCATCTGGTGGAGGGCCTCTTCGTCCCCCGCCAGGGCGTGCGGCATGCGCCGGAAGACGGCCCGGATGCGCTCCCGGAGGAGGGGAGTGGCGCGGTCGAGGCGGCCCTCGGGGATGGCTTTCGCTCCGGCGCCCGGCCGCGTCCGCGTCAAGAAACCGCCTGTCCTCGAAGAATGGGCGCCGACGCTAACACACCACGGTCAACCCGTACAATGGCTTATCCATGCGCCTCGCCGCCATCGACCTGGGCAGCAACTCGGTGCACATGGTCCTCGCCGACACCGACCGGGCCGGCGCCTTCCGGGTGGTCGGCCGCGAGAAGGAGATGGTGCGCCTGGGCGCGCGCAGCCTCTCGAAGGGCCGCCTGTCCGCGGCGGCGATGAAGCGGGCAATCGAGGTCCTCGGCCGGTACAAGAAGCTGGCGGAGAGCGCGGGGGCAGACAAGGTGGTCGCGGTGGCAACCTCCGCCGTCCGCGAGGCCAGCAACGGCGAGGAGTTCCTGGAGGCGATCGGCCGCGAGCTCGACGTCTGGCCGCGGGCGATCTCCGGCGACGAGGAGGCGCGGCTCATCTATCTGGCTGCGCTGCACAGCATCCACCTCGAGGGGCGGCGCGCGCTGGTGGTGGACATCGGCGGTGGCAGCGTCGAGCTCGCCCTCGGCCGCGGGGACGCCCTCGAGCTCGCGGTGTCGGAGAAGATCGGCGTGCTACGGCTCGTGGAGCGGTTCGTCAAGACCGATCCTTTGTCCACCCGGAACGACACCCGGCTGGTCAAGCACCTCGACGAGCGGCTGAAGCCGGCGGTGGAGCGGATCCGGACGGCGGGCTTCGACGTCGTCGTCGGCACGTCGGGGACGATCCTCGCCCTCGGCGCGCTGGCCCTCGAGCGTGGCGGCGAAGTGCCGGACACGCTGCACCATGCGACCGTCCCCGTGGCGGAGATCCACAGCCTTCGCCGCTGGCTCTCCGCCACCGACGTGAAGGCGCGCCTCAAGATCCCCGGGCTCGACGAGACCCGCGCCGACATCATCGTCCCCGGAGCGGTCCTGCTGGACACGATCCTGCAGCGGCTCGGCGCGCGCGAGATCATCCTCTGCGAGTGGGCGCTGCGCGAGGGCATCCTCCTCGACTACATCCACCGCAACCCGCGCGCGGTCGCCCGCGCGGAGGCCTATCCCGACATCCGCCACCGCAGCGTCGTGAGCCTCGCCGAGCGCTGCAACTACGACGAGCAGCACGCGCGCAAGGTCGCGCAGCTCGCCCTCGACCTGTTCGACGCCACCGTGCGCCGCCATCGCCTCGGGCCCGACCTCCGGTCACTCCTGGAGTTCTCGGCGCTGCTGCACGGCGTCGGGCATCACATCTCCTTCCGCGGCCATCACAAGCACGCGTACTACCTGATCAAGAACGGCGGGCTCCGCGGCTTCACGCCGCGGGAGATCGACGTGCTGGCCAACGTCGCCCGCTATCACCGGCGGCACCCGCGGAAGAAGCACGCGCCGTTCTCCGCGCTGCCGCGCGCGGAGCGCCGGGCGGTGGAGGTCCTGTCCGCGCACCTGCGCCTGGCCGATTCCCTCGATCGCAGCCATCGCCAGGTGGTGAAGGGGCTGACCGTCAAGTCGCGGGGCGACTCGCTCGTGGTGCAGGCCCACGTCGCCGGCGACACGTCGCTCGAGCTCTGGGGGATGTCGCGGCAGGCCGGGCTCTTGTCGCGCGTGCTCGGGGCCCGGGTCAAGGTGGAGGTGGCGCCCGCGCCGACCATCCCGCCCTTCCCGGGCTTGGCGCGCCAGCGCGCGCGCGCGGCGGGGGCGGGCGTGCCGCCGCCACCACTCGAGCCCGCCCCGTAATGGCGTCGCGCAAGCGAACGCTGCCCCAGCCCGTCCCGCCGCCCCCCGCCATCCCCGTGCCCGCGGAAACGCCGCGCCCGATCGCGGTGGTGGACATGGGCGCGAGCGCGATCCGCCTCGTGGTGGCCGAGGTCCCGCCGGGCGCGCCGCCGCGCATCCTCGAAGAGGTCTCGCGCGGGGTCCTCCTCGGCAAGGACACCTTCACGCACGGACGTCTCGGGTCGCCGACCATCGAGGCGACGCTCAAGGCGCTCGAGGGCTTCCGGCGCCTGATGGACACCTACGGCGTGCTGCGCTATCGGGCGGTGGCCACGAGCGCGGTGCGCGAGGCCTCCAACAGCGATGCCTTCCTCGATCGCGTCCGGCTGCGCACCGGCCTCGACGTGGAGGTGATCGACGGCTCGGAGGAGAACCGCCTCACCTACATCGCGGTGCGCGAGCAGCTCCGCGAGCATCCCGTGCGCGACGTCGGCGAGGCGCTGCTGGTCGAGGTCGGCGGCGGCAGCGCGGATATCTCGTTCCTGCGCAAGGGGCAGCCCATTCAGTCGGGGACGTATCCGCTGGGCTCGATCCGCATGCGGCAGAGCCTCGCCTCGTGGCAGGGGAGCCAGGACCAGGGCGCGCGGCTGCTCGTCCGCCACATCCACAACGTCGTCGACGACATCCGCCGCGAGATGCCGCTGCGCGAGGCCGCGCACTTCATCGCGGTGGGGGCCGACGTACGCTTCGCGGCGGCGCGGATCCTCGGGGATGACGCGCCAAAACAGGGCGTGCCGGTGGTGACCCGGGAGGCGTTCCTCGCCTTTTGCGACGAGATCGTCGCCCTCGACGTGGATCAGATCCTCGATCGTTACCGGGTGCCGCTGGCGGAGGCGGAGACCCTCGTGCCCGCGCTCCTCGCCTACCGAGAGTTGCTGCTGGAGACAGCGGCGACGGAGGTGACGGTCCCCGACGCGTCGCTCCGGCTCGGCCTGCTCCTGGACCTCGCGCGCGAGGGGGACGGGCAAGGGATCGAGGACCTGCGCCGCCAGGCCCTGGCCAGCGCCAGCGCCCTCGGCGAGAAGTACCGCTTCGACGCTCCGCACGCGAAGAAGGTGGCGGAGATCGCGGTGCGCCTCTTCGATCAGCTGCGGACCGAGCACGGCCTCTCCGACCGCCACCGGCTCCTGCTCGAGGTGGCGTCTCTCCTCCACGACATCGGCAACTACGTGAACAATCGCGGGCACCACAAGCACACGTGGTACCTGCTGTCGGAGTCGGACATCTTCGGCCTCTCGCAGGACGACATGGACGTGGTGGCCAACGTGGCGCGCTATCACCGGCGCGCCTGTCCCTCGAAATCGCACTTGCCCTACATGGCGCTCGACCGCGACGCGCGCATCGACGTCAACAAGCTCTCCGCAATCCTCCGCCTCGCCAACGCGCTCGACGCCGACCACCTGCAGAAGGTGAAGGACGTGCGGCTGCTCACCGAAGAAGGCGACTGGGTCCTCGAGGTGGAAGGGGCGGGCGACCTCACCATGGAACGCCTGGCCTCGCTCGCCCGCGCCGACTACCTGACCGAGGTCTTCGGGCGGAAGGTCAGCTTCCAGGAGAAGGGGTCGCGCGCATGGCCGTGACCGCGGCGCGGGCGAAGCGCCCGCCCAAGACCGATCCCGAGCTCTTCCTGAACCGCGAGCTCAGCTGGCTGGAGTTCAACCATCGCGTGCTCGAAGAGGCGATGGACCCCACGACGCCGCTCCTCGAGCAGTTGAAGTTCGCCATCATCGCCAGCAGCAACCTCGACGAGTTCTTCATGGTGCGCGTGGCCGCGCTCAAGAACGACGTCGAGGAGGGAGACATCACGCCCGACCTCGCCGGCCTCCGCCCGCGCCAGCAGCTGATCGTGGTCTCGGAGCGGGCCCATGAGATGGTCGACCGGATCGGGGCGACGATGATGGACCAGATCCTGCCCGCCCTCGGCGAGCGCGGGATCCGCATCGTCGGCATCGACCAGCTCGAGGCGCAGCAGCGGACGTTCCTCTCACGCTACTTCACGGCCGAGATCCTGCCCGCGCTGACCCCGCTCGCCATCGACGTCTCGCGCCCCTTCCCCAAGCTCGCGAACCTGAGCCTGAACCTCGCGCTGCTGCTCGCCCCCGCGGAAGGCGGGGACCAGCCGCGCCTCGGCGTCGTCCAGGTGCCGGCGGGGCTGCGCCGCCTGGAGCGTCCGCTCGGCGGCGACGGGAACACCTACGTGCTCCTCGAGGAGATCATCCGGGCCGAGCTCGCGACGCTGTTCCCCGGCCAGGCCGTCGTGGAGTCGACGGCGTTCCGCATCGCGCGCGACGCGGAGATGGAGCTGGACGAGGAAGGCGGGCGCGATTACCTCGACAACATCGAGGACGAGCTCCGCAAGCGGCGCCTGAGCCGGGTGGTCCGCCTCGAGGTGCAGTCGGGCGTCGGCGACGGGCTGCTGGCGATCCTCGTCGAGAGGCTGCAGATCGAGGTGCCGGACGTGTACTTCGTCCGCTCGCCGCTCGACATCCGCGCCCTGCAGCCGCTGGTCGAGCTGCCGGCGCTGGAGCACCTCCGCGAGCCGCCGCTGAAGCCGCTGCCGGTGATGGAGCCGCGGGAGCTGGCCGACATCTTCGCGCGCCTGCGCGAAGGCGAGGTGCTGCTCCACCATCCGTACGAATCCTTCGAGCCGGTGGTCGCGTTCGTGGCCAACGCCGCCAACGATCCCGACGTCCTCGCCATCAAGCAGACGCTCTACCGGACGCGCGGCACCTCGCCCATCGTGCAGGCGCTGGCCCGCGCGGCGGAGAACGGCAAGCAGGTGACGGTGCTCGTGGAGCTGATGGCGCGCTTCGACGAGCAGTCGAACATCCGCTGGGCGCGCAGCCTCGAGGAGTCGGGCGCCCACGTCATCTACGGCATCCGCGGGTACAAGACGCACTCCAAGATCTGCCTCGTGGTCCGCCGCGGTCCCCACGGCATCGAACGTTACGTGCACCTCGGCACCGGCAACTACAACGACCGCACCGCCCGCGTGTACACCGACTGCGGCCTCATGACCGCCGACCGCGCCATCGGCGAGGACGCTTCGGCCTTCTTCAACTCCTTGACCGGCTACTCCGACGCCCCCAAGATGCGCCGCCTGTCCATGGCGCCCACCGGATTGCGCGACCGCTTCCTGAAGCTCGTCGAGCGCGAGAAACGGCGCGCCGACGAAGGCCAGGCGGCGGAGATCCGCGCCAAGATGAACTCGCTCGTCGACGAGGACATCATCCGCGCGCTCTACGACGCTTCGCGGGCCGGGGTGCGCATCCGTCTGAACGTGCGCGGGATCTGCTGCCTGCGCCCCGGCGTGAAGGGGGTGAGCGAGACGATCGAGGTCGTCTCCATCGTCGACCGCTTCCTCGAGCACTCGCGCATCTACCACTTCCGGAACGGCGGCGACGAGGAGGTCTACCTGGCCAGCGCGGACTGGATGTCGCGGAACCTCGACCGGCGCATCGAGCTCATGTTCCCGGTGGGCGCCGCGGTGCAGCCGAAGGTGATGGCGATCCTCGACGCGATGTTCCTCGACAACGTGAAGTCGCGCCGGCTCCTGCCCGACGGCTCCTATCGGCGCCGCCGCCCGAACAAGGGCGAGGAGCCCTTCCGCGCCCAGGACCGCCTCTACCGCGACGCGGCGGCGGCCTACGAGCGGGCGCGGGCGGCCACGGCGGTGGGCTTCGAGCCCATGACGCTGCCGGAGCCCGCGAAGACTCCCGCGTCGTAGCCAGCCCGCGCTAGCGCCCGCCCCGGGGTCGCATGGGGGCCTCCGCGGACAGACTGGCGCCTTCCGGCCCGCGCGGACCCCGGCCCGCGTCATACTCCGTAGGGGAGGCGCGAATGCTGACGGCGATGGGGATGGCGCTCGTCGGGCTGGCGGTGGGGCTCGGCCTCGCCTGGCTGATCCTGAGCGGCGTGCTCGCGATGGCCTTCAAGAAAGTCCGCGTCATCGTCCGCCGCATCCGCGACCGCCGGCAGGCCCCGCGCCCGGAGCCCGATCGCCGCGCCACCGATCACGAGCGCCGCGCCGAGCGCTAGTCTGCGGTGACCGCGCCGCCGCCCGAGCCGATCCTCGACGAGGAGGAGCGCGCGGCCCTCGCCAGGGGCATCCGCGAGTTCAATGCCGGCCTCTTCTTCGAATGCCACGACACCCTGGAGGACATGTGGGGCGGCATCCGCGGGCCCGCCCGTGATTTTTTCCAGGGGCTGATCCAGGTCTCCGTCGCGTACTACCACCTCGGCAACGGCAACGCGGCCGGCTCGGAGAGCATGATGCGGCGGGCCTTGAAGCGCTTCGAGCGCTATCCCGCGCGCTACGGCGGGTTCGACGTCGACGCCCAGCGCGCCGAGCTCCTGCGCTGGCTCGATCGCTTCGCGAGCGGCTCCGGCGCGGCGACCCTCGCCGACCAGCCGCGGTGGCGATTCGACGGGATGGCTACGTAGCGACCTCGTACCCGGCCGCGATCCAGGCCGCGGTGCCGCCGAGGACGTTCTTCAGGTTGCGGAAGCCGCGGGCGGCAAGGACGCCGGTGGCCGCGCTCGAGCGATAGCCCCCGGCGCAGATGACCGCGGTGGGCAGTGTCGGGTCGAGGCGGGCGGTGTCGCGCTCGACACGGTCGAGCGGCGCGGTGAGCGCCCCGGGCACGTGACCGCCCGCGTATTCGCCGGGCCGGCGCACGTCTACGATCTGCAGGCGCCGGTCCCCGGCGGCGAGGGCGCGCAGCTCGGCGACGCTGATTTGCGCGATCGTGGACAGGCGGCGGCCGGCGGCGCGCCAGGCGTCGACACCGCCCCCGAGATATCCGGTGACGTTCTCGAGGCCGACCCGGGCCAGTCGCATCACTGCCTCCGCCACCCGCGCGTCGTCGCCGGCCACGATCAGGATCGGCCGCGCGGGGTCGACGAGCGTCCCCGCCCAGGACGCGAACTGGCCGCCGAGCCCGACGTTCAGCGAGCCGGGAACATGCCCCGCGCCGAAGTCGACGTTGGGCCGGACGTCGATGACCACCGCGCCGGCATGCTGCGCGGCCGCGAAGTCGGCGGCGTCGAGCGCCTCCGGCTCCTCCGTGCCCAGCGGCCCCGCGCCGCGGCGGTTGATCTCGACGTCCATGCCGAAATAGCGCGGCTGCTCGGGGAGATCGGTGGTTATCGCGGCGACGAACGCGTCGCGCGACATGGGCTGCAGGGCGTGGTTCGTCTTCCGCTGTGCGCCGATCGTCGACCACGTCTCCTTGGCGATGTTCCTGCCGCAGAGCGACCCCGCGCCATGGGCGGGGTAGACCTCGACCGCGTCGGGGAGCGTCAGCAGCTTGGTGTGCAGAGAGTCGTAGAGCAGCCCCGCCATGTGCGCCGCGGTGAGCCCGCGCGTGCCCACCAGGTCCGGCCGCCCGACGTCGCCGACGAACAGGGTGTCGCCGGTCAGCACCATGCGCGGCTCCAAGGAGACCTCGCTATCGATGACCAGCACGGAGAGGCTCTCCGGCGTGTGGCCGGGGGTTTCGAGGAAGCGCAGCACGACGCGCCCCACGCGCACCTCGTCCCCGTCCTCGACCGCGCGGTGGGGGAAGAGCGCCCCCGCCGACGCGCCGATCAGGATCTCCGCGCCCGTCCGCTCGGCGAGCTCGCGATGCCCGCTCACGAAGTCCGCGTGCAGGTGGGTCTCCACGACGTAGCGGATGCGCAGCCCGGCCTCGTCCGCCTTGCGGATGTACTCGTCGACGTCGCGGCGGGGATCGACCACCGCCGCCTCTCCGTCGGAGCCGATCAGGTACGACGCCTGGGCCAGGCAGCCCAGGTACATCTGCTCGAACAGCATGTCTTCGATTATGAGCGGTTCCGGCTACGGGGCGGCTTTCGGGGCTCTAGTCGAGCTTGGCGAGCTCCGCCTGGACGATCGCGGGCGTGAGCGGCAGGTAGCCGTCCTTCACCACGACCTCCTGGCCTTGCCGGCTCAAGATCAGCTTCACGAACTCCTTGACCAGCGGATCGAGCGGCTTCCCCGGCGCCTTGTTCACGTAGAGGTAGAGGAAGCGCCAGAGCGGGTACTTGCCCGCGGTCACGTTCGCGTAGCCGCCGTCGAAGAAGACGTCCTTCTCCGCGAGCTGGACCGCATTCACACCCGAGGTCTTGTACCCGATGCCGCTGTACCCGATGCCGAAGCGGTCCTCGGTCACTCCCTGCACGACCGACGCCGACCCGGGCTGCTCCTTCACCGTGTCCTTGTAGTCGCCGTTCATCATGGCGTGCTCCTTGAAGAACCCGTAGGTGCCGGAGGCGGAGTTGCGGCCGTAGAGGCTGATCGGACGATTGGCCCAGTCCCCGGTGAGCCCGAGCTGGCCCCAGGTCTTGAGGTCGGACTTGTAGCCGCGCTTCCGGGCCTTGGAGAAGATGGCGTCCACCTGCGCGAGGGTCAGCTTCTCGATGGGGTTGTCCTTGTTGACCCACACCGCGAGGGCGTCGTACGACGTCCGGATCTGCGTCGGCTTGTAGCCGTACTTCTTCTCGAACTGGTCGATCTCCGTCGGCTTCATGGCCCGCGACATCGGGCCGAACTGCGAGGTGCCGGCGATGAGCGCGGGCGGCGCCGTCGTCGAGCCCTTGCCCTCGATCTGGATCTTCACGTTCGGATAGAGCTTCTGGAAGCCCTCGCCCCACAGCGCCATGAGGTTGTTCATGGTGTCGGAGCCGACGCTGTTGATGTTTCCGGACACGCCGCTGCTGCGGGAATACGCGGGGATCGACGGATCGACCTTGACCGCCTGGGCGTATGCGGTGCCGAGGGCGACGGTCGAGAGTGCGGCACCGAGCAGTAAACGCCTCATGAAGACGACCTCCATTTCGGATCTCATCAAAAGGTCCAGAAGAAAGTGATGCGCGGCACGACGTCGGTCGCGATGTCGGCGTCGTAGCGCACGATCTCGACGTTCGGGCTGACGCGGATCCCGCCCTTCCAGAATTCCAGGCCGGCGAGGAACGTCTTGAACGGCGACGAGCTCGCGATCGGCAGGTACGCGATCGCGTCGGCGCCCGGCAGGCCGACGTCGACACCGGCCTTGCGGCCGGTCACGGAATCGACGCGGGCAAAGGCGCTCGCCTTCTTGGGTGCTATGTCCCAGACGCCGAAGCCGGACAGGATGCGGATCGTCGTGTCTGCGGCGGCCGTTCCGGACTTCCGCTCCTGCCACACGTACTCCGCGGCGGCGCGGAAGGCGGCCTTCTTGATGCCGACGAGACCCTTTGCCGTCTTGCGATCCTGTCCGCTCGGCCGCTTGCCGAAGGAGTAATCACCCTCGATCCGCAGTCCCGACCGCGGCTCGTAGAGGCCCATCAGCCGGACGACCTTGAACTTGTCGGTCTCCGAACCCTGGCTCGCGTCGTTCCCGAGCTGCGCGCCGTAGCTCAGCCCCTGCTCTCCGATGGGACCGCTGAGCTGGATGGCGAAGTCCCGCGAGGAGTCGATGGAGTAGAGATCGACCGGCGTCTTCTCGATGTGGCGCAGCCCCCAGAAGCTCTCCTCGGGGTCGATGGTCAGCGTGGGCTGGATGCCCAGGCGCGCCTGCTGCTTGCCGTGAAAGCGCCAGTTGAAGAACGCGTCCTTGACGAAGGGGACGAGGTTCCCGGCGGTCAGGTTGCCGCTGCTGTTCATCTCGAAGCGCAGCCGCGCGTTCATCCGGTCGTTGAACGCGTAGTCATAGCCGAGATACGCCCGCCGCAGCCAGAAGCCCTGCTGATGGGCGAACTTCGCGTCATGGTGATCGGCGAAGTAATAGAAGTCGCCGAAGACGAGGCCGATGACCTTGCCCGACGGGTAGGGCGAGGGGACCGGTGGCGGCGCGGGCTTGGCGAACACCTCGCCCGGCTGGTCGTGCTTGTAGAGGTAGAGGTTGACCGCGTCCTCGCTGTCGAAGACGACGGTCTCACCGTTCGGTCCGAATCCCAGGCGGGTGATGGCCACGCCGATCTCGGCACCGCCGGTCTTGTCGAAGACGTCGAACCTCTGGGCGTTCGCGAAGACGTAGATGCGGCCGTCCTTCACCACCTCGCGGTAGAACATGTTCTGCGCCCACGAACTGACTCCGACCACAAGCGTGATCAGCAGCGCGGCGGCGCCCGTCAGGCAGCGTCTCGCGACTCTCCGTGTCATCAACGATCCCTCCTTGAAACGGCTCGGCGATGAAGGGCGCGCATCGGCGATGCGCACCGACGTCCAACTTAGGGTGACGGGATGACGGTCGTGTGACGCGATGGTAAGCGGGCTGTAAATACCCACGCAGGTCCCCCGCCCCATCGTTTACACGCATTTAACGCCACGGAAACGCTCCGTTCGCGCGGGATCCCCTACTATCGGACGTGGAACTGCCAAGAGAGGTGTGCCGATGAATCGTCATTTCCTGCCGCCAAAGGTCGCCGTCGCTGCCGCCCTTTTCCTCGCCGCGTGCGGAGGCGGAAACCAGGCGCCTCCCGCTCCCGCCGCAACCGCGCCCACCGCGGCGCCGGCTTCGACCGCGGCGCCCATGGAGAGTGCGCCTTCCACGACGGCGAAGGTCGATCCGGCCATCGGCCCGTACCAGAAGACGAGCGGGGTGTCGGGCACGCTTTCGAGCATCGGCTCCGACACGATGAACAATTTGATGACCCTCTGGGGCGAGACGTTCTCGCGCAACTACCCGAACGTCAAGATCCAGGTCGAAGGCAAGGGCTCCTCGACCGCGCCGCCCGCCCTGATCGCCGGCACCGCCCAGCTCGGCCCGATGTCCCGGCAGATGAAGCCGACGGAGATCGACGAGTTCGAGAAGAAGTTCGGCTACAAGCCCACCGGGGTCCGCACCTCCTTCGATGCTCTGGCGATCTACGTGAACAAGGACAACCCGATCAAGAGCCTCACCCTCGAGCAGGCGGACGCGATCTTCTCCAAGACCCGGAAGCGAGGGGCGGCGAAGGACGTCTCCAAGTGGGGCGATCTCGGGCTCACCGGCACGTGGGCGGCGCGGCCGATCAGCATCTACGGCCGCAACTCCGCGAGCGGGACGTACGGGTTCTTCAAGGAGCACGTGCTGAAGAACGGGGATTACAAGGACACCGTCAAGGAGCAGCCGGGGTCGGCGTCCGTGGTCCAGGGCGTCACCAACGACACCTACGGCATCGGCTACAGCGGGATCGGGTATCGCACGTCCGGCGTCCGCCTCGTGCCGCTCTCGGAGGGCGCGGCCGGCCCCGTCTCCGAGGGGAGCTACGAGGACGTCGTGTCGAAGAAGTACCCCCTCGCCCGCTTCCTGTACCTCTACGTCAACCGCGCGCCCGGAAAGCCCTTCGACCCGCTGGTCAAGGAGTTCCTGAAGCTGGTCCTGAGCCGCGAAGGCCAGGAGGTCGTGATCAAGGACGGCTATCTCCCGATCACGCCCGCGATCGTGAGCGAGGAAGCCAAGAAGCTTGACTGACGCCAAAGCACCCGCGACCTCGATCCGCGAGAGGGTCCTCGCGTCGACCAGGCGACTGTCCGGGGTGAAGCGCGCCGACCGCGTCGCGTCGGTCGTCATCACCCTGGGCGGGATCGGGATCGTGGTGTGCGTGCTCGGCATCCTGGTGTTCATCGTCGGCGAGACGTGGCCGCTGTTCGGCGCACCGCGGGGCGGATTCGTGGGGGCGGTGCGCCTGGCGGCGCCGCCGGTCACCGTCCCCGCGGCCACCGCGACGGCGGCGGTTCCGCCTCCCGCCGCGCCGGCGCCGCCCCCGACCGCGCTGCTCGCGCTCGGGGTCGACGAGTACCAGAAATATCTCTATGTCGTGCGCGGCGATGCCCGCGTCGAAGTGCATCGGCTGCCCGACGGCGCGTGGGCGCGGGGCTTTGCGCTCGCCGGGATCGCGGGGTCGAGGGTCACCAGCGCCTCCCGCTCGCTGTCCGGCGATCACGTGGCGGCGGCGACCGCCGACGGGCGTGTCGTGCTGGCCCAGGTCACCTGGAAGCCGCGGTACGAGAACCAGAAGCTCGCCGACCTCGAGGTCGCGCTCGTCGAGAAGGACACGATCGTGCTCGACGAGGGGCGTCGTCCCATCCGCGCCGTCGACTACATCGCGGACGACTCGGGCGCGCGCTCCGTGGCCGGGGTGATCGGCGACGACGAGGTCCTCGTCTCCCTCGCCGACGAATCCGGCGCGAACCGCGCCGCGACCCTGCGCGTGGGCGCGGGGGAGCGCGTCACCGACATCGCGTTCGGCCACACGGACAGCCTCATCGCGGGGACCAGCCGCGGGCAGGTCTATCACTGGTCGCTCGCCGGCGAGCCGCGGCTCACCAGCGTTTCCCCGGTGGGGGCCTCGGCGATCACCTCCGTGGGATGGCTGCTGGGCGCGGTCACGTTCGTCGCCGGGACGGAGGAAGGCGAGGTGTCGGCGTGGTTCGCCACCCGGCTGCATGAAGAGGACGAGATGCCGTCGATGGTGCGCGCGCACGATTTCGAGGGGCAGGGCAGCGCGATCCGCGCCATCGCTCCCTCCACGCGCGACAAGAGCTTCGTCACCGTCGGCGACGACGGCCGCGCGGTCGTCCGGTACCTGACCTCGGAGCGCACGCTGCTCGATCTCTCGGGGGCGTCTTCGGGCGTGACCTCGGCCTTGATCACGCCCAAGGGCGACGGCGTCCTGGTGGGACAGGCGGACGGCACGCTGGCCCGCTTCGAGGTCTCCGTCCCCCACCCCGAGACCACGGTGACGACGGTGTTCGGAAAGGTCTGGTACGAGGGGTATCCGAGGCCCGAGTACGTCTGGCAGTCCACCGGCGCCACCAACGACTTCGAGACCAAGTTCAGCCTGGTGCCGCTCGTGTTCGGCACCTTGAAGGCGACGTTCTATGCGCTGCTCTTCGCGATCCCGCTTTCCGTCCTCGCCGCGCTCTACACCTCGCAGTTCGTCCATCCCACGATCCGCGCGAAGGTGAAGCCGACGGTCGAGATCATGGCCGCCCTGCCGAGCGTCGTCATCGGGTTCGTGGCCGGCCTCTACCTCGCTCCGCTCATCGAGCGGGTGGTGGTGCCGGTCCTGCTCATGTTCGTCCTGCTCCCGGTGTTCGGCACCGCGGGCGTCCTCGTCTGGCACCGTATCCCGACGAAGGTGGCGCGGAAGCTGAAGCCGGGGATGGAGCTGGCGCTGATCCTCCCGATGATGATCCTCGGCGGCTGGGTCGCCCTCCTGCTCGGGCCCACGATCGAGGCGGCGCTCTTCGGTGGCGACTTCCGGCTGTGGGTCACCAGCGCCCTCGGCGTGACCTACGACCAGCGCAACAGCCTCGTGGTCGGCCTCGCCATGGGATTCGCGGTGATCCCGATCATCTTCACCATCGCCGACGACGCCTTCACCTCGGTGCCTTCGAGCCTGACCGCGGGATCCCTCGCCCTCGGGGCGAGCCGCTGGCAGACCGCGCTCCGGGTCGTGCTCCCCACCGCCAGCCCGGGGGTGTTCTCGGCGGTGATGGTCGGATTCGGCCGCGCGGTGGGAGAGACGATGATCGTCCTCATGGCCACGGGCAACACGCCCGTGATGGACTGGTCGATCTTCAACGGGATGCGGACGCTGTCCGCGAACATCGCGGTGGAGATTCCGGAGGCCCCGCACGGGGGCACGCTCTACCGCGTGCTCTTCCTCGCCGCCGCGCTCCTCTTCACCATGACGTTCGTCGTCAACACCATCGCGGAGGTGATCCGTCAGCGCCTGCGCGAGCGGTACCGAGCGCTTTGATGCGCGCGCCGAAGAAGGTCGGGATATTCCGCCGCGGGGATCCCTGGATCTGGCTCACGGGCTCCGCGCTCGGAACCTGCCTGCTCATGATCCTCGGCTTGATCGTGGTGATCCTCACCAACGGCCTCGGCTTCTTCTGGCCGTCCCCGGTGGAGAAAGTCACCCTCCAGGACGGCAGCGTGTTCGCCGGCGAGGTGGTGGCGCGCGAGGTCGTGCCCGACCCCGGATCGCCCGATCATCAGGCGCGCCATCGCATCCAGATGAAGGTCGGCAACCGCGACCTGCTCGGCTTCGACTTCAAGTGGCTGGACGAGGACCAGATCGCGTCGCGCGAGCGGACGGGCGACATCGCCTGGGTCGAGCGGCGGGAGTACGGGCCGCTCGTGGGCACGCCCGTCCGGCTGAAGCGCGGGGACCAGGTGATCGCCGAAGGCTCGCCGGCCACGTGGCCGGCGCTCCTCCCGCTCGTCCAGCGCGCGGCCGCCGATCGGCGCGCGCTGCGCAGGATCGAGAAGGATCAGATCGGCGCCATCAACTACCGCATGGAGCGCGAGCGCCTCGCGGGCCGCGCGCCGAGCCCGGAATACCAGCGGCAGTACGAGGAGAAGCAGCAGGAGCTGGCGCGTCTCACCGAGGAAACCAGCCAGACCTTCGTCACCTTCGCCACCGCGACCGGCGACGAGAAGGAGATGCGCACCCTCGACGTCTTCCGCATCTACCCGCCCAACAGCCTCTCCCTCGCCGGCCGGCTCCGTGTCTACGGCTCGCGCATCTGGGAGTTCGTGAGCGGCGATCCGCGGGAGTCGAACACCGAGGGCGGAATCTTCCCCGCCATCTTCGGCACCGTGATGATGGTGCTGCTGATGACGATCATGGCGGTGCCCTTCGGAGTGCTGGCCGCGCTCTACCTCCGGGAATACGCGCGGCAGGGGGCCATGGTTCGCATCGTCCGCATCGCGGTGAACAACCTGGCCGGCGTCCCGTCCATCGTGTTCGGGGTCTTCGGCCTCGGGTTCTTCGTCTACTTCGTGGGCGGGAGCATCGATCGCGCGTTCTTCCCGGAGCGGCTGCCCACCCCTACCTTCGGGACCGGGGGCATCCTCTGGGCGTCGCTCACCCTCGCTCTTTTGACCGTGCCCGTCGTGATCGTCGCCGCCGAGGAGGCGCTGGCCTCGGTGCCGCGCTCGATGCGCGAGGCGAGCCTGGCCGCGGGCGCCACGAAGTGGCAGACCATCCGCAACGTGGTGCTCCCGGCCGCCGCGCCCGGGATCCTCACCGGGCTCATCCTCGCCATGGCCCGCGGCGCGGGGGAGGTGGCGCCGCTGATGATCACCGGTGTGGTCAAGCTCGCACCCGACCTGCCCCTGGACCGTTTCTTTCCGTACGTGCACCTCGAGCGCAAGTTCATGCACCTCGGCTTCCACATCTACGACGTCGGGTTCCAGAGCCCGAACGTGGAGGCGGCGAAGCCGATGGTCTACACCACGACGATCTTCCTGCTCGCGATCGTCATCCTTCTCAACCTGACCGCGATCCTGGTGCGAAACCGGTTGCGCCAGAAGTACCGCACGTCGGCGTTCTAGGAGCAGACATGACCGAGGCCCAGGCGCCTCCCGAGCAAGGGATACGGATCCACACCGACGTCAGCGGGCGGTCGCGCGAGCCGCAGAAGCCGTGGGCGGGCGCCGCCATCGAGATGAAGGACGTGAACCTCAGCTACGGGACGAACCACGTCCTCCACGATATCGACATGGACGTGGGGGAGAAGATGGTGACCGCGTTCATCGGCCCGTCCGGGTGCGGCAAGTCCACCCTCCTGCGCTGCCTGAACCGGATGAACGACCTCATCGACGACGTGCACACCACCGGCTCCATCCTGGTGCGCGGGCTGGATATCTATTCGCCGAAGACGGACGTGATCGAGGTCCGGCGCCGGATCGGGATGGTGTTCCAGAAGTCGAACCCCTTCCCGAAGTCGATCTACGAAAACGTGGTCTACGGCCTGCGGATCGCCGGGATCAACGACAAGGCCACCCTCGACGCGGCTTGCGAGAGCTCCCTTCGGGGGGCCGCCCTGTGGGACGAGGTCAAGGACCGGCTGGAGGAGAGCGGCCTCGGGCTCTCGGGCGGCCAGAAGCAGCGCCTCTGCATCGCCCGGGCGATCGCGGTGGAGCCGGAGATCGTGCTCATGGACGAGCCCTGCTCGGCCCTCGATCCCATCGCCA
>JANMPI010000241.1:0-5224 GCA_031369785.1 Acidobacteriota bacterium
CGAGGACCTGGCGCGGACGTATCGACGCGCCGAAGCCAAGGGTGCGGCGATCACCGACGTGACCGGCGGTAGCCCCGCGGAGAAGGCGGGCTTGAACCCGGGCGACGTCGTGATCGGCGTCGACGGGCGGAGCGTCAACGACAACAACGACCTCTCGCGCTACATCTCGTCCAAGGCGCCGGGCGAGACCGTCCACCTCCAGATCGTTCGCGAAGGTGGAGAGCGCAACGTGGCCGTCACCCTGGGCACGTTCCCCGAGCAGGGCGAGGAGAGCGAAGACACCGAGGCCACCGGGAAGGCGGAGCTCGGAATGACGCTGCGCAACCTGACCCCGGACATCGCCGACCACATGGAGATGCGCGGGCAGAAGGGCGTCGTCGTGATGGACGTCGAGGCGGGCGAGAACGCGGAGAACGCGGGACTGCAGCGCGGCGACGTCATCGTGAGCGTCAACGGCACGGAGGTCGCCGACGTCGAGGCCTTCCGTACCGCGATCGACCGCGCCCGCCCCGAGGGGCTGGCCCGGCTGCGCGTGCGCCGCGGGCGCACACACACCTTCCTCGTCCTGAAGCTCAAGTGAGCGGACGGGGTGCCAAGGAGGGTCCCATGGGTGCCACGAAGCCGATGATCAACCGCCGGGCCGACGGCCTGCGCAAGATGCTCGAGGAGCGGCGGACGGAGATCCAGGAGAAGCTGCGTGCCATCCGCGCCGAGATGCCGAGCTACCAGGACGAGGTGCGGGACAGCGAGGAGCAGAGCGTCACCGACTTCGCCCAGGAGATGGACTTCGCGCTCATGGAAATGAAGGCGCAGACGCTCATCCGCATCGACGAGGCGCTGCAGCGCGTCGATCAGGGCACGTACGGGACGTGCGACGAGTGCGGGCAGGACATCACCGAGGCCCGGCTAGCCGCGGTGCCGTTCGCCCTCCTGTGCCGGGTGTGCCAGGAGCGCGAGGAGACCGTGGCGGCCGAGGAACGCGCGACGACGCCGGGACGCGCGCTCTCCCCGATCGTCTGACGCTTCCCCAGGTTCAGTCGCCCGGCTTCGTTCACGCCGGGCGACGGAGAGGCCGATGAGCGAGAAGGACGACCGGGCCCCGGATTTCGAGTCGAGCGGCGTCGGCGAGTTGAACCTCGCCGAGGTCCCCACCGACCTCGCCATCCTGCCCCTCCGCGACACCATTCTGTTCCCGCACGCGATTCTCCCCCTCGCCGTGGCCCGGGAGAGCTCGGTCGCCCTCGTGCACGACGCCGTGCGCGAGCGGAAGGTCATCGGCGTGATCACCCAGCGCGACCCCGCGGTGGACGATCCCGTCGAGAGCGACCTCTTCCGCGTGGGCACGCTCACGCACATCCACAAGATGTTCAAGTTCCCCGATGGATCGCTACGCCTCGTCGTGCAGGGCGTGCAGCGCTTCCGCCTGCGCCAGGTCCACCAGTACCGCCCGTTCCTGAGGGCCAGCATCGAGCTGCTGACCGAGACCGTGCCCGCCGACCAGGAGCTGGAGGTGAAGGCGCTCGCGCAGAGCGCGCAGGGCCTGTTCCAGCGCGTGGTCGAGCTCTCCCCCACCCTCTCCGACGAGCTGCAGGCGCTGGCCGCGAACATCCACGACCCCGGCCGCCTCTCCGACTTCGTGGCCGCCAGCCTGCCGAGCCTCACCACTCCCCAGAAGCAGGAGATGCTCGAGACGCTCGACGTCCGCGCGCGCCTCGACCGCCTGAACAAGGTGCTGGTCAAGGACCTCGAGGTGCTGGAGGTCGGCAACAAGATCCAGAGCCAGGTCAAGACCGAGCTGCAGAAGAACCAGCGCGAGTACTACCTGCGCGAGCAGATGAAGGCCATCCAGAAGGAGCTCGGCGAAGGCGACGACCAGCAGCGCGAGTTCAACGAGCTGCGCGAGAAGATCGAGGCCGCGGGCATGCCCGAGGAGGCGAAGAAGGAAGCGGTGCGCGAGCTCGACCGCCTTTCCAAGATGTCTCCCGCCGCCGCCGAGTACACCGTCGCCCGGACGTATCTGGACTGGCTGGTGGCGCTGCCGTGGAACAAGCGCACCGAGCTCGAGATCGACCTCAAGAAGGCGAAGGAGGTCCTCGACAACGACCACTACGACCTCGAGAAGGTCAAGGAGCGCATCCTCGAGTACCTCGCCGTGCGCAAGCTGAAGCCGGACATCAAGGGGCCGATCCTCTGCTTCGTCGGGCCCCCCGGCGTCGGCAAGACCTCGCTCGGCCGCTCGATTGCGTCGTCGATGGGCCGCAAGTTCCACCGCATCAGCCTCGGCGGCATGAGGGACGAGGCGGAGATCCGCGGGCATCGCCGCACCTACATCGGCGCGCTGCCCGGCCAGGTCATGCAGGGTCTGCGCCGCGCGGAGAGCAAGAACCCGGTCTTCATGCTCGACGAGATCGACAAGCTGGGCGCCGACTTCCGCGGCGATCCCGCGTCGGCCCTCCTCGAAGTCCTCGACCCGGAGCAGAACAACACCTTCAAGGACCACTACATCGACCTGCCCTTCGACTTGTCGGAGGTGCTGTTCATCACCACCGCCAACGTGCTCGACACGATCCCCGCTGCCCTGCGCGACCGCATGGAGATCATCCGCCTCGCCGGGTACATCGAGGAGGAGAAGCTGCACATCGCGCGCAGCCACTTGATCCCGCGCCAGCTGGCAAATCACGGGCTGAATGCGGAGCAGGTAGCGTTCGGCGACGACGCGCTCAAGAAGCTGATCCGCGAGTACACCCGCGAGGCCGGCCTGCGTAACCTCGAGCGCGAGATCGCGAGCATCATCCGCAAGGTCGCGCGGCGGCACGCGGAAGGCGTCACCGATACCGTGGTGGTCACCCCGGAGCGGGTCGAGGAGTTCCTCGGCGCGCCGACCTACATGCGCGAGGAGATGGACGAGCGCACCCTCATCCCCGGCGTCGCCATCGGCCTCAGCTGGACGGCCGCGGGCGGCGAGGTCCTCTACATCGAGGCCACGCAGATGTGGGGCCAGAAGGGTCTGGCCCTGACCGGCCAGCTCGGCGACGTCATGAAGGAGAGCGCGCAGACGGCGCTCGCCTGGGTACGCGCGCACGCGCGGCAGCACGGCATAGAGGAAACGTTCTTCGAGCGCGTCGAACTCCACCACCACTTGCCGGAAGGAGCCATCCCCAAGGACGGCCCCTCCGCCGGTATCACGCTGACCACGGCGCTGGCGTCGCTTTTGACCGGGCGCCCCGTGCGCCCCCGGGTGGCCATGACGGGCGAGATGACCCTCACCGGGCGCGTGCTGCCCGTGGGCGGCGTCAAGGAAAAGGTGCTGGCCGCGCACCGTCTCGGCATCAAGGAAGTGATCCTCCCCAAGCGCAATGAAAAGGCGATCAAGGAGGACATCCCCGAGAACGTGCGCAATGACCTGAAGCTGCACATGGTCGCGTCAATCGAGGAAGTGCTCGAGCTGGCGCTGACGCCCGGCGAGCCCTACCAGGTGGCGGCCGGGCAGCGCTGGCAGCTTCGACTGAACTAAGGCCAGACCGTAAAGTCGCGCCGGTACGTCCGCACCATCGCCCCCGGCATCTGCCGCAGCGCGTCCTGCAGCTCGAGCAGGTGCGCGCGCCCGAGCTCCAGCGCGTGCTCCAGCGGCTGCCGGGTCGTCCCGATCGGGTAATCCAGGTACGGCGTTCGGTGCTGCTCGATATGAGCGCCGAGGACGTGCGTCACCGCACGTGAGCGCGTGAAGTCGACCAGCCGATCGATGCTGTCGCGGAAGGCCTGCTGTGCGCTCACGTAGAGCCGCCCGGGATAGAGCGTATCGCCACTGAGCACGATCCCCGTCCGCCGGTCGTAGGCGGCGATGTGCGCCGTCTCGTGGCCGGGGATGGGCATCACGTCGATCACGCGATTGCCCAGGTCGTACTGGGCCGTCCCCGTCGGCCAGGTGAGCCCGAAGAACTGCGCGATCGCCGACGGCTGGGCGGCGATGATGCGCGTCGCCGGGCGTGTCGCCAGCACGCCGTCGCCGGCCACGTGATCGCCATGCCCATGGCTGTGCAGCACGAGCAGCGGAAGGGGGGCGCCGCCCGATGTGGTCCGCCCTTTCATCAGCGCATCGATGGTCGGCCGGAGGTTGGCATTGGGGGCGCCGGTGTCGAGCAGCAGCGCCTCGTCGGCGCCGATCAGCAGGTACAGGAAGGGCTTCTCGTAATGGGTGGAGCCGGACTGCCGGATGATGATGAACGTCGGGTTGTACGCGTGCGCGCGGAAGGGCGGGCGGTCGGCGCTGTCCGAGCGGGAGGCCACCCACGCCTCGGGGAAGACGCCGCTCTCGAGCAGCGGAGGCGGCTCGAGGGGTGGCGCTTCGGGGATGGGAATCATGGCGAGGGTCGCGTGAGGTTCGAGTCGGCCTGGCGATGGATCATCCGCCACCCGTCGCCCTCGCGCCGGAAGAGCATCGTCACCCGGTAGTCCTTCGCGGACTCTTCGGTCCGGCCGGGGACGTTGAAGCGGATGTGCTCGAGCTGCACGAGGTAGCCGAGGTCGCCGCTGGCGCCGGACGCGATGCGCTCGCGCGTCGTCCGCCCGTTCGCGAACTGGGTCGCCACCCAGTCGAGTCGCGGGCCGATGGCGTCCCAGCCCTTCTCGATCGTCCCCCCGAGGCCCCCGGAAAGCGTGATGTCGGCGGTGCGCGACCACAGCGCCTTGAAGGGCTCCGGGCGGCCGTTCTGCAGCTCGAGCTGCGCGGCATCGACCCGCGAGAGCATGGCCTCGAAGTCGCTCGGCGTCGCGCCGTCGACGTCGCGCAGGAAGCGGATGAGCCCCTCGAAGTACGCCTGCTGGTCGTCGTACATCGCCATGTGGCTGCCGTTCGGAAGGTACAAATAGCGCCCGTTCCGCACCTGCTTCGCCATCTTCTCCATGTGCGCCGGGTCCATGGTGTCGTGCTGGGCGCCGATGACGAGCGTCGGCACCGTGATCTTCCCGAGGTCCGCGGTGCGATCCCATTTCTCGTGCTTCCCGCTCGCCCCCAGCTCGCTCGGCCCCTGCATCGGCACGTAGATCTTCGGGTTGATGTGCTTGAACGCGCGGGTCACCGGGTCCGGCCACTGGGCCCCGGGGATCCTTAGGATGTGCTGCTCGTAGTGGTGCGGGATCAGGAGCTCCATGTACCGCGGGCTCTCGTACTGTTTCGCGGCTTCGATCCGCTGGATCTCCGCCAGGACCGACTGGTCCATCGCCG
>JANMPI010000283.1:0-3585 GCA_031369785.1 Acidobacteriota bacterium
TCGCGCTTTCCCTGGCCCCGGATCAGTTCCTGAAGGCGTCGCTGGGCTGGATCGGTCCCATGATCGTCGTCCAGTCGCTGGTCATCTCCCTGGCCACCAGTCTCATCGGCCTGGCCGTCTCGTCGCTGGCGAAGAGCGCGCGCATCGCGGGGATCGGATTCCTGGTCCTGATGGTGGGCACCGAAGTGGTGCATGACATCGTCCGCGCGGTGTCCAACCGCCCCGAGTCGGTGCTCCTGTCCCCGCGCGGGTGCATGGCCGCCCTCGGCAACGCGATGTTCGGGATCCGGGACCGCGCGTTCGACGTCCCCTGGGCGCAGCCCGCGTTGATGCTGGTCTTCGTGTGCCTCGGGTGCCTCGCCATCCTGCGCAGCCGCGTGCGCGCGGTGGAGATCGTCCGATGACCGCGACGCTGGAGTACATCCGCGCCTCGCGCTGGTATGGGCCGGTGATCGCGCTCAACGACGTCACCACGGTGGTCGAGCCCGGCGTGACCGGCCTCCTGGGACCGAACGGGGCGGGGAAGTCCACCTTCCTGAAGCTGGCCGCGGGACAGCTCGCACCCAGCCAGGGCGAGGTGAAGCTGCTCGGACGCCCGGCCTGGGGCTCGCCCGAGGTCTTCCATCACGTCGGACTCTGCCCGGAAGCGGACGCGTTCTGGGAGGGGATGACGGGGCTCCAGTTCGTGATGGCGCTCCTCCGGCTCTCCGGCTTCGACGAGGCCGAGTGCGCGCAGCGGGCGGAAAAGGCGTTGAATGAAGTCGCGCTCCTGGAAGCGAAGGACCGGAAGATCGGCGGCTACAGCAAGGGCATGCGGCAGCGGGTGAAGCTCGCCCAGGCCATCGCCCACGATCCGCAGGTGCTGCTCCTCGACGAGCCCGTCTCCGGCATGGACCCCATCAACCGGCGCCACGTCGTCGATCTCGTGAAGCGCCTCGGCCGCGAGGGCAAGACCGTGCTCGTGTCCAGCCACATCCTCCACGAGGTCGAGGCGATGACGCGGCGCGTGCTGCTCATCCACAACGGCCGCATCCTGGCCGAGGGCGACGTGCGGGAGATCCGCGACCTCATGGACGAGCACCCGCACACCGTCGCCCTTCGCGCGCGCGATCCGCGAGCGCTGGCCCGGGCGGTGGTGGGCGCGGGACATGTGCTGTCCCTGACCTTCGGCGCGGAAGGCGAATGGGTGACCGTCCAGACCGCGCGGCCCGACGAGTTCTACGGCACGCTCCACGACGCCGCCCTCGAGTCCGGCGTCTCCGAGATGTACTCGCCCGACGAGAACCTGGAGTCGGTCTTCAAGTACCTGGTGGCGCGATGAGGGATACCACCCGGCCGATTCCGTTCCTGCGCGCCGCCCGCGGCGTCTTCGACCTGTCGCTGGACGGGATGATCTGGAGCCGGCGCACCGTGATGATGGGCGTGCTCCTCGGCCTGCCCGTGGTGTTCGCCGTCGTCTTCCGCATCTTCCTGGCCGCGAAGATGCCGCCGCAGATGAGCGGGTTCGACCTCTACGCGATCGTGATCGCGTTCTACTACGTGCGGAACGTGCTGCCGCTGGCCGCGCTCTTCTACGCGACCGCGCTCGTCGCCGACGAGGTGGAGGGGAAGACGCTCACCTACCTGCTCACCCGCCCCATCCGCCGGAACGCGATCCTCACCGGCAAGTACGCGGCCTATCTCGCGACCACGCTCGCGCTCAGCCTGCCCGCGGCGGTCCTGACCTTCTTCCTCCTCGCCACCGCGCGGGGCTGGAGCGGCATCGGGGCCGCGGTGCCCGACCTCTTCCGCGACCTCGGGGTCATGGCGCTCGCGCTGGCCGTCTACGGCGCCTTCTTCACCCTGCTCGGAGTCAGCCTGCGGCGCCCGGTGATCCCGGGGCTTCTCTTCCTGTTCGTATGGGAGCTGGCCGCGAACCTGCCCGGGTACGTCCCGCGGATGACGATCACCGCCTGGCTGCGCTCGCTGGTCCACCACCGGCCGGCCCAGGAAGGGATGGCCGACATGTTCGGCCAGGTTCTCCCGGTGGCCCTTTCCCTGGAAGTGCTTGCCGTGATGCTGGCTGCGTTCCTCGCGGGGTCGATCTGGATCTTTTCGACCCGCGAGTACGTAATGGAACAATAGGGCCTGACGTCCGGAGCCCGGAGGCTGCCATGAACCGAAGCCGTCTCGTCGTCGCCGCATCCACCTTCATCGTCGCGGCCGGCGCGCTGACCGCGGTCGGCGCACTTTATCTCGATCCCGCCCGCGCCGCCGTGGGCCCGCTCCCCGCCGAGGGGCTGCTGCTCCCCGCGGACGCGCAGTTCGTGATGGGCATCGACGTCCGCCGCTTCGTGGCCAGCCCGTTCTACAGCCGCTTCGCCGACGAGCAGGCGGCGGCGCGGCCGCAGGCCTTTGCGGAGATGGAAGAGAAGACGGGGATCAACCCCGAGCGTGACGTGGACGCGATCTACATCGCGGGCCGCAAGGGCTCGGCGAAGGGCGCGCACGACGGCGACGGCGTGGTCATCGTCGTCGGCACCTTCGACCGCTACAAGGTTTCGCGCGCCATCGAGACCTCGCACAAGGCGGCCACGAGCACGAAGTACAACGGCACGCCGGTGTACGTCTTCGAGGAAGGGCGCGGGGCCAGGGGGAAGGGCGGCGCGGTGGCCTTCCTCGACGACCACACGCTCGTCATGGGATCGCGCAGCGCCGTCGAGCAGACGATCGACACGAAGGGTGGCGAGGGCCAGGGCCTGCGCAGCAACACTGCGATGACCGCGCTCCTCGAGACCGTGCGTCCGGGATCGACCTTCTGGATGGTCGGCGACCAGTCCGTGCTGGCGCAGATGCCGCGGAACCTGCCCGGCGGCGATGCCCAGGGCATGGGCCTTCCGCCGCTGAAGACGGTCGTCGTCACCGGCGACCTCGATCCCGTCGTCTCCTTCGAGGCCACGGGCGAAGCGGCCGACCCCACCGCGGCGCAAAACCTCGCCGACGTGGCGCGCGGCCTGGTGGCCATGGCCAGCCTGCAGGCGAGCCAGAAGCCCGAGCTGAAGCAGCTCGCGTCCGGGGTGAGCATCACGACCGACGCGAACAAGGTGCGCATCGCGGGACGCTTCGCCTACGAACTCCTCGATGCCTTCCGCCCGAAGAAGGCGGCCGACGCGCAGTAATTTCCTTTCTCGTCGGCTACCATTCGCGCCCATGCAGGAGAAGTCGACGCAGCGCCCGCTGTTCGTGCCCACGGAGACGTGCGCGGTGGCGGTGCGCACGGCCGACCAGCTCCTGGTGGGCCTCCTCCACGCGCGCCCGCAGAAGCGCCTGAAGGACGAGCTGAACGGAAACTCCGACCACTTCCTGGCCCTGACCGGCGCCCGCGTCTACGACGGCGCGGGCAGCCGGCTGCTCTACGAATCGACCGTCGTGCTCATCGACAACGCGTCCATCGTCTCCGTCACCCCGCTGACGGCGGTCAGCGGGGGCGAGGGTGCGTGGACGACGCTGCTGGAAGCGCCCGCGGGCGAGCACACCGACGCCTAGCCGTCAGTAGTCGAAGCGGAGCTCGAGCCGGTACCGCTTCAGCCAGAGGTCGCGGTCCGC
>JANMPI010000287.1:0-3855 GCA_031369785.1 Acidobacteriota bacterium
GGCGCCACCGCCAACCAGAACGGGACGGCGCTCTACGAAGGCGTCACCGTCCTGTTCCTGGCCCAGCTCGCGCAGGTCGACCTCTCCCTCGGGCAGCAGCTGATGGTCGTGTACCTGGCCATCCTCGGCGGGGTGGGGACCGCGGGCGTGCCGTCGGGCTCGATCCCGTTCATCATCGCCGTGCTGGCGACGGTGGGCGTGAACCCCGCGCTCATCGCGATCATCATCGGAGTCGATCGCATCCTCGACATGTGCCGCACGACGCTGAACGTCGTCGGCGACCTGACCGCGGCCACCTACGTCGCGCGCTCCGAGGGCTTCCCGCTCCTCGGCCAGCGCGCAAAGCCCGACTAGCGGATCGCGTCGAAAGCTTCGCGCATCTCCGTCGCCGCGGGCCGCGCGAGCTGGCGGACTACCGCGCCATCTTTCATGAAGACGAGGTTCGGCCACACCTTCACCCGGAACGACCGGCCGAGCCGCCGGCCGGGCCCATCCTCGACCTTCACGTGGTGGACGCCGGGGTGCCTGGCGAGCAGGGTCACGATGTCCCCCTGCGCGCCCTGGCAATAGCCGCACCAGGCCGTCCCGAACTCGACCAGCACCGGCCCCGTCATGGCGTCGAGCTCTTCGCGGGTGGGCGCCTCGTCCGGCGACAGGTAATCACGGGGCATGGCGATAGCTTGCCATCACGGGTTTTACTCCGCGGTGGTGGGGCTGATGATCGCCTTGACCTCGGAGACCTTGTTGGCCGGGAAGCCGCCCTGCTTGGCGTGCTCGCGCACCATCGCCTCGCTCGGGGCGATGTAGACGCAGTAGATCTTGTCGGGGGTCACGAAGCTCTCCACCCACTGGATCTGGGGCCCCATGTTCTGCAGCACTCCGCATGACTTCTGCGAAATTCCCTGCAGCTCGGCCGCGGACAGCTTTCCCGCCCCCGGAATCTCACGCTCGATCACGTACTTGGGCATTGGTTTCTCCTTTGTCGGATCCATCCTACGTCGCGCCCGGGGAAATTCGTTCCGGAACGAATCCGGCACTCGGCTTCGGTGTGTGGGGGCGCCGATCGGTTCTAGAAGTACACGAAGCGCCGGAAGTCGATTTGGGTCGGGGCGCCTTCGGTGCGCACCTCGACGGCCAGCGGGCCGACGGCGGTGAGCGTTGCCTTGCTCACACCGGACCGGGCATACACGTTCCTGACCAGCAGGAGTCCGGGGACGATCGTTTTCTCCTGCCGTACGACGACGACGAAGTCGCTCATGCTGCCGCTGTTCGACAGGTACGCCGTCGCCCGCGACCCTTCCATGGGTACCCGGGCGAGCATCGCAAAGGAATGGTCGACTCCGTCGGACTGCGTGCGGTAAACGCACGAGCCCGAGAGGGCCGAGACCAGGAGCATGAACACGACGACGGGAGTCAGCCCGATGATGGCGAGGACCTTGAACAAAGACCTCATCCGAAACCGCAGGACGAAAATCGGCAGCAGGACGGGCAGCAGGAACAAGAGGCACGCCGCCAGCCAGTTCGCGGTCTGCGACGTGAAGCGCAGTACCGGAGACAGGGCATTGGCGAGTCCGACGAGGAACACCACGCCGAGGATGAGGAGCGGGCGCCCCGCTCTCGGCCCCGTCCCGGACGGTGCATCCATCGCTGGACCGCCTTCCTACAGGTTCTTGATCTCCCCGATCAGGCGGGTGAGCGACGCCTTGGCGTCGCCGAAGAGCATCGACGTCTTCTCGTTGTAGAAGAGCTCGTTCTCGATCCCCGCGAAGCCGGGGTTCATGCTGCGCTTCATCACGATGACGCTCTTCGCCTTGTCCACGTCGAGGATGGGCATCCCGTAGATGGGGCTCGCGGGGTCGCTGCGCGCGGCGGGGTTCACCACGTCGTTGGCCCCGATCACCAGCGCGACGTCGGCGCGGGCGAACTCCTGGTTGATCTCGTCCATGTCGTAGAGGCGATCGTAGGGGACGTCCGCTTCCGCGAGCAGCACGTTCATGTGCCCCGGCATGCGCCCGGCGACGGGATGGATCGCGTACTTCACCTCCCCGCCCTTCTTCTCGATGAGGTCGGCCATCTCGCGGACCTGGTGCTGGGCCTGCGCGACGGCCAGCCCGTACCCGGGCACCACGATGACGAGCTGCGCGTAGCCGAGGCGCATGGCCGCGTCCTCGGCGCTGATCGACCGCACCTCGAGCCCCGTCGCGGTCTTCGCCGAGCCCTCCACCGGCGAGCCGAAAGCGCCGAAGAGGATGTTGCCGAACGAACGGTTCATCGCCTTGCTCATGAGGACGCTGAGCAGGAGGCCGGAGGCCCCATCCAGCGCGCCGGCGATGATGAGCACGTTGTTGCCGATGGCGAACCCGGTGGCCGAGGAGGCGAGCCCGGCGTACGAGTTCAAAAGCGAGATCACCACCGGCATGTCCGCGCCGCCGATCGGCAGCACCATCGAGATCCCGATGACGAGCCCGAGGATGGTCATCAGGTAGAAGGCGCCGGTCGCGGACGGGTTGTAGATCAGGTAGCCGAAGAGCAGCAGCGCCACCGCGAACGTGGCCAGGTTCACCGCGTTCTGCCCGCGGTAGGTGATGGGCCGGCCGGAGACGAGCTCCTGCAGCTTGCCGAAGGCCATCAGGCTGCCGGTGATGGTGAGCGCGCCGAAGAGGACCTCGAAGCCGAGAGCGGCCATCTTCGCGCGCTCGGGAATGCCGTGGTGATACTCGACGATGCCGACCAGCGTCGCGGCCAGGGCTCCGAACATGTGGGAGATCGCGATCCGCTGCGGCATCGCGGTCATGGGGACCATCACCCCGAGCGGGATGCCGATGACCGTGCCCACCACGAGCCCGCCGATGATCCAGTCGTAGCGCACGATGTCGTGGTGCAGCAGGGTGCCCACGATGGCGAGCAGCATCCCCACCGCCGCCTGCTGCATGCCGCGGCGGGCGGAATCCGGCTTGGTGAGGCTCTTCAGCCCCAGGATGAAGAGGATGGAGGCGGCGAGGTACGCCGCCTGGATGAAGTAGTCCGCGCTCCTCATCGGCCGCTAGCGGGCCGCGCGGGCGGTCGCGGGAACGGCCGGCTTCGCCGCGCGATGGAACATCTTCAGCATGCGGTCCGTGATGATGAACCCGCCGACCACGTTGATCGTCGCCGAGGCGACCGCCACCGTCCCCAGCACGGTGCTCACCGTCCCATGGTCCGACCCGGCCGCGACCAGCGACCCCACGAGGGAGATCCCCGAGATGGCGTTGGTCGCGGACATGAGCGGCGTGTGCAGGAGCGGCGGCACGCGCGTGATCACCTGGTAGCCGACGACGGCGGCCAGGAGGAAGACGTAGATCTCGACGATGGAGAGCGCCGTCACCGCGCCGTCGATCCCTCGCGGGCGAGGCGGGCGGTTATGCAGTGCTTCCGGCTGTACCCGAAGTAGATGGCCATCCCGACGGCCAGCCAGATGATGAGCCGCCACCAGTTCTCGGGGGCGAGCGAGAACATCAGGATCATGCAGGTGATGATCCCGAGGATCGGCACCGCGGCCCCGAAGGGGGCCCGGAAGGGCCGCACCGCGTCGGGATGCGTCCGCCGCATGATGAGGACCGCCGAGCACACCACCACGAACGCGAAGAGGGTGCCGATGTTGGTGAGGTCGGCGAGGATGCGCAGCGGCAGCAGTCCCCCGCCGATCGCGACCAGGATGCCGGTGAGGATCGTGGCCTTGTAGGGCGTGCGGAACTTCGGGTGGATGGCCCCGATGATTTTGTGCTTCTCCATACCTTCGCGTGCCATTGCCTGCCATACTCGGTGGTGGCTGAGGATGATCTGCAGCTGGTGGGCCGGGATGGCGAGCACCGCGCC
>JANMPI010000293.1:0-5520 GCA_031369785.1 Acidobacteriota bacterium
CCGAACTGGAAGAGCAGGATGAAGGGCAGGGTGCCGAAGATCCCGTAGGTCGCGGCGTACAGCGCCATGTAGGTGAAGTACATACCCAGCGCCAGCTCGACGAAGGGCACGAAGTTCGGAGCACCGCGATAGCGCTTCTGCTTCCACTCGTCGCAGGCGCGCTCCACCGCGTACTTCGGCGTGCGCGTGAACTCCGACTCGTGGCCGACCAGCGCCTCGATCACCGCCTTGGCGTTGTTCACCGAGAGCCCGATGCCCACCGACAGCACCGCGGGCAGGTACTTGAGCCGCGTCTTCCACGCCTCCGCGAACACCTCGCGCTGGCTCATCAGGTAGAACGAGCACACCGACAGGGTCGCGCCCATGAAGAGCGGGACGTCGATGAGCATCATCTCGTACCAGCCCATGTTGTAGCGGATCACCATGGCCGGGAACATGAGCAGCGAGAGCAGGATCATCAGCGGATAGGCGAAGTTCGCGGTGAGGTGGAACGTCGCCTCCACCTTGATCGGCAGGGGCAGCGACGAGGCCAGGATCTGGGGCAGGAGCTTCTTGCAGGTCTGGATCGATCCCTTGGCCCAGCGGTGCTGCTGGCTCTTGAAGGCGTTCATCTCCACGGGGATCTCGGCGGGCGAAACCACGTCCTGCAGGAACACGAAACGCCAGCCTTTCATCTGCGCGCGATAGCTGAGGTCGAGGTCCTCGGTGAGCGTGTCGTGCTGCCAGCCGCCGGCGTCGACGATCGCGTCGCGGCGCCAGATGCCCGCGGTGCCGTTGAAGTTGAAGAAGCGGCCGGCGCGGTTGCGCCCGCCGTGCTCGAGGATGAAGTGGCCGTCGAGCAGGATCGACTGCACCTGCGTGAGCAGCGAGAAGTCGCGGTTGATGTGCCCCCAGCGCACCTGCACCATCCCGACCAGCGGATCGCCGAACTGGCCGATCGCCTTTTCGAGGATGTCCGGCGGCGCTACGAAGTCGGCGTCGAAGATGAGGATCAACTCGCCTTTCGCGACCGCAAGCCCCGCTTCGAGCGCTCCGGCCTTGAAGCCGCTGCGGTCCTGGCGATGGATGTACTGGATGTCGAGGCCGTTCTCGCGGTGGCGCTCGACCGCGGCGCGGGCGATGGCGACCGTCTCGTCGTTGGAATCGTCGAGGACCTGGATCTCCAGAAGCTCGCGCGGGTACCGGATCTTCGAGACGGAATCGAGCAGGCGGTCCACGACGTACATCTCGTTGTAGAGCGGGAGCTGCACCGTGACCCGGGGGAGCTTCGCCGGCAGGGGCAGCGAGACCGCGCGCTGATCACGGTGTCTGAAGTAGAGGAAGACCATGATGTAGCGGTGGAACCCGAAGACCGCGAGGATCACCAAGGTCAGGAAGTAAAGTCCAAGGATCGCGAATTCGAGTGGGCTCATGGTCTATCGGACAATCGCCTCCACAGCACGAAGGATCACCTCAACTGCATGGTCGACGCGTCCTTGGGGTTTCGGAAACAGGCTCGCCGGCCACTGCCCCTGCGGGCGCGGCCACGACGCTCCCGATGCGTGGGAGCAACTCCTGTGCCGTACGATGATCCTACCTCATTCACCGGGTTGATGTTCAACGAACTGACAAACTTCGCCGCCGGCGGCGGCGGCGGTCGGAAATCGCGGCCCGAACCTTGACAAAACCGTTGATTCTTCTCATCTTGTAGTGAGTTCCATCGCGAGTCTCGGGGCGGAAGCGCTCTGGCGAGACCCAAGTCAAACCCAGTCAATGACATCGAGGCGCCCGCCGCCCGCGCGGCCGGTGCCTCTTACTGTGAATAGCAACTCTTACCGAACGCTTGAATTCGAGACGATCCGCCAACTGGTCCTGAGCTACGCGGGCTCGGCCGGGGGGCGCGAGCGCATCGAGGCGCTGGCGCCGCACGTCGAGGCCGGTGCGGTCCTGGGTGCGCTCCGGCGGACCACCGAGGCGGTCCGCATCATCGAGGCCGTCGGCCGCCAGCCCTACCACGACCTGCCCGATGTCGCCGGCCATCTCGCGGCCAGCCGGGTGCGCGGCCTCCACCTCGAACCGCGCGACCTGTCCGACGTCGCGTCGTTCATCGAAAGCGCCAACGAGATCGGCCGACGCGTGGCCCAGGTCACCGGCGCCCCGGGACTCGCGCGCCTCGCCGTGGACGTGCCGGATGCGACACCGGTCGCGGTCGCGATCCGCCGCGCCGTCCTCCCCACCGGCGAAGTGGCCGATGACGCGTCGCCGCGATTGGCCGAAGTGCGGCGCGGTCTCGCGCGGCTGAAGTCGCAGCTGCACTCGGTGATGGAGTCGTACCTTACGGGCAAGGACGCCGAGCGCATCCTGCAGGACAAGCTGGTCACGATGCGCAACGACCGCTACGTGCTCGTCCTGAAGGCCGAGCACCGCGGGCTGATGCCGGGAATCATCCACGGCTCCTCGGGCTCCGGCGCGTCGCTCTTTGTCGAGCCGATGCCCGCGGTCGAGTTGAACAACGACATCGTCGGCCTGGCCGAGGACGAGCGCGCCGAGATCGTGCGCATCCTCACCGATCTCACCGGCCGCGTCGGCCAGCGCGCGGACGTGCTGGAGCGCGGGGCCGAGATCCTGGGCGTGCTGGACGCGGCGCAGGCGATGGCCCTGACCGCGCGCGACATGGACGCGATCGCGCCGGAGATCGTGGAAGGCCGCACGCCGCTGCTGAACCTCGACCAGGCTCGTCACCCGCTCTTGATGGTGAACGTCGCCGCGCGCGTCGGCATCGAGCGCCGCTCGTTCCGCGAGCCCGTTCCCGTCACCCTCCGCCTGCAGGGCGACACCGCGCTCGTGATCAGCGGGCCGAACACCGGCGGCAAGACGGTCGCCCTGAAGACGATCGGCCTTCTCGCCCTGATGGCGCAGTCGGGCCTGCACATTCCCGTGGCGCCGGGCAGCGCGCTTCCCGTCTTCAAGAAGATCTACGCCGACATCGGCGACGAGCAGTCGATCGCGGCGAACCTGTCGACGTTTTCCGCCCACCTCGCCAACATCGTGGACATGACCCGCGACCTCGAGGCGCCGGCGCTGGTGCTGCTGGACGAGGTCGGCGCGGGCACCGATCCCACCGAAGGCGGCGCGCTCGGGGTCGCCATCGTCGATCACTTCAAGCGCCGCGGCGCGCTGGTCGTGGCGACCACCCATCACGGGCTGATGAAGGCGTACGCGCAGTCGACGCCGGGCGTCGCGTGCGCGTCCTTCGGCTACAACCCGGAGACGTACGAGCCGACCTACCAGCTCGCCATGGGTGTGGCCGGACGCAGCCTCGCGTTGGAGATGGCGGAGCGGCTCGGCCTCCCCCTCGCCGCACTGGCCGATGCGCGCAGACGCGTCGACCCGCGCGAAGCGCAGGTGGAAGGGCTGCTGAAGAAGCTGGAAGAAGACTCGGCACTCGTGCGCCGCGAGGCGGACGCGATCGCGGCGGAACGCGCGGCCGTCGATGCGGAGCGCGCGTCGGTCGAGCGTGCGCGCCTCGATCTCGAGGACAGGAAGCGTCTCGAGCTGACCGCGTTCAAAAAGGACCTGCAAAAGCGCGGCGAAGAAGCCTCGCGCAAGGCCGCGGACGCCATCCACGCCGCGGTCAAGCGCCTGGAGGAAGGGCAGAAGAAGGCCGCCACCGCCGGCGCCCGCGCCCGCACCGAGGCCATCGGCGCGATCCGCGAGGCGCAGGAAGAAGCGATGGCCCTGCCCGGTATTGCTGTCGTGGAGGAGCGGGCGGCGGCGTCCGTGCCGTTGGTCGTCGGCGGCCGCGCGCGAGTGGCCAGCCTGGGCGTCATCGGCGAGGTGATGAGCCTGGGCGGGGACGGCGCGGTCGAGATCGCCATCGGCGGCAAGCGCCTGGTCGTTCCGCGCTCGCAGGTCGTGCCCGTGGCCGGGCCTGCTCCGTCCCGCGGAACGCCGATGATGAAGCCCACGTCCAACAGCAGTGGCGATGCCTCGCCGGCGGAAATAAACCTAGTGGGCATGACCGTCGACGAGGCGCTGCCCAAGGTGGACAAAATGCTCGACGACGCCGCCATGGGCGATCGCCGCGAGCTGCGCGTCATCCACGGCTTCGGGTCGGGCCGGCTGCGCAAGGCAATCGCGGAAATGCTGGAGGGCCATCCCCACGTGGCCGCGGTCCGCATCGGCGCGGAAGGACGCGGCGGCGTCACCGTCGTGGAGCTCAAGGAATAAGTGATGGCGGACGACGCATTCCTCGAGGAAGTCCGGCGCACCGCGGACATCGTGCGCTACGTGTCCGACTACGTGCAGCTGCGCAAGGTCGGCGGATCGTGGAAGGGCCTCTGCCCGTTCCACAACGAGAAGACGCCGTCGTTCAACGTCTCCGCCGACCGCGGCCGCTTCCACTGCTTCGGCTGCGGCGAGGGCGGCGACGTGTTCAAGTTCGCGATGCTGCACGACAAGGTGAACTTCCCCGAGGCGATCGAGATCGTGGCCCGCAGCTTCGGCATGCAGGTGCCGGAGCGGAACCTCGGTAACGAACAGACGCCGGACCGCAAAGAGCGCGAGCAGCTGCTGGCGGTGCTGGAAGCGGCGCTCGAGCATTTCGCCAACCTGCTGTGGACGCCGCAGGGAACAAAGGCGCGCGAGTACCTGCTGGGCCGCGGCTTCCGGAAGGAAACGCTGGAGAAGATCCGCGCCGGCGCCGCCGCCGACGCGTGGCGCGATCTGCTGGAGACGCTCGGCCGCAAGTTCCCGACACCTTTACTGATGACCGCCGGCCTCGTCCTCGAATCGCAGGACGGCAAGAAGACCTACGACCGCTTCCGCGCCCGCGCCATCTTCCCGATCCTGAACGACGCCGGCCGCGTGGTCGCCTTTGGCGCGCGCAGCCTCGACGGCAGCGAGCCCAAGTACCTGAACTCGCCGGAGAACCCCGCGTACAGCAAGAGCAAGGTCCTCTACGGCCTGTCGTGGGCCAAGGGCGCCATCGGCCGCGAGGGGCGCGCCGTGCTGATGGAGGGCTATCTCGACGTCGCGCGCGCGATCGAAGCCGGCGTCGGCGAGGCCGTGGCGACGTGCGGCACCGCGCTCACCGGCCAGCACGCGCGCCTGCTGCGCCGCTTCACCGACCGCGCGGTGCTGAACTTCGACCAGGACGGCGCGGGACAGAAGGCGGCGCGCAAGAGCATCGACGTGCTGCTCGAAGAAGGGTTCAAGGTGCAGGTGGTCGAGCTGCCCGACGGCCACGATCCCGACACGTACCTGAAGGCGGAAGGCGCCGACGCGTACCGCCGCCGTCTCGACGAAGCGCCGGGCTACATGGATTGGCTGATCCGCCGCGCGGCGTCCGAGCACGACATCCGCACCCCGGCCGGCAAGTCCGCCTACCTGAACGCGCTGCTCCCGACGCTGGCCCGCATCGAGTCGCCGGTGGAGCGCGCGGCGTGGGTGCCCACGATCGTGGAGACGGGCGGCCTCGACACCATGGCCGCGCGGGAAGAAGTGCGGCGCGCTCTGGCCCATCGCGCGTCGTCGATCGCG
>JANMPI010000303.1:0-3432 GCA_031369785.1 Acidobacteriota bacterium
GGACGTTCGATTTCCGGGGAAATCCTCGGGGAATCCCCAACCGGACTTGAAGAATGGCGCGAAATTGATCAGGCTTGCGGGCAATGAAGGCCCCCGTCGCCGCTCTCGCCCTGGTCCTGGCCGCGGTGCCCGCCGCGGCCCAGTGGCAGACGATCGAGCCCGGCGGGGAGACGGTCTGCGCCGATGGATCGCCGTACCGCTTCTTCGTTCATCCGGGCGACCCCGCGCGCCTGCTCGTCGAGTTCGAAGGCGGCGGCGGCTGCTGGAGCGCCGAGACGTGCGCCATGGAAATCTACACGCGCCGCGTCTTCACGGATCCCGAGCTCGCGCGGCAGCTCGGACTTCTCGTCGGCATCTACGATCGCGCCAACCCCGAGAATCCCTTCCGCGAGTGGACGCACGTCTACATCCCGTACTGCACGGGGGACCTCCACTGGGGGAACGCGTCGCGCGCGTATCCGAGTGCGGGCACCCCCGTCGTCATCCAGCATCGCGGAGCCGCCAACGCGGCGGCGGCGCTGCGGTGGGCGTCCGAGAACGTGCCGGATCCGTCGCGGGTCACGGTCACCGGCTGCAGCGCGGGCGGATACGGAGCGATCCTCTGGGCGCCGGCCCTCATCGCGCGGTACAGCGGCGCGTCCGTCGTCCATCTCTCCGACTCCGCGGCGGGCGTGGTGCCGCCCGGCTTCTTCGCTACCGTGCTCGCGGCGTGGGACGTGTCGGCGGCGTGGCCGAAGGACATCGGGCCGCTCGCCCTCGAGAACCTCGATCCCGCGCGGATGACGCTGGCCGACCTGTACTCCGGCATTGCCGGCCACTATCCGCTGGCCACGTTCTCCCAGTTCAACACCCTCGCCGACTCGACCCAGACCTACTTCTATGGCCTGACCCGGGGTCAGACGGCGACGCCAGTCGAGTGGTCGGAGCAGATGCAGGCGGGAATCGCCTCGATCAAGGGCGCGAACCCCAACTTCTCCGCGTACACCGCTCCCGGCACGCAGCACTGCATCATCAACAGCCCCGAGCTCTACATGACGACGGTCGGCGGTGTCCGTCTCGTCGACTGGGTGAACCGCCTCCTCGCGGCCCCTCGCGCGCCCGACAGCGTTCCCTAGCCCGGCGGTGATGGAGCCGCCTGGCGAGGCCGTCGCGCGCGGCGGCCGGACGGGCATCGGCCTCTGCCTTTCCGGCGGAGGATTCCGCGCCACCCTCTTCCACCTCGGCGCGCTGCGTCGGATGAACGAGCTCGGCATTCTCTCGCGCGCCGATTTCCGCACCGTGGCCTCGGTGTCCGGAGGCAGCATCGCCGCCGCCGGCCTCGCCGCCGCCTGCTCCCGCCTGCCGCCGGACGGCGCTCTCTCTCCTGACGCCTGGGAGCGCGAGGTCGCGGCGCCGCTGCGGGCCTTCACCCGCCGTGACGCCCGCACCGGCCCGTTCCTGAAGCGCTTCGTCCCGTGGAACGTCTGGCGCACCGAGACGACGGTGGAGGCGCTCGCCGTCCGTTACGAGAAGGAGCTGACGGCCATTCGCCTGTCCCAGCTTCCGCCGCGGCCCCAATTCCTCTTCCTCGCCACCGACATGGCGTACGGCGTGTCGTGGGCGTTCACGCGCGAGTGGATGGGCGACTACCAGGCCGGGTACATGCGGCCGCCGGACGACTTCACGGTCGCGCGCGCGGTGGCCGCTTCGGCCTGCTTCCCGCCGCTCTTTGGTCCCATGCGGTTGCGTCTCGACCCCGCCGCGCTGAAGGGCGGGGCCGCGCCGCGCGACGGGAAGCGCGATGCGTGCCTCGCCGATTTCCGCCTCACCGACGGCGGCGACTACGACAACATGGGGCTGGAGCCGGTCTGGAAGACGCACGCGGTCGTGCTGGTCTCGGACGCGGGCGGGCTCTTCACCGAGGAGAGCGACAAGGGGCTGCTCTGGCGCGTCCCGCGCTATCAGAAGATCCAGGAACGGCAGGCGCGCGGCCTCCGCAAGCGCTGGCTGATCGCGAGCTTCTGCGAAGGCGCCGTCGAGGGCACGTACTGGGGAGTCGGCGGCGCGCCGGCCTCGTACGATCCCGCGTCGCCCGGCTATTCGGCCGCACTGTCACGCTCCGTGATCGCGGAGATCCGTACCGACCTCGACGCGTTCTCGGACGCCGAGGCCTGCGTGCTCGAGAACCACGGCTACCTGATGGCGGAGGCGGCGCTCGGCCGCCACGTTCCGGCCCTCGTTCCCGCCGCGGCGCCCGCGGCCGCGGTCCCGCACCCGCAATGGTTCCCGCCGCGGAAGACCGAGGACGAGATCCGGGCCGCGCTCGCCGGAAGCGGCCGGCGCCGGACGTGGGGGAGGGGATGACCGGCGCGATGGAGGAGGACGACCGCTTCGGAATCGCGGGCCTGGGCGCACGCGCGGCCGTGCTCGTCGTGCTCGCGTACTGGACGTGGCGGATGGCGACCGAGCCGATCGGCTCCTACTCGCTGTGGCTGCTCGACACCGTGAACCTCGTCTTCCACGAGGCCGGCCACATCCTCTTCCTGCCCCTGGGCTCGTTCCTGACGTCGCTCGGCGGATCGCTCACGCAGTTCCTCATCCCCCTCGTGTGCATGGCGACCTTCATCCTGAAAACGCGCGACCTCTACGCGGCGGCGCTCGCGCTCTGGTGGGCGGGCGAGAACCTCGTCGACATCGCGCCCTACGTCGCGGACGCGCGCGCGTTGCAGATGATCCTGCTCGGTGGCCACACCGGCGCCGAGGTCGAGGGCCACGACTGGGAGGCAGTCCTCGGCGCGCTCGGCTGGCTCGAGTACGACCTCGTCCTCGGCGGGCTCGGCCACAAGACCGGCGTGCTGGTCATGCTGGGCGCGGCGGGCTGGGGGGCGTGGGTGCTGCGCGCCCGATACGCGCGTCTCAGGACGGCGGGCGAGACGGGTTGAGCCACCGCGCCAGCCAGGCGTGGACCTCGCGGTAGAACACCCGGCTGTTCTCGCCCTTCGCGATCCAGTGGTTCTCGTCCGGCCAGACCAGGAGCCGGGCGGGAATCCGCATCCGCTGCAGCACCGCGTACATCTCGAGCGCGTTGTTCATGGGAACGCGAAAGTCGTTCTCGCCGACCGAGAGCAGCATCGGCGTCCGGAAGTCCTTCGCGTGCGCGATCGGGCTCTGCTCCATCCAGACGGCGGGGTTCTCCCAGTAGGGGCCGCCCATCATCAGCTCGCGGTGGAAGTTGGTGTCGCTGGTCGACCACTGGGTCTGCAGGCTGGAGAGGCCGGCGTGGCTGATCAGGCACTTGTAGCGCGTGGTCGAGGCCTCGAGCCAGTTGGCGAGGTGGCCGCCGTAGCTGGCTCCCGCCGCCGCCTGCCGGGTTCCGTCGATGAAGGCGAATCGCCTGATGGCCTCGTCCGCGCCCTGGTTGATGTCGTCCGCGGGGCCGCGGAGAGGATCGCC
>JANMPI010000324.1:0-1507 GCA_031369785.1 Acidobacteriota bacterium
GTCATGATCACTGGCGCAGCCTGGCCAGACCTCGTCATCGGCAGCCTTGTGTGCGCGATCGTCGTCCGCGGCGGCATCCGCATCCTTCGCCGGGCACGGGCGGCGTATGCGGAGGACCATAGGGCAAGCTCGGCCACGCCATGACGGACCCGGTGAATGGGTGCTCGGGGGCGCGGGCACAGGGGGGGATGCCCTTACACCGCTGGGCCTTCGGCACCGCCTCGCGCTACCAGGAGCCACGTTCGACGCCGTGGTGCTCCACCTGATCCTGGCCGTCATCCATGCGAATATTCCGCGATGCCCGCTGAGTCGGCGGACCGCGCGGAGGGTCTCAAGAACACCGTGATCTTCGCCTGTCTCCACAACGCCGGCCGTTCCCAGATGGCGGCTGCGTTCTTCAACCAGCTGGCCGACCCCGCGAAGGCGCGTGCTATTTCCGCCGGTACCCGCCCCGGTCCTCGCGTCCACCCCGAAGTGCTGGAGGTGATGAGGGACGTGGGCATCGACGTCTCGGCGGCGAAGCCGCAACTGCTCACGAGCGAACTGGCCGCGGGCGCCCGTCATCTCGTGACGATGGGCTGCGGCGAGGAGTGCCCGTACCTTCCCGGCGTCCAGATTCAGGATTGGCCGCTCGAAGATCCAAAGGGCAAGCCGGTCGAAGCGGTGCGAAAGATCCGGGACGAGATCCGCGAACGGGTGAGTGCGTTCCTGAAATCCGAAGGATGGGAACGCCCCGGAACCACTGGGTCCTGACGACGCGCTTGGCCCCCCCACCGTCGACATGGTCTTCCGCGCGTTCACGGCGGTACGCGAGCCTGAAGTCCTCGGGTGGTTGCTGTCCGTGATCGCCTAGTCGTTAGGTGTGGCGGCGTTCACGGGCTGGCTACTGGTATACCCCCAGGGGTATAGTGCTTCATGGTCACAGTGAGCCGAAAGGCGATCCCCCTCCGATTGCTGGAGAGCACATTCGTACCGGACGAACGCAGGGCGGAGTTGCGGAAGCGCCTGAAGCGGCTCCGAGGTCAGGTGGCGGGCGTCGAGCGGATGCTCGACGAGAACCGCCCCTGCATGGACATCCTGACGCAGGTTTCAGCGACCCAGGAGGCGTTGCGCGGCTTCAGCCGAATCATGGTCCTGAACTATCTGGAGAAGTGCGCCACGGACGCTCTCAAGGACGGTAGGCAGCGCGAGGTCTACGACGACCTGATGAAGGTCATCTTCCGGCTCGCGCGGTGACCTTCCCGCGACAGGGTCGTGTCCAGCTTCGCGTCTTACCCGAGGCCCCCGCGAAGCACGGGATCTTTGGAATGCTCGCCGCGCTCCCGTGGTGCTGTGTCGTACCGGCGGCGCTCGCGGCGGCCGGGATGGCCTCGACGGTGGCGGCGCGCTGGCTCAGCGCGGGGTCGTCGTTCTTCCTCCTTCTGACCCTCGCCTCATTGAGCCGGGCCCACTACCTGATCTGGGCGAAGCACCATGGCTCGGTGCTCGCGCGAGTCATCACACTCGT